>CAMNHH010000135.1 GCA_946539175.1 uncultured Clostridia bacterium | reverse complement strand
TCAGAACGATCTGCACGCCGCCGGCGGATTGATTGGTGATTCTGGCCTCCGCGCCGATCCGCAGCAGGGCGGCGTCGGCGATCGGAACGGAGCAGGAAAGCGAATAGGCGTCTGCGCTCTGCAAAGCAGCCAGTTTTTCGCCGTTTTCAAATTCTTCCTTATCATAGATCGTTTCCACGATCCCGTCGCAGCTCGCCCGGAGCTCCGCTGCTCCAATCTTCGCTTCCAGCTCCGCGATCTCCTGCTCCAGTTGTTCGATCTGACGCTCCATCTCGGCCAGGCGGGTTGCTTCCAGCTCGTCCTGGACCTTTGCGTTCTTCTGGCTTTCATAATAGGAGGACAGCGCCCCTTTTGCGGAAAGCACCGCGTTCTCACAGGCCTTCTCGTCGGTGCAGCCAGCGTACGTAAGCTCCAGGGAAGTGATTTGGCCGGTCAGCTCGTCTACCTTCTGCTGGGCCGCGTCCACACTGGGCTGGTACTGCGCCTGAAGGGCTTCCAGCGCCGTATCCGCCGCATAGCAGCGGTTCTGGCAGTCCAAAACGGCAGCGTTCGCCTCGTCCAGCGCGGCCTTTGCCGTCAAGTATTCCTCCGACTCCGGAGTCTCCTGATAATAGCTTGCGTTGGCCTGGGCATTCTCCTGCTGTCGGCTGGCAGCATCCAGCGCCTGATGGGCCGCCTCCGCTTCCTGGGCTGCGGCGTCCACGCCTGCGTGATAGGCGCTTTGCGCGGAGGACAGCTCCTCCTTCGCGGCGGAGAGCCGGCTGTCCAGGGATTTGCGCTTCCCAAGGTATTCCTGGCACCGGGCTTGCCGCTGCTCTGCGTCCTCCAGATTGTTCTTCAGCATCTGATATTGGGTCCAGGCGGAGGAATCTGTGGACATCGTTGCCGTGAGGCGGGCCTCCGCCAGCGCTTTTTGCTGCTGGGCCAGCTCCGCCTGCTTGGCCGCCAGGCTTCCGTCATCCGGATAGTCCACCCGCATCAGAACGTCTCCCGCTTTGACCCGATCGCCCGGCTGTACCAGCAGTTCTGTGACGGAGCCTGCGCGGCTGGCAAGAATCTCCGTGCTTTCAGCGGCCTCCGTCATTCCGCTGCCCGCCACCACCGGGGTAATGGTTCCCGAGGTGACCGGTTGGGTTGTGATCTGGGGCAGGGTCATGTTTCGGATCGTGCCGGAAAAGAAGGTCAGAATGCCCATAATGGCGAAAAACGCGATCAGCGCCCATTTCGCCCAAGTGCGTTGTTTGTTCATTTGATGCCTCCTGTTACGATACCCTCTTCCAGATGTTTTTCGCCATTGGCAAAGAGCAGCAGACACGGGATCATGTAAATCACCGCCGCAGCGAAGGCAAGGCCCAGCTCGCCCTCATTGATGCGGCTGAGCCAGAGGGACAAGGGCTGCAACTCCTCCTGCTCCAGCAGCACCATGGGCTGCTCCACCATGTTCCAGGAATCGAAAAAGATCAGCATGCCCACTGCAAAGAGCGCACTCCTGCACTGAGGCAGAAAGATCCTGCGGAAAATCTGCCATTCGTTGGCGCCGTCCAGCTGCGCCGCCTCCAGATATACCTTGGGAATCCGCTGCATGTATTTGGTCAGCAGGAAGACCGCAAAGGGCGAGAAAATGCCCGGCAGCAGGATGGCCCAGATCGTGTCATAGCTTCCAAGCTGCTTGCTGATCAGGTAATTTGGCACCAGGGTCACCTGATAAGGCATCAGGGTCAGAACCAGATAGCCGAAGAAGATCGCCCGCCGCAGCCGGGAGGGTTTTCGGCAAAAACCGTAGGCCGCCAAGGCGGAAACGGCGGTTTGCAGGATCGTAATGGGAACCGTATACAGCACGGAGTTCCAGAACTTTTGCAGGTATTCCGGGCTTTGGAGCAGAAAGGTTTTGTATTGCGCAAAGGTGGCCACGTCCGGCACCAGCTTCAGGATCACGTGCTCCTTCATGTATTCCCCGCTCCCCAGCGCCGCGCCGTAGCTGCGCCGGATCTCAGAGGCGGAGAGGAAGGAATTCACCGCGGTCAGTATTGTGGGCAGCACAAAGAGCAGGGCCAGGATCCCCAGGGCCAGGCCCAGGCAGCCGTTTTTGAATCGTTGTTTTTTCATATCATCAATCTCGCTGCGTAGGGGCCGATGCCCACATCGGCCCTTACCCCGGTCGGCAGGGAGGGCCGATGTGGGCATCGGCCCCTACGGATATAATGGCACGGGGCGTCCGGGGGGCCGCCCCCTACGGTTTATTCGTTCTCCGTATCCCGGTCCAGGCGGCGCTCAATGGCCAGCAGCACCGCGATCAACGCGCCCATGACCAGGGCCAGCAGCAGGGCCGCGGCGCTGAGCTTCTGGTAGTCCATGGTGCGGAAGGTGTTGTTCATGAAGTGCTGGAGCAGATACAGGCTTTCGTAGGGATAGGAGCCCGTCAGCAGCCAGACCTCCCGGAAAATCTTCATGGAGGCGATCAGGCTCATGAGTACCACGAAGAAGATGGTCGGGGCCAGGAAGGGCAGCTTCACCGTAAAGAACTGCCGGGTCCGCCCGGCCCCGTCCAGATTTGCCATGTCAATGTAGGTTCTTGGGATGGCCGCCAGGGCCGCCGTGAAGAGGATCGTGTGATAGCCGACGTTCTTCCAGAGATAAAGCAGCAGCACCATGCCAATGCTCCAGGTGGAATGGAACCAATCCGTATTTGCGCCGAGCCAGGCGTTCAGGGTCCCGTTTTGGTGGAACAGCACCCGCCAGACCAGGATCACCGAGGCGATGGGCACCAGCATGGGGCTGAGAAAGGCCGTGCGGAGCTGGCTCTTCATGGGGATCGCCCGTTCCAGCCAGAGGGCCAGCTTCAGGGGCAGCAGCACCGCCAGCGGCACGGATAGTCCAAGCAGAATCGCGGTGTTTTTTGCACCCAGCAGGAAGGCCCGGTTGCGCAGCAGCGCCTTGAAATTGTCCAGCCCCACAAAGTCCCCGTTGACGGGCCGGTTCACCAGGCTGTAAGCAATCACCAGCCCAAAGGGCAGCACAAAGAACAGCAGCACCCCCAGCAGACTGGGCAGCAGAAACAGGAAGCTCCGTTCCCGCCCCGTCATTCCGAGCGGCGCGAGGAATCCGTCTCCCCGTCCCTTCTTATTCCGTTTTCCAATTCGCAGAATTGGAAAACTCCATAACTTTCCATTTTCCATTTTTCATGTTCCATTTCCATCAGCCTTGCTCCGCCGGGCGGCCTCCGGGGCGGTGGCGTCGCTGCGGAATTGTCCAATCTGTCACCGCCTGTCCCTGTCTGAAACGTCGATTGAAAAGGCCTTTCACTCAGATAACGCCGGAAAACGAAGAAAGGTAACATGGGATTTGCGTTTTTTCTGTTTCCGATGGATCCGGAGGATCCTGACGACGCGCTGATCAAACACGCCGTCGGGGAAAGCATCTTCCACAGCGGCCGCAGCCACCGCAATCGTTTCAATCGTTTCATTTGGGGGCAATCCTTGCTTTCACAATTGCGCGGAGGGCTTTTCTGTGCTATAATGTTGAAAAATCTCTTGAAGAGGGTGCAGAGATTGTGAACGAAAAGTATGCAATTCTGGCTGTTGACGACGACGCGGAAATCGTCAACATTCTGCAAACGACCCTGCAGGATGCCGGTTATCGGGTGCAGACCGCCCGCAACGGCGAGGAGGCCTGCAGGGCGACGGAGCAGTTTCATCCGCATTTGATCATCATGGACGTGATGATGCCCCGGTGCAGCGGCTTGCTTGCCACAGCGCGGATCCGGGAAAAGAGCAACGTGCCCATTCTGATGCTCTCGGCCAAGGCGGAGGGCTCGGACCGGATCCTGGGCCTGGAGGCCGGAGCCGACGACTATCTGGTGAAGCCCTTCCTGCGGCAGGAGCTGTTGGCCCGGGTCAAGGCTCTGCTGCGGCGCTACGACGCTCTGGGCTCCATCCGGGAAGGCCGTTTGGAGGATCAGATTCAGGTGGGCGATATTGCCCTGGATACCGCGAAGAAGCAGCTGATTGTACGGGGAGACCCGGTGCGGCTGACCCCCACGGAGTACAAGCTGCTGCTGGTACTGATGTCCAACCCCTGCCGGGTCTTCTCCGCCGAGGAGCTCTACGAGCGGGTCTGGGGCAGCGAGGCCTATTCCGTGGAGAACACGGTCATGGTCCACATCAGCCGCATTCGGGAGAAGCTGGAGCTGAACCCGAAGAAGCCGGAATATTTGAAGGTGGTATGGGGGATCGGTTATGTCTTTGAAGCGCCGTGAAATCCTGGCCTGGCTGCTGCTTCTGCTGGCGGCCCTGGCCTTCAGCCTTGGGCTCGCATGGATGAATGAGAGCCGCAGTCGGGCCCTGAGGGAGATCGAGGGGGAAAGCGGCACAGAAGTCTCGGCCTATGGCAGCACAGCCGCGGCCGCAACGGGTGGAGAAGCCGTCTATGCTCCGGTAACAGAAGCCTGGCCCTGGTATACCGGCGAGAGCCTCTCCGTCATCATGGATACTACAGAGCTTCCCACGGAGGACCCGGAAGCCGACCAATGGGCGGCTCGGAATGCACAGATCGAGGCTTTGACGGAGCGTTATCACAATTATGGTCTGCTGCTCTGCGGGCTGGGGCTCCTGTTGGCTGCCGCCGCAATCCTTGTCTTGGGGCAGAAAAGGCCTCTGCTGGGCCCGGACGGATACTGTCTGCTTTCTGTGGTGCTGAGTCTGCTGGCCTTTCCCCGGGGAATCGACAGCGCCTCCTTCTGGAGGATGCTGCTTTTGTGCGTTCTGAGCCTGGGAATGCTGCGGGAGCTTTGGGGCTGGCTCCGGGCTCGCTTCTCCCTGGATTGGTGCGCCTGCGCAAGAATTTCCCAACCCCGCTCTTTGCCGCTTCGATATTCGCTTTGGCTGGCGCTGCCCCTGCTGCTGGCAGGCTTCGTCCTGTCCGGCGCCTCCGGGGAAGACAATCTTCTGCTGGCCCTGCTTCGGCTTCTGCGGCTGTTGGCAGCCTTCGGCCTGGGGTTGGCCTGCCTGATTCGCTACTACCGGGAGGCCATGGACCACTTCCAGGCCCAGCTGGAGCGCTTCCGGGCAGATCAGGACGTGGAGCTGCGGGAAGGTCCCTTTGAGAAGACGGAGGAGAAGCTCCGTTCCATTCAGAATCAACGACGGGAGGCCCTGGCCCAGGCGGTGGCGGAGGAGCGCTTCCGGGTGGACCTGATTGCCAACGTGTCCCACGATCTGCGGACGCCGTTGACCGCCATCGTCGGCTATGGGGAGCTGCTGGAGGCTCAGGCCCTGGACGAGACCGGAAAAAGTCAGCTGGCCCGCTTGAATCAGAAGGCCTCCTATATGCGGGACCTGGTGGATTCCCTCTTTGAGCTCACCAAGGTCTCCAGCGGGGTGCTGGCGCCCAGGCGGGCCCCCCTGGACCTGGTGCGGCTGCTGGAGCAGACCCTGGGGCTCTATGACGAGCGGCTCAGCGCCGCCGGCCTCACGGTGAAGCGCCGCTACGCCCTGGAATCCGCACCTCTGGAGAGCGACGGGGCCATGCTGCACCAGATCTTCTCCAATCTCCTGGGCAACGCGGTGAAATACGCCCTCCAGGGCACCCGTATCCACCTGGAGCTGACGGAAACAGCAGACGCTTATCGGGTCCGGCTGGTGAACACCGCCTCCTACGAGATGGACTTCACACCGGAGGAAATCGTTCAGCGCTTCGCCCGGGGAGATAAGGCCCGCTCCACCCAGGGCAGCGGCATCGGCCTTGCCATCGCCCAGACCTACGCCGAGGCCCTGGGGGGCAGCTTCCAAATCGTC
>CAMNHH010000134.1 GCA_946539175.1 uncultured Clostridia bacterium | reverse complement strand
ACAAAAAAACGCTGTGCGGGTGAGACGCACAGCGTTTTCTGCTATCTTCGGAGCAGCGGAGATTCCTTCTCGTTGGGATTTTTGCCCTTCATTTCCTTTTTCCGGCGGAAGTAGACCCGCAGATAAAGTGCATAGAGGGCAGCCACAGCCAGCCCCATACCGATCATGCCTTCATCCTTGGTGATGATGCCCGCAATGGCGGCAAAGACCAGCAGGACACCCACAAAGATGGCTATGAAGCGTTGAAATCCGAGACTCTGCATCTCAGGCGGGGAGGAATCCGCGCATGGCGGTCTTGAAGCTGTCCATCAGGGCGTTGGCCTCGTCCCAGCTCTGGCCGATGGCAGTGTAGTAGAGCTTGATCTTGGGCTCGGTGCCGGAGGGACGGAAGATAATCTTGCCCTTCTCTCCCAGCTCCAGGGTGAAGACGTTGGAGGCGGGCAGGCCGGTCTGGGACTCCATGCCGCACTTCAGGCACTTACGGATCCCGGTGAGATAATCCACCGTGGCGGTAACCTTGCAGCCTGCAACCTCGGCGGGAGTGTTCTCCCGGATGTTGGTCATGAAGGCCTTGGAGACCTCGTTGGCGGTGATGCCCTGGAGCTCCACGCTCTGAACGTAGGCGGAGTAGCAGCCGAACTGGCGATACAGGGCGTCCATATAGTCGGCCAGGTTCATGCCGTTCTCCTTGGCATAGGCCGCAGCCTCGCAGACCAGCATGGTGGCAACAACGGCATCCTTATCCCGGGCGTAAGTGCCCTTCAGATAACCGCAGCTCTCCTCGAAGCCGAAAATGAACTTGTCCTCCTGCCCCAGACCCTCCAGACGGAGGATCTCGCCGCCGATGTACTTAAAGCCGGTGAGGACGTTCTTCATCTCCACCCCGTAGAACTCTGCGATCTTATCTGCCAGCGGGGTGGAAACGATGGACTTGATGGCCTCGGCGCCTTCGGGCAGATTGCCACGCTCGCTGCGGGTCCGCAGGATGTAGTCCAGCAGGACGCAGCCCAGCTCGTTGCCGCTGAGCTTGCGGAACTGACCGTTGACGGGAACGGCGACCGCGGTACGGTCGGCGTCGGGATCGGTGCCGATGATCAGATCGGGATGCACCTGCTCCGCCAGCTTGTAGCTCTCATTCAGCGCGGCGTCAGTCTCGGGGTTGGGGTAGGAGCAGGTCTTGAAATCGCCATCCGGCTTCTCCTGGACGGTGACGATGTCGGCCTTGATGCCGATGCGGCGGAACAGCTCCCGAACGGGCTTGTTGCCGGTGCCGCAGAGGGGGGTGTAGAGCACGTGCAGACCGGAGGTCTTCACCCGCTCCAGATTCAGCCCCTCCTGCATGACGCGGTCGATGTAGGAGTCCCAGAGGGACTTGGGAATGTCGTGAATCAGGCCCTCCGTCTTCAGGGCGTCGAAGGTCTTCTCGGGCAGTACGAAGTAGGGGGTCTTCTGGATCTCTGCATAGACGATGGCAGCAGGCTCGTCGGTCATCTGGCAGCCGTCCTCGCCGTAGCACTTGATGCCGTTATACATACCGGCATTGTGGGAGGCAGTCACCATGATGCCGCAGCCGCAGCTCAGAGCGCGGACCGCATAGGACAGCATCGGGGTGGGGGCCAGCTCGTGGTAGATGTGGACCTGGATACCGGTCTCGGCCAGAGCCACTGCGCAGATCTCCGCGTAGAGGCGGGAATTGTGGCGGCTGTCATAACCGATGGCGCAGCGCTTGGGCAGATCGGTGCCGTTGAGCCACTTGGCAATCCCCTGAGCGGTTCTGCGAACGGTGAACTCGTTCAGCCGATTGCAGCCCAGGCCCATGACGCCGCGAATACCGGCGGTGCCGAAGGCCAGCTCCGCACCAAAGCAGCCCTTCAGCGCCAGCTCATTGCCCTCCATGCTCTGCAGCATGTCCCGATAGGAAACGGGAGCATTCTCCAGCCAATAACGATATTGAGTCAAATAGTCCATGTAAACCTCCTGTATAATATTCAGTTAATCAATCGACGTCTTCGATGATCGCGGGATTGGGGGTGGCCTTGGCGGCCTTATTCTGAGCGCCCACCAGGGCGTTGAACTTGGCGCGGGATTCCTTGACCTCGTTCAGCGCTTCGGCAATGGCCTGCTCCGTCTGCTTCAGCGCGTCGTCCACATAATCGTTGGTCACGCCCTTGAGCTCACGGATCCGATCCTGAGCGGCCTGAACCATGGCATTGGCCTCCTCCTGGGCCTGGCGATAGATCTCATCGTCGGCCACCAGCTGCTTGGCCTGGAGATTCGCCTGCTTCAGAATATTCTCTGCCTCGCGCTTGGCGTTGTTGATGACCTCGCCCCGGGACTCCACGATGGTGCGGGCCTGCTTCAGCTCGCCGGGAAGCTGGTTGCTGATCTCATCCAGCAGATCCAGAACCCGGTCCCGCTCGATGACGCACTTTTCACTGCTCAGGGGAACGCTTCTCGCATCCTGAATCATTTCGTACAGGGTGCTGATGATTTCCTCAATGCCGTGTTCGTTCATTGCTAATTCCTCCATTTTTCTATCTTAAGACAAAGCGCCTGCCCGGTAAACGGTGATCCCCGTTTTCCCGTATCGGTAGTCCCTGACGCGTTGAAATCCGGGATAGCTGTCCGGCAGGGCTTTTTCCGCTGGTCTTTCGCATACTATTATACCACCGGATTTCAAGATGTCAATTTCTGAAATCCGATTTAGAGCATTTTCCAGAAATTTCTCCCGGTAGGGTGGGTCCAGAAAAATCAAATCGAATTTCCGATCCGCCCGGCGCAGGAAGTCCATATAATCGGCGCAAACCACCGTTGCCCGATCTGCGAGCCGTGTTTTCTTCAGATTCTGCTGGATGACGGAGAAGGACTCCCGGCTTTGATCCACGATCACAGCTCCGGCGGCGCCGCGGCTCAGAGCCTCAATGGCCATTTGGCCGCTTCCACCGAAGAGATCCAGGACCTGTCGGCCCTCGATCTCAAACTGGATGATGTTGAAAACTGCTTCCTTGACCCGGTCTGTGGTGGGTCTGGTATCCAGCCCGTCCCGGCTCAGAAGCGGTACGGATCTTGCGGTTCCGGCGATGACTCTCATTCTGCTCCCTCCTCATGAAAATAACTGTAAACGGACGTGGCCGCGTCCGCGGGTAGGACGCTCCGCAGCTCCTGCAGGGAAGCCTGCCGGATGGCGGACACCGTCTTAAAGCGCTTGAGCAGATCGCTCCGGCGCTTTTCCCCGATGCCGGGGATTTTGTCCAGCGTGCTGCCCTTGACCCGTTTGCTGCGAAGCTTACGGTGGTAGGTGATGGCAAAGCGGTGGGTCTCCTCCTGAATCTGACCGATCAAAGCAAATACGCTCTGCTTGCCGGAGATGCCAATCTCCTCTCCCTCCGGGGTCACCAGGGCCCGGGTCCGGTGGCGGTCGTCCTTGACCATGCCGAAAATTGGAATGCGGATCCCCATAGGCGTCAGCTCCTGCAGCACGGTCTGGGCATGGTTGACGCCCCCGTCGATCAGCAGCAGATCCGGCGCGGTCTCGAAGCCCTTATCCCCTGCCAGATAGTGGGCAAAGCGCCGGTGCAGCACCTGACGCATGGAGGCATAATCATCCTGGTCCTCCAGGCCCTCCAGCTTAAAATGCCGGTAGCCGGAGCGAAGGGGCTTGCCGTCTTCAAACACCACCATGGAGGCCACGATGTCCGTACCGGAAATGTTGGAGATATCGTAGGACTCCATGCGGCGGGGTTGCTTGTCCATGCGGAGCATCTGCCGCAGCAGCTCCACGGTGCCCCGGAGCTTTTCCTCCCGGGTGGTGATCCGTTCCGCCTCCTGTCGAGCGTTGTTCATGGCCATTTCCACCAGACGGGTGTTGTCTCCCCGCTGTGGGACCCGAATCCGGACCCGCTTATTCAGCGTCTGTTGGAGCAGCTGCTCGAATAGCTCCGCGTCCTCCATCTCCATGGGCAGCAGGATCTGCTTCGGCGCGGCGCCGCGGGTCAGGTAGTACTGTTTGAGCAGAGAGGAGATCGCCTCGGCGGGATCGTCCGCCAAGGGCTGGATCTCGTAATCCTTGTCCACCAGGTTCCCGTCCACATAGTGCAGCACTGCAAAGCAGCCCTTGGCCTCGGTCTGGGCGTAGCCGATGGCGTCGGTATCCGCCATCCGCCCGGCGGTGACAAGCTGCTTTTGGCCCAGAGACTCGATGGCGTTCATCCGATCCCGGAGCTGGGCGGCCCGCTCGAACTCCAATGCCTCGGAGGCCTCCAGCATTTTTTCCTTAAGCTCCGCGGCCACGGGCTTGTAGCTGCCGGAGAGCAGGCTGGCCACGTGCCGCATTCGTTCGGCGTATTCCGTCTGATCCGGAGTCCCACGGCACCAGCCGTCGCAATTGCCCATCTGATAGTTCAGACAGGGACGTTCCTTTCCGATGTCCCGGGGAAACTGCTTGCCGCAGCCCGGCAGCTTGAAGGTCAGCCGCAGGGTGTCGATGGCCTTCTGGGTCAAATAGCGGCCGCCGTATGGTCCATAGTATCGTGCGCCGTCCTCCAGGGCCTTTGGCGCCAGGGTCATGACCGGATAGGACTCCGACAAATCCAGGCGCAGGTAGGGATAGCCCTTGTCGTCCTTCAGCAGGATGTTGTACTTGGGCATATATCGCTTGATCAGGCTGCATTCCAACACCAGGGCCTCAAATTCCGAGGAGGCGATGATCACGTCGAAGTGGTCCACTTTGGACACCATGAGGCGGGTCTTGGGGGTATGGGCCGCCGATTCGATGAAATATTGGCTCACGCGGTTCTTCAGCTTTTTGGCCTTTCCCACGTAGATGACCTCGTTTGCCTTGTTCTGCATCAGATAGACGCCGGGAGCCAGGGGCAAAGAGAGGGCTTTTTCCTTCAATTCTGTTTTTGTCAATCTCCGGTACCTCCTGGATAGAGCATGCCCCAAAGACCGGGATCCGGCCTTTGGGGCAGTGAATGTCAGAACAGGTCTGCTTCCAGCATGTCAGCCAGGGTCTTTACCGCTTCCTCTTCGTCGGGGCCTTCTGCGGAGATCGTCACTTCAGTGCCGGTCACGATGGCCATGGAGAGAACGCCAAGAAGACTTTTCGCGTTGATCCGTCGTTCATCCGCCTCGATCCAGATGCTGGAAGAGAAATCGTTGGCTTTCTGGATGAAATATGTAGCCTGCTTGTTGTGCAGACCGGATGCGCATTTTACAACAGTGGTGATATTGTACATTTTTCTACCTCACAAGAAGGGGTGATATCCACCCAAATAAGCACTGTCAATATACACATTTCAGCGCAAAAAGTCAAGCATTATATTTTAAAACAAGCGCATTTCAGAGCAAAATGATCATTTATCCGGCTTTTCCGCCTATGCCAATTCCGCAATTGTGACTCCGTCTTCTCCTTCGCCGTAGACACCCAGACGGAATTTTTTGACGTGCTTGTTGTGCCGCAGCTCCTCATGGACGGTTTTCCGCAATACGCCCGTGCCCTTGCCGTGGATGATGCGGACCTGGGTCAGATTTGCCATAAAGGCGTTGTCCAAAAACAGGGTCAGCACGGCGGAGGCCTCCAAGGCGTCCATGCCCCGCAGATCCAGTTCCGGAGATTGAGCGGTATTTTTGAATTCCCGCCGGGTTTTATCGATGTACTTTTTTACCTCGGTGGGCTCGTTCTCCAGCAGATACACCTCGTCCGGTTTCACGTTGATTTTCATGATGCCGGCCTGGAGCTGATAGCTGCCATCCTTGTTGACAGCCAGGACCGTGGCCTTGGTGCCCAGCTTCAGCAGCTCTACCGTGTCCCCTGCCCGGATCTCCCGGCTGGG
>CAMNHH010000133.1 GCA_946539175.1 uncultured Clostridia bacterium | reverse complement strand
TCCAGGCCTCCCAGGGCGACTACTTCCAGGCCTGCAAGGGCGGCGGCCACGGCGATTACCGCTGCGTAGTCTACGCGCCCTCCTCCATCCAGGAGACCTGCGACCTGATGCCCAGAGCCTTCGACACCGCCGATAAGTACCGCACCCCCGTCATCATCCTTGCCGACGGTCTGATCGGCCAGATGATGGAGCCTGTGGAGCTGAAGATGAATGAGAATCCCACCATTCCCGAGAAGCCCTGGGCCTGCCAGGGCTGGGATCCCAAGGGGGACCGTCCCCGCGCCGTCATCAATTCCCTGTACATTGAAACCGAGGTGCTGGACGATCTGATGACCCGGCTCAATGCCCGTTACGACGAGATCCGCAAGAACGAAGTTATGGTAGAAACCTACAAGACCGAAGGCGCCGAGTTTATGCTCTGTGCCTACGGCACTGTGGCCCGCGTCTGTAAGGCTGCCGTCCGCATCCTGGCGGAGAACGGCATCAAATGCGGTCTGGTCCGGCCCATCACCCTGTGGCCCTTCCCCACCAAGGAAGTCCACGACGCCATTGCCCAGGAGTCTGTGCAGGGCGCTCTGACCGTGGAAATCTCCAACGGCCAGATGGTGGAGGATATCCGCCTTGCCGTCAACGGCGAGAAGCCCGTTGAATTCATGGGCAAGGGCGGCAGCATCATTCCCACCGCGGAAGAGATCGCTGAACGCGTTATGAAGATCATGAGGAGGGCTTAAGAATGGCAGTTGTGTTTCAGAAAACTCCCGTCCTGACGGACGTTCCCTTCCACTACTGCCCCGGCTGCGGTCACGGCATCGTACACCGTCTTGTCGCCGAGGTCATTGAGGAGCTGGGCATTCAGGAAAAATGCGCCGGCGTCGCCCCCGTGGGCTGCGCGGTGTTCATGTACAACTATATGAACGTGGATATGTATGAGGCCGCCCACGGCCGCGCCCCCGCCGTCGCCACCGGCTTCAAGCGCGTCCATCCCGACAAGTACATCTTCACCTATCAGGGCGACGGCGACCTGGCCTCCATCGGCACCGCCGAGATCGTCCACGCCGCCCACCGCGGCGAGAAGATCACCACCATCTTCATCAACAACGCCATCTACGGCATGACCGGCGGCCAGATGGCCCCCACCACCCTGGTGGGCCAGGTCACCACCACCTCCCCCTACGGCCGTCAGAAGGAGCACTGCGGCGAGCCCATCCGGATCGCCGAAATGCTGGCCACCATCAACGGCTCCGCCTACATCGCCCGCTGCGCCCTGAACAACGCGGCCAACATCCGCAAGACCAAGGCTGCCATCAAGAAGGCCTTCCAGTGCCAGATTGAGGGCAAAGGCTTCTCCCTGGTGGAGGTCCTCTCTCCCTGCCCCACCAACTGGGGCAAGTCCCCCGCCGAGTCCATGGACTGGCTGCAGGATAACATGATCCCCTACTATCCTCTGGGCACTTTTAAGGAGGTATAAGTCATGGTTGAAAGAAATATTTTCGCGGGCTTTGGCGGCCAGGGCGTTCTGCTCATGGGCCAGCTGCTGGCGGCTGCCGGCATGAAGGAAGGCAAGAATACCTCCTGGATCCCCTCCTACGGTCCCGAGATGCGCGGCGGCACCGCCAACTGCTCCGTCATGCTCTCCGAGGAAGAGATTGATTCTCCCCTGGTCACCCGTCCCACCTCTCTGATCGTGATGAACCGTCCCTCTCTGGAGAAGTTTGAGGACGCGGTGGTACCCGGCGGCTCCATCTTCGTCAACTCCTCCATGATCGACATCAAGGTCAAGCGCACCGACGTCAACGCCTATTACGTCCCCTGCACCGAAATCGCCACGGAGCTGGGCAACCCCAAGGTCTCCAACATGATCATGCTGGGCGCCTACATCGGCAAGTCCCACTGCGTGGACATCGAGACCGTTCTCGAAGCTCTGCTGGAGAAGCTGGGCGAGCGCAAGGCCAAGTTGATCCCCCTGAACCGTGAGGCTCTGAAGCGGGGCGCTTCCTGCATCGACTAATCCGCCCCGCAGGGCGGCCTTACCCTGGGCCGCCCTGCGGATCAAAAAGGGAGGAAACCTTATGCCCAAGTATCTTTCCGCCGCTGAGGCCGTCCGGCT
Source organism: uncultured Clostridia bacterium (assembly GCA_946539175.1). Lineage (GTDB taxonomy): Bacteria > Bacillota > Clostridia > Oscillospirales > Oscillospiraceae > JAFRPC01. The sequence continues at coordinate 3,729 of CAMNHH010000133.1, read as the reverse complement.
GATTCGTGATGGAGACACGCTGATCTACAACAATTTCCTTGGAATGTATAACTGCGAGCAGCTCTCCGAGGCCCTGAACCAACGATTCAAGGCCGAAGGCCATCCCAAGGATCTGACCATCTACTGCACCGCCGGTCTCGGCGGTTGGGCTCCCAACACGGTCTGCGAGCAGATCATCACCCTGGGCGCCGTAAAGACTCTCTATCTGAGCCACTACGCCTCCATGCCCATCACCGCTCAGATGGTACTGGATAACAAGATAGAGGCCTATAATCTGCCCTTCGGCGTCATGTCCCACGCAGTCAGAGCCGCTGCTGCCGGACACGATTTCGTGATTTCAGACGCGGGCCTGAACCTCTTTGTGGATCCCAAGTACAAGGGCTATCAGCTCAACGAGCGCTCCAGGCAGGAGCTGGTGGAGGAGATTTGGATCAACGGTAAGCGGCACCTGAAATACGCTGTGCCGCAGCCGGACGTGGCACTGATCAAGGCCTCCAGCGCCGACAGCCGGGGCAACATCTCCATGGAGAATGAGCCCGTCATCGGGGACCCCCTTTCCATAGCCCAGGCCACCAAGCGCCGGGGCGGCATCGTCATTGTCCAGGTGGAAAAGGTCCTGGATACCCCCCGCCGTCCCATTGAGATTTCCATTCCAGCCGTGCTGGTGGACTATATCTGCGTCACCCCTGAGCAGACCCAGATCCAGGGCATCCCCGGCTCCGATCCCAAGTTCACGGGAGACGTTCCCATGAGCGATGAGGCCCTGGTGGAATACGCCAAGAGCCACGCTTCCACCAACCCCAAGGACTTTGCCAAGCAGCTGATCGCCCGTCGGGCGGCCAGGGAGCTGAAAGAGGGCGACGTGGTGAACATCGGCGTAGGCGCACCGGAGTTCGTGGCTGTGGAGGCTGCCCGCAACGGCATGCTGCCCAAGGTTGCTCTCACCGTAGAGGCCGGGTCCATGAAGGGCCTTCCCATGGGCGGCCTGGCCTTCGGAGCCGCCATGGGCACCCAGGCCGTGGTCACCACCGCTGAACAGTTCGACCTCTATGACGGCGGTGGACTGGATATTTGCTTCATCGGCGCGTTGGAAGTGGACGCTGAGGGCAACGTAAACGGCCACTACAATCCCAAGAAGCTCTCCGGCATCGGCGGCTTCATCAACATCACCCAGTTTACGCCCCGGGTGGTCTTCTGCACCACCTTCACCGCCGGCGGTCTGGAGATTGCCCAGGACGAGTCAGGCCTGCACATTCTGAAGGAAGGCAAGTTCCTGAAGTTTACGCCGCAGGTCACCGCGCTGAGCTTCTCCGCCCAGAACGCCCATGAGAACAAGCAGGACATCACCTACGTCACCGAACGCTGCGTCTTCCGCTTGGGCGAAAAGGGCCTGGCGCTGACGGAGGTGGCCAAGGGCATCGACGTCCAGACCCAGATCCTCGATCTTCTCCCCTTCCAGGTGCAGCTTGCGCCTGAGCTCAAGGAAATGACCTTCTGAGGAGGGATTCACGTGCCCCACGCAGGCAATGCGCTGCCGGTCCGTATCGCGGACCTGCTGACGGAGATGATTGCCAAGCACCGTTTTCAGCCCGGCGACAAGCTCCCCAACGAGCTGGATCTGGCGGATGAGCTGCGAGTCAGCCGTACTACCCTGCGGGAGGCCCTGCGGATCCTCTCCACCAGAGGTCTCGTGGAGGCCCGCCGGGGCATCGGCACTTTCGTCACTGAAAGCAAGAGCATCCACGCCGACTACGACGTTCTGAAAATCCGAAACACCAACGTGAACACCAAGGAGCTCTATGAAATGCGCCTGATGTTCGAGCCCCAGGCAGCCTACTACGCCTGCCTCCGGGCCAGCGACGAGGAGCTTGCCACCATCTTCCGCTACGGAGAGCAGGACGAGCAGATGATCCTGCGGCGGGATCCCCTCTGGGGCGAAATCGAGCAGAAATTCCACAATTCCATCGCCTCCGCCACCCACAATCAGTTCATCACTGCCCTGCTGCCCGTGTTCAACCGGGCCATCCACGAAGGCATCATTCTGGCCAACGAATCTCCCGAGGTATCGGAAATGACCCTGCGGGATCATCGGCTTGTGATGGACTATCTGCGGGACCGGAACCCGGAGGGCGCCAAAACCGCCATGTACCTGCACATCATCAATACCATGCGGGCCTTCCGCATTCCGCTGGATTAAAGAAACCCACAGAGGGCGGCTCTCTGTGCTTCACCAGCGTCAAATTCAGAATTTCGATCCGGCACGGAGAGCCGTCCTCTGTGCGTGTCAAAAAGGAGTAATCATCGTGAAAGGTCTTACCATTACCAAAACCACTGCCCCTAAGGCAAAGCCCGCTAAGGGCCAGAAGCTGGGCTTCGGCTCCGTGTTCACCGACCATATGCTGCTGGTTGACTACACCCGCGGCATCGGCTGGCATGACGCCCGCATCGTCCCCTACGGTCCCATCTCTCTGAGCCCCGCCGCCACCTGCTTTCACTACGCCCAGGAGACCTTTGAGGGCATGAAGGCCTACCGCGCCGAGGACGGCCGCATTCTGCTGTTCCGGCCCGAGGAGAACTTCAAGCGCCTGAACCGCTCCAACGAGCGTCTGTGCATCCCAGCCCTGGACGTAGACTTCTGCATTGAGTCCCTGAAGGAGCTGGTGCTGCTGGATAAGGACTGGATCCCCGAGGACAAGGAAGCCTCCCTCTACATCCGTCCCTTCATCATTGGCAACGAGGCCAAGCTGGGCGTCAAGGAAGCTGACAGCTACATCTACTGCGTGCTGCTCTCCCCCTCCGGCGCTTACTATGCCAACGGCCTGCAGCCTGTGCCCATCTATGTGGAGGAAGAGTATGTCCGCGCTGTGCGCGGCGGCACCGGCTTTGCCAAGACCGGCGGCAACTATGCCTCTTCCATGAAGGCCCAGTCCATCGCCCATGAGAAGGGCTACTCCCAGGTGCTGTGGCTTGACGGTGTGGAGAAGAAATATGTCGGCGAGGTCGGCGCCATGAATATCTTCTTCGTGGTGGACGGCGAGGTCCTGACGCCTGAGCTGGACGGCTCCATCCTGCCCGGCATCACCAGAATGTCCATGATCCAGATTCTCCGGGAGAAGGGCTACAAAGTCACCGAGCGGAAGATTGCCATTCAGGAAATTGCGGACGCCTACGACGCCGGCAAACTGCAGGAGGTCTTCGGCACCGGTACCGCCGCTGTCATCTCCCCCGTGGGTCAGTTGGAATGGGGCGATAAGGTCATGAAGATCAACGACGGCAAGATCGGCGATATCTCTCTCTACGCCTACAAGACTCTTACCGACATCCAGTGGGGCCGCGCCAAGGGTCCCGAGGGCTGGTCCGTGGAGATCGGCCACGAATAATCCCCATAGCTAAAAATCGGGCAGGAGGTCACTCAAACGCTTCGTGACCTCCTGCCATACTGCCGTGGGCCTGTTCGAGATTTTCCTACTTTCGTATTAGCGCCCTTCGGAGTACCAAAAAACGGCAATCGCAAAAATGCGACTGCCGCTTTTTGAATCGTGCGGAAAGTAACAGGGCCCCCGCCGAAGTGTGCTTCGCTTGGAGCGAATGTGAAGCGGAGTGGAGTATAGCAGAAGAAAAACCGATCGCATCAAGCGATCGGTTTTTCTGAGCCGTACGGAGGAATCTCCGACAATGGTGCGGGAGATGGGACTTGAACCCACACGTCTATGGTTGGACACAGGCACC
>CAMNHH010000132.1 GCA_946539175.1 uncultured Clostridia bacterium | reverse complement strand
ACACCCGCCTGGGGGCCAAGGTGCCCAAGGGCGTGCTGCTGGTGGGCCCTCCGGGCACCGGCAAGACCCTGCTGGCCAAGGCTGTGGCCGGTGAGGCGGACGTGCAGTTCCTGTCCATCTCCGGCTCCGACTTTGTGGAGCTCTACGTGGGCGTGGGCGCCGGCCGTGTCCGGGACCTGTTTGACCAGGCCAAGAAGATGGCACCCGCCATCATCTTCATCGACGAGATCGACGCCGTGGGCCGCCACAGAGGCGCCGGCCTGGGCGGCGGACACGATGAGCGGGAGCAGACCCTGAACCAGCTCCTGGTGGAGATGGACGGCTTCACCGGCAACACCGGCGTCATTGTGATGGCCGCCACCAACCGGAAGGACATTCTGGACCCGGCGCTGCTGCGGCCCGGCCGCTTTGACCGCCAGGTCTATATTGGCAAGCCCGATTGCCAGGGCCGAGAGGCCATTCTGAAGGTCCATGCCAAGGGCAAGCCCCTGGCGGACACCGTGGATCTGCACATCGTGGCCCGGGCGACCGTGGGATTCACCGGCGCGGATCTGGAAAATCTGCTGAACGAGGCGGCGCTGCTGGCCGCCCGGGCCAACCGCCCCTGCATCCTCATGGAGGATCTGGAGGAGGGCCTGTTGAAGGTCTGGGCCGGACCCCAGAAGAAGAGCCACAAGGTCTCCGAGCGGACCCGCCGTCTCACCGCCTATCACGAGGCGGGCCACGCGGTCTCCGCCTGGTATCTGCCCCACCATCCCCCGGTCCAGATGGTCACCATCATTCCCCGGGGCCCCACGGGAGGCCTGACCATGTACCTGCCGGAGGAGGACCAGGACGACACCAGCCGCTCCGAGATGTTTGAGAGCATCGTCTCCGCCCTGGGCGGCCGGATTGCGGAGAGCCTGAAAATGGACGACATCTCCACCGGCGCCTCCGCCGATATCCAGCATGCCACCTCCATCGCCCACGATATGGTGACCCGCTACGGCATGAGCGATGCTCTGGGCACGGTCCGCTACGGCGACGACAACGAGGTCTTTGTGGGCATGAGCTACGGCCGTACCAAGCCCTATTCCGAGCAGACCGCCGGCAAGATCGACGAGGAGATCCGCAGTCTGATCGACCAGGCCTATGAGCAGTGCGAGGGCATTCTCCGGGAGCACGACGACAAGCTGGAGGCCGTGGCCCGGTATCTGCTGGCCCACGACACCATGACCCGCAGCCAGTTCCACGCCTGCATGAAGGGGGAGGAGATCCCCGTCAACGAATCCGAGTCCATCTTTGACCGCTTCGCGGAGCTGGAAAAGCAGGAGGCGGAGAGGACGGAAACGGCGGAGCAGACCCAGACCGGCGCAAGCGGCTCCGAGGACTGGTAAAGCATCCGAACACGATAAAAAAACAGGGTCGCAGCCCTGTTTTTTTATCGCTTTCAGACAAAAAGCCGTTGCACTCCCCGGAAAAAGATTGTATAATGTATCTGTCAAAATTCGCATTCGGAGGCCGATACAATGGCAAAGCTCTATTTCAAGTACGGGGCCATGGGCTCATCCAAGACCGCCCAGGCCCTCATTACCAAGTATAATTATGAAGAGAACGACATGCGGGTCTGGCTCATCAAGCCTGCCACCGACAACCGGGACGGCGCCTCCGTGGTGAAGTCCCGCATCGGCCTCATGGCGGAGGCGGAGGCGCTGGGCCCCGACGCGGATCTCTTCGAGCTCTTCCCCCTGCGGCACGCGGACGTGGTCATCGTGGACGAGTGCCAGTTCTTCACCCCGGAGCAGATCGACCAGCTGCGCCGCATCGTGGACGAGCTGGACGTCCCCGTGCTCTGCTTCGGGCTGCGCTCCGATTTCCAGACCAAGCTCTTCCCCGGCAGCCGTCGGCTCTTTGAGCTGGCGGACTCCATCCAGGAGATCAAGACCATCTGCGACTGCGGCTCCAAGGCCACGGTCAACGCCCGTGTGGACGGTGACGGCTACGTGGTCACCGAAGGCGCCCAGGTGGTGCTGGGGGGCAATGACTGCTACATCGCCATGTGCCACCGCTGCTGGCAGGCAGCCATCCGGGAACACAAAAAAGTGAAACTGCATACGAAAGGATGATGACAGATGATGAACTATCCGACCCCCCATATCAAGGCGACTCCGGCGGATTTCGCCCAGACGGTCCTGATGCCGGGCGATCCCCTGCGGGCCAAATACATTGCCGAGCATTTTCTCAAGGATCCTGTGCTGGTGAACAATGTCCGGGGCGTCCAGGGCTACACCGGCAGCTACAAGGACGTGCGGGTCTCCGTCATGGCCTCCGGCATGGGTATGCCCTCCATCGGCATCTATTCCCGGGAGCTCTATGAGGCCTACGGCGTCCGCAACATCATGCGCATCGGCTCCGCCGGCGCCATCCAGCCCCACATCAACCTGAAGGACATCGTCATGGCCATGGGCGCCTCCATGGACTCCAACTACCAGGCCCAGTTCCACCTGATGGGGACCTTCGCCCCCATCTGCTCCTATGAGATGCTCCACGCCGCCACCCAGTCCGCCGAGGAGCTGGGAGCCGTCTATCACGTGGGCAACATCCTCTCCTCCGACTTCTTCTATGACGACGACGAAGGCGTGCCCGAGGCCCTGAATCCCAAGAAGAACTGGCAGAAGATGGGCATCATGGCCATCGAGATGGAATCCGCAGCCCTGTATCTGAATGCGGCCCGGCTGAAGAAGAACGCCCTGTGCATCTGCACCGTCTCCGACCAGCTGGTGCGCCATGAGTATCTGTCCGCCGACGAGCGACAGACCGGCTTCGAGCAGATGATGCAGGTGGCCCTGGAGACTGCGGTCAAATTAGAGAAGTAACAATCAGGCAATAGTTGAATCGGCAACAGGCAGGAGGAATACGGCGGGACGCGCTCCGATTGTCTGCTGCCTGGCACCTGTTGCCCTTCAAAAGGAAAGGATTGATCCCATGAAACGCATATTCTTATTTGTGCTGGACTCCTGCGGGGCGGGGGAGATGCCCGATTCCCATCAGTTCGGTGATTACAACGTCAACACCCTGCGCTCCTGCGCCACGTCCAAGCTGCTGAACATCCCCAACATGCGGGCAGCCGGCATCGGCAATATCCCCGGCCTGGACTTCCTGGGCCCTGTGGAGCATCCCACCGGCGCCTACGGCAAGCTGGCCGAGTCCTCCATGGGCAAGGACACCACCATCGGGCACTGGGAGATCGCGGGTGTCATTTCCCCCGACCCCCTGCCCACCTATCCCAACGGATTCCCCGAGGAGGTGCTGAAGCCCTTCCGGGAGGCCACCGGCCGGGGCGTGCTGGCCAACGCTCCCTGGTCCGGCACCGCCGTCATCAACGAGTACGGCGACGAGCACGTGAAGACCGGAGACCTGATCGTCTACACCTCCGCCGACTCCGTGTTCCAGATCGCGGCCCATGAGGACGTGGTGCCCATCGAGCAGCTCTACGAGTACTGCCGCATTGCCCGCCGGATCCTCCGGGGCAAGCACGGGGTGGGCCGGGTCATTGCCCGTCCCTTCATCGGCCGGGGCAACGGGAACTATACCCGCACCACCAACCGCCATGACTTCTCCCTGGAGCCCCCCAAGAAGACCATGCTGGACGCCTTCAAGGACGCCGGCCTGGACTCCATCGCCGTGGGCAAGATCTACGACATCTTTGCCGGGCAGGGCATCACGGAGCACGTCTACACCAAGGGCAACACCGACGGTATGGCCAAGACCATGGCCTACGCCGACAAGGACTTCACCGGCCTGTGCTTCATCAACTTAGTGGACTTCGATATGCTCTACGGTCACCGCCGGAACATCGACGGCTACGCCGCCGCCCTGACGGAGTTTGACGCCTGGCTGCCCGAGTTCATGAAGAAGATGGGCCCCGACGACCTGGTGATGATCACCGCCGACCACGGCTGTGACCCGGCCTACACCGCCACCACCGACCACACCCGGGAGTACATCCCCCTGCTGGTGCTGGGTCAGAAGGTGAAGCCCATCTGCCTGGGCACCCGCAGCAGCTTTGCCAACATCGCAGCCACCGTCTGCGACATCTTCGGCCTCCCCCTGGAAACCGAGGGCATGAGCTTTAAGGAGGAGATCCTCGAATGACGACACCCGAAGAACTGGTCCGGCTGGCGAAGGAAGCCAGAGCAAAGGCCTACGTCCCCTATTCCGGCTTTGCCGTGGGAGCGGCCCTGCTGTGTAAGGACGGCACGATCTACCAGGGCTGCAACATTGAGAACGCCGCCTTCGGCCCCACCATCTGCGCCGAGCGGGTGGCGGTGTTCAAGGCTGTCTACGACGGGCAGCGGGACTTTGAGGCCATTGCCGTGGCGGGCGGCCGGGCAGGGGAGGAGATCACCGGCCTGTTTCCCCCCTGCGGGGTCTGCCGCCAGGTGCTGCGGGAGTTCTGCGGCCTGGACTTCAAGCTCTATCTGGCCCGGGAGGACGAGCAATTTGAGACCCGGACCCTGGAGCAGCTGCTGCCAATGAGCTTTTCCCCCGCGGATATGAAATAAAAGAGAAAAATAAATGTGAAGATTTGAAAAAAATAAAAGTTTCTCTTGATTTTTTCAACAGTTTGTGCCATAATGCGTTTGATGATGAGGCCCTATGGCCTGTCATATATATCTGATTTAGAAAATGGAGGAAAAAACATGAAGAAGATTCTTGCGCTCGTTCTTGTTCTGGCCATGGTCGCCGCTCTGTTCGTGGGCTGCTCCGGCACCGACAACAAGCCCGCTACTGACGCCCCCAAGACCGAGGCCAACAACGGCGACACCAAGGCTGCCACCGATGCTCCCGCCACCGACGCTCCTGCTACCGACGCTCCTGTTGTCGCCACCGACATGAAGGTCGCTATGGTTACCGACTACGGCGATATCACCGACGAGTCCTTCAACCAGGCCACCTACGAAGGCGCCAAGGAATGGTGCGAGGCCAACGGTGTTGACTTCACCTACTACAAGCCCACCGGTGACTCCACCGAGGCTCGTGTGGCTTCCATCGACCAGGCTGTGGCCGACGGCTACAACGTTCTGCTGATGCCCGGCTACGCTTTTGCCGGCGCCATCGTGGAGACCGTTGAGATGTACCCCGACGTCAAGTTCGTCGCTCTGGACGTTTCTGAGTACGATCTGCAGGACGCCAAGGGCACCGCTAAAGACTTCTCCTGGGTCTATCCCGCCAACCTGTACTCCGCTGTCTACCAGGAAGAGCTGGCCGGCTACATGGCCGGTGTTGCCGCTGTCAAGCTGGGCTACACCAAGATCGGCTACCTGGGCGGCATGGCTGTTCCCGCTGTCGTTCGCTACGGCTACGGCTTCGTGCAGGGCGTCAATGACGCTGCCAAGGAGCTGGGCAACGTGGCCGACATCGAGCTGAAGTACGTCTACGGCAACCAGTTCTTCGGCGACGCCGACATCACCGCTTACATGGACACCTGGTACAACGCCGGCACTCAGGTCGTGTTCGCCTGCGGCGGCGGCATCTACGCTTCCGCTGCTGAGGCCGCTCAGAAGGCCAACGCCAAGGTCATCGGCGTGGACGTGGATCAGGCTCCCACCATCGACTCCAAGTACGGCGAAGGCATGACCGTGACCTCCGCCATGAAGGGCCTGGCCGCCACCGTCAAGACCCTGCTGGGCAACATCGCTGCCGGCAAGTTCGAGGGCGGCAAGGTTGAGACTCTGGGCCTGGTGTCCGAGACTCCCGCCGAGAACTACGTCCAGCTGCCCGCCTCCACCCAGTGGGCCGAGGGCAAGTTCACCGAGGCTGACTACAACGAGCTGGTGGCCAAGCTGTTCAAGGGCGAGATCACCGTCTCCGCCGACACCGAGAATGCCCCCGAGGTCGAGATCGCTGTCGACTACCAGGGCAACATCAAGTAATTTGATGTAAATA
>CAMNHH010000131.1 GCA_946539175.1 uncultured Clostridia bacterium | reverse complement strand
CCGGAGCATCCGCATTTTGCCCTCCGGAGCGTCCGCTTTCACAGGCTTGATCCACTGCTTTCTGCTTGCTTTATCCGCCTGTATGTGTTATAATTTGCATCGCCGCCGAATCATCGTATCGGCGCAACTCCCATGCTCTGGAAAAGGTCTTGACGCGATATGAATCTCTTTGAAAAAATCGTCCGTTTTCTGCAATTTGAAATGGAGCGTCCGCACTCCTACGGCTGGTTCCACCTGCTCTGGCTGGGGGCCTCCCTCGCTCTGATCCTGTTCCTCTGCCTGCGCAGGGAGAAGGACCACGAGCGCAGCCTGCGCACCCTCCTGCTGATCTACGGTCTCGGCGCTCTGCTGCTGGAGGCTGTCAAGCAGATCATCTGGTCCTATTCTTTCGACCCGGCCACCGGGACGGGGGTCTGGGACTACCAGTGGTACGCCTTTCCCTTCCAGCTCTGCACGACGCCGATCTTCGTCTCGCTGATCGCCGCGTTTCTGAAAAAGGGGCAGGCCCGGGATTGGCTGCTCTCCTTCCTGGCCTTTGTCAGCATCCTGGGCAGCCTGGCCACCGCCCTCTACCCCGAGTCCTGCTTCGTCTCCACGGTGATGGTGGATCTGCACACCATGTATCTCCACTTCGGCAGTCTGGTCGTCTCCGTCTACCTGCTGGCCACGGGGGAGATCCGGCCCCGGTTCCGGAACCTGCTGCGGGGCTTCGCCGTGTTTCTGATCTTCGCAGCCCTGGCGGAGCTGCTGAATCTGGCGGTCTACCGTTCCGGTGTCCTGCAGGGTGAGAGCTTCAATATGTTCTACATCAGCCCCTGGTTCCCCAGCTCCCTGCCGGTCTTCGACCGGATTCAGGCAAGCGTACCCTTCCCGGTCTTTCTGCTGAGCTATCTCCTGGCCGTTTTCCTGGGGGCCATGCTGGTCTTCCTGACTGCCAGGCTGCTCGGCGGCAGGAAAAGGAAGCCGTAATCTGTAAGAAAGTAAGAAGCATCCGTGTCGAAGCGGGTGCTTCTTCTTTTTTACCGGGAATCGGGAGGAGTATCGTATCAATTCCGGCGAACGTACTCATTCAGTCTGCACTTCTGGCAGCTGAAGGCAGTGGAAAACCATGTGGAAATCAGGTGAAAACGCGGTGGAAAAGCCTTGCGCTTGCGGCCGGTTTTGGATTCTTTTTCAACATATTGTCGGAATATTGCGCGATTATGGATCAAAAAGCAGCCAAAGCGCTGCGTTCTTTCCGCGGGGTTCCGCAAATCGCAGCGGGAAACTGCAGCAAACAGCTTCGGAAATGCCGGAAGCCGCTTCGTTTTCTTCTTTTATTTAAGTGCATTTTAAGATATTTTTTCAGATTATTTGAAACTTTTTCGCGTTTAGTATCTTGACAAAACGATAAAAATATGGTATCATTATAGTATCTTAAAAAGGTGTTTATATCGCTTTGAAAGGAGTTGCCAGCATGAAGCAAGAGGTTCTCAACCGGGGGCAGTTCACCTTTTACGCCTCCTATTTCAACGCCGTGGAGAAGCTGCCGAAAAGCCGCAGATACGAGGTTTTACAAGGGATTATCCGCTTTGCCCTCTACGGGGAGGAGCCGGAGCTGAAGGGCGCGGCGCTGGGGGTATTCGAGTCCATCCGGCCCCACCTGACCGCAGGCCGCGACAAGGCCGCCTGGCGGCTGCGCAGGAACACCGCAGCTGCCGCCGAGCCCGCCGATTTCCTTTCCGCCGTCCATTCCACTGTCCGGATGTAGAATAAGAATAAGAATAAGAATAAGGGTAAGTATAAGGGTAAGGGTAAGAATAAGGGTAAGAATAAGGGTAAGAAAAAGGAAAAGAAAAAACCGCTCTCTCTCGAGAGCGGAAGAGAAAGGTCCCGGCAGATCCCCGCTGCCTGCCTGTGTCCGATCGGGCGGCGCTTCATCAAGACCTGCGGGCGGCTCGTCCTTTCGGATAAGAGCCGCCCACTGCAGGTTTGTCGTTCTGATCCTTGCTCCCTGCCTCAGGCCCAGCCCGCGTCCTCGATCTCCCGGCCCTTTTTGCGGGTCATGAGGGCGCCCAAAGCGGAGCCCACAGGCGCACCCTCATAGAGGACCCGGTATGCAGCCTGGGTGATGGGCATATCCACGCCCATGCGGTCCGCCAGCAGCTTGACGGCCTGGGTGGCATAGTAGCCCTCCACCACGGCGCCCACCTCCTTCATGGCCTCCTCGGGCTTCATGCCGCTGCCGATGAGGATACCGGCCCGGCGGTTCCGGGAGTGCATGGAGGTACAGGTGACGATCAGATCGCCGATGCCGGTGAGGCCGGCAAAGGTGTCGGTCCGGGAGCCCAGCTTCATGCCCAGGCGGGCAACCTCCGTCAGGCCCCGGGTCATGAGCAGGGCCTTGGTGTTGTCGCCGTAGCCCAGGCCGTCGCAGACGCCCGCGCAGAGGGCGATGACGTTCTTCATGGCGGCGCCCAGCTCCACGCCCAGGGGATCGGAGGAGGTGTAGACCCGGAAGTGATCGTTCATAAAGACCTCCTGGACGATCTCCGCCAGAAGCCGATCCTCGCAGGCCGCCACCACGCCGGTGGGGACACCCCGGCTGACCTCCTCGGCGTGGGAGGGGCCAGAGAGCACCACGGTCTTTTTCCCGGTGACCTCCGACACGATCTCGCTCATCCGCTTGCCGGTGTCGGGCTCGATGCCCTTGGTGGCGGAGACCAGGATGGCGTCGGGACGCAGGAAGGGGGCGATCTTCTCCGCAGTGGATCGGATGGCGAAGGAGGGAGGCACCACAACCACCAGGGAGCACTCCGCCACGGCGGCGGGGTCGGCGGTGTAGCGCATATCCTCCGGCAGCTTCACGCCGGGAAGGAAGGGGTTTTCGTGGGTTTCGGCAAGCTTGTCGCTCTCCTCCTTGGTCCAGGAGATCAGCGTAACCTCGTGCCGGTTCTCATGAAGCAGCATGGACAGGGCTGTGCCCCATCCGCCGCTGCCGACGACTGCGATTTCCATGGTTCGATACGTCCTTTCTTTGTGCGGGAGGGTTGGTTTCATGCATCAGGCGCCAGGCATCGCCTGTTCCCGATTGCGTAATCTCGCGTTGACGCCCGTTCGATCAGTATGATAATGGAAGATGTCAGAAATGATGGGCAATCACCATAACGCCGACAAGCCATGCAACGCTGGTCAGAATGATAGCAGCACGGTATTTTTTTCTGCGTTCCAGGTCATGGGTCCGCCCAAAAACGGACAGGATCAGGGAAATGGGATTGAACATCCACAGGTATACCAGCTTGTTTCCTGTGCAAAACGCTTCATTGTGATCCTGATAGATTCCATACAGGATCAGGGACATCGACACAATGACGCTGAAAAGATACAGACAGGCGGCAATCACGGTGGTAATCCATTAAAGTTTTTTCGTTTTCATCCGGGTCCCGCTTCCATTTCATTTCCATCGTTCAAATAGCAATTTGAACGATACCACAATTATTCATTATTCACTATTCATGATTCATTTGTCCCAGGCGGGGGACGGCGGACAAGCAATGCTTGTCCCTGCAGGCGGGTCTGCTGCCTGATGCCTCGTCGGAGCGGGGCAGCGCGTGGCGCACACTGTGCGCCGCTACGGGCGGGGAGTGGACGGCAGAGCGCCGTCCCTACGATTTCTTATGGAACGAGAACTTATTCTCCGTGCCCTCGCGCAGACGCTTGATGTTGCCGTGGTGCATGTAAATGGCCAGGCCGCCCAGGCAGAAGGCCAGGATGGTCATCATGACGGTGCCCTCGCTGACGTTCTGGTGGATGGGATAGCGGATCCAGAACAGGAAGGGATAGACCACCGCGGCCACGATGGAGCCCAGGGAGACGTAACGGGTGATCAGCACCACGGCGATGAAAACCACCAGCAGGGTCATGATGATCCGCCAGTCCACAAAGGCCGCCAGGGTGCCGCAGGTCAAAATGCCCTTGCCGCCCTTGAAGCCGAACCAGAGCGGGAAAATGTGGCCGACGACGGAGAAGCCGCCGCAGAGCATCTGGGCCTCGTTGGTCCAGTCCAGCCGGAAGTCCGGGGAGGCAAAGCCCGCGGCCTTGATGATCCAGCCCCCCACAAAGCAGGCCAGCACCGTCTTGCCCGCGTCGATGAGCAGCACCAGCAGCGTATCCAGGCCGCCGTAATTGCGGTAAAAATTCGTCAGGCCCGCGTTGCCGCTGCCCTTGGTGCGAACGTCCTCCCCGCGGAACCAGCGGGAGATCAGGATGGCGCCGTTGAAGCTGCCCAGAAGATATCCGGCCAGGGCGCAAAGCGCAAACCAAAATACGATCATTCTTCCTTGTCACCTCTTTGTCGGACGGTGATCTTCACCGGAGTCCCCTCCAGCCCGAACACGGCCCGAATTTGATTTTCGAGATAGCGCTGATAGGAGAAATGGAACAGTCTCGCGTCGTTGCAGAAGAAGACGAAATGGGGCGGCTTGACGCCCGCCTGGGTAGCGTAGAAAATCTTCAGCCGGCGGCCCTTGTCCGTGGGGGGCTGAACCCGGGCGGTGGCGTCCGCCAGGACGCTGTTGAGCATGCCGGTGGTGACCCGCAGAGTCGCCTGCTCGTTCACGTAGTTGATGAGCTCATACAGCCTGTCCACCCGCTGGCCGGTCTTGGCGGAGATGAAAAGGATGGGGGCGTAGGGCATATAGCTCAGACCCTGCCGGACCTCCTCGGTCATCTTGTCCATGGTGTGGGTGTCCTTGTCCACGGTGTCCCACTTGTTCACCACCAGAATGGAGGCCTTGCCCGCCTCGTGGGCCAGACCGGCAATCTTGGTATCCTGCTCGGTGACGCCCTCGTTGGCGTCGATGAGGATCAGCACCACGTCCGCCCGGTCGATGGCGGAGATGGAGCGCATGTTGGAATACTTCTCGATGGCGTCGTCCACCTTGGACTTGCGGCGCATGCCGGCGGTGTCGATGAAGAGGTACTTGCCGTGCTCATTCTCGAAGTAGCTGTCGATGGCGTCCCGGGTGGTGCCCGCCTGGTCAGAGACGATGACCCGCTCCACCCCCAGGATCCGGTTCAGCAGGCTGGACTTGCCCACGTTGGGCTTGCCCACGATGGCCACCTTCACCACGTCCTCGTCCTCATCCTCGGCCTCGTCCGCGGACAGATGCTCGGTGACGAAGTCCAGAAGGTCCCCGGTGCCGTGGCCGTGGATGGCGGAGGTCTCGACGGGATCGCCCAGACCCAGGTCGTAGAACTCGTAGACCTCCGGGTTCACGGGGCCCACGGAGTCGCACTTGTTGACGGCCACCACCACGGGCTTCTTGCTGCGCTTGAGCAGACTCGCCACCTCCAGATCCGCGGCGGTGACGCCCACCTTCACGTCGGTGACCATGATGATGACCTCGGCGGTCTCGATGGCGATCTCCGCCTGGCGGCGCATGAACTGGAGCATCTCGGAGTTGGTGGAGGGCTCGATGCCGCCGGTGTCGATGAGCTCGAAGCTGCGGCCGTTCCACTCGCACTTGCCGTAGATCCGATCCCGGGTGACGCCGGGGGTATCCTCCACGATGGCGGTGCGCTGGCCGGTGAGTTTATTGAACAGCATGGACTTGCCCACGTTGGGCCGGCCCACAATGGCAACGTAATGCTTGGACATAGTAAGCCTCCTTTCCAGAGGTCCCCCCTATTATGCCATATCCGGCGGGGGTTTTCAATCGGTATTTGAAAAATAATTGTAAACAAAAAAGTAAAGAGGAAGGACATCAGACGCCTTCCTCTCAACTTTCATTCCGCATAGAATTACTCCGCAGCAACTTCGATGACCTGACGACCGTTGTAATAGCCGCAAGCCTTGCAGGCTCTGTGGGGCAGACGGGGCTCGCCGCAGTGGGGGCAAGCGACCACGCCGGGAACGGACAGCTTCCAGTGGGAGCTGCGTCTCTTGTCGCGTCTTGCTTTGGAAACCTTTCTCTTAGGAACAGCCATGGTGACACCTCCTCGGT
>CAMNHH010000130.1 GCA_946539175.1 uncultured Clostridia bacterium | reverse complement strand
GCCTTGTCCTTCTTGGTGTAGAAGCCGGTGCACTCCAGAACCACGTCCACACCCAGCTTGCCCCAGGGCAGATCCGCGGCGTTGGGCATCTTATAGATGACGATCTTCTTGCCGTCCACGACAATGTAGTTGTCCTCGCCTTCGCCTTCGTTGAACTCGACCTTGTGGGTCAGTGCGTAGTTGCCCTGCGTGGAGTCGTACTTCAGCAGATGCGCCAGCATCTTGGAAGAGGTCAGATCATTGATGGCCACGATCTCATAGTCGGGATCGCCAAACATCTGACGGAACGCGAGCCGGCCGATCCGGCCGAAACCATTGATAGCAACTTTGACAGACATGGGTAATATCCTCCATTTCATGCGCGTTTCGCGCAAAATTTGACACGTTTGTTCCAAACGATTCCAAAATCGTTTGCAATATTATACAACGATTTTTCCCGCTTGTCCAGAGCTTTTATACAAAGCTGGCAAAAATTATCAAGTCGCTGATTTTTCAGACCGGAAACAGTTGCATTTATGTAGAAAATGTGATAAACTCTTATTTAATGAATAAAATGGGGGTGTAGGCAATACTGGATCTTCACTGTCATATCCTGCCCGGTCTGGACGACGGTTCGCCGGATCCCCAGGTGTCTGTGCGGATGGCGGCCATGGCCGCGGATTCCGGCGTCAGCTCCGTCTTTGCCACCCCCCACTGCAACACCCGGGATCCCCGGAAGAATCTTCGGACTCCGGAGCTGATCGACGCCTATCACG
Organism: uncultured Clostridia bacterium; assembly: GCA_946539175.1. Lineage (GTDB taxonomy): Bacteria > Bacillota > Clostridia > Oscillospirales > Oscillospiraceae > JAFRPC01. The sequence continues at coordinate 5,233 of CAMNHH010000130.1, read as the reverse complement.
CCCTGCAGCGTCTGCTGGACGAGGCGGGCATTCCCGTGACCGTCCTATCCGGCGCGGAGGTGCTGGCCCGGGGCCGTTTCCGGGAGCATCTGGCGGCGGGCGACTTCATGACCCTGAACGGCTCCAGATATCTGCTGACGGAATTTTACTTCGACGAGGAGCCGGACTACATGGAGGACTGTCTGGCGGCTGTGGAGGCCGAGGGACTGGTGCCTGTGGTGGCCCACCCGGAGCGCTACTACTGCGTTCAGGCCGCCCCCCAGCTGGCCCAGCAGTGGGCCGACCGGGGCCGGGTGCTGCAGCTGAACAAGGGCAGTCTGCTGGGCGAGCTGGGAGAGGCCTCCTATCTCACGGCGAGTCTGCTGCTGCGGCGGGGGGCCGTCTCCGTCATCGCCTCCGACGCCCATCACTTTCGATACCGCAACCCCCACATGGGAGCGCTGCTGGACTGTCTGGCCGCCCGCTTTCCCGAGGCGGATCCGGAGCTGCTGCTTCGGATCAATCCCCTTCGGATCGCCAGGGATCAGGCCCTGTAAGGAGCTTTTGTTATGCTGAAAATCGTACGAATCACCCTGGTCATCCTCTTTGTGCTGGCCCTGCTGGTGGCAGGCGGTCTGTTTTTCTACAACCGCACCCACGAGGACAACACGCCTCCCGTTATCCAGTCCGACAACGATCTGCTGGAGGTCAGCGTAACCGATCCCAGCGAGGCCCTGCTGCAGGGACTCAGCGCCCGTGACAACGTGGACGGGGATCTGAGCGCCGAGATCCGGGTCAAGGACATCTCCACCCTCATCAACGACACCGACGTGACGGTGAGCTACATCGTCTTTGACCAGGCCTCCAACTACGCCGTCTTCTCCCGGGTCGTCCGCTACCGGGACTACAGCCCGCCCCGCTTCGAGCTGCTGCAGCCCATGATCTTCAACATGGGCGAGACCGTCAAGTTCAACGGCAGCATCCAGGTAATCGACCAGCGGGACGGGGACATTTCCGGCCGTCTGAAGCTGGAGGAGTCCACGGTACTGAACGACACGCCCGGCACCTACACCGCCCGCTTCAGCGTCACGAACCGGATGGGCGACACGGTGGAGCTGCCGCTGACGGTGCAGATCGTCGACAAATCCGCCTCCCGGCCCAGTATTACCCTGTCCGACAATCTCATTTATCTGGAGCAGGGCGGGAAGATCAACTTCCGCCGCCTGGTCTCTGAGGTCAAAGACCCCATGGCGGAGGATCAGGAAAAGATCATTCCCATTTCCAGAGTTTCCGTCAACGACTCCGCCGTGGACACAGGCACCCCGGGCGTCTATGAGGTCTACTACTACTACACCGGCATTTCCGGCGAGATCGCCACGGTGATCCTCACCGTGGTGGTGGAATGAGGTTCCGTTATGAAGCAAGAAAAGCACTCTGAATCCGTATGGGCCGAGGTGGAGCCCTACTGTATCCTGCGGCGGATCTGGCGAAATCTCTGGATGATTCTGATGAGCGCCGGGCTCTTCGCCCTGGTTGCCTATATCGTTGCAATGCTGATCCTCACGCCCAGCTACGCCTGCACCTCTACCTTCGTGGTGTCCCCCCGCAACAGCTCCTCCATCTACCAGGGCGGCGCCTCGGCGGTCACTGCCTCCACGGCGGAGCAGTTTGCCTCCCTGCTCTCCGGCAGCACCCTGGTCAACCGGGTCAAGCGCCTGGCGGGCGAGGACGTGGAGGGCGCCAGGGTCTACTCCAGCTCGGTCACGGGCACGAATCTGATCCAGCTCAGGACCACCGGCCCCACGCCCCGGGCGGCATATTTCATGTGCCTGGGCATTCTGGAGCACTACGAGGACTACTCCCAGTACGTCTTTGACTCCGTGATGCTGGAGCCGGTATCGGCCCCCACGGTCCCCAGCAAGGCGGACTTCCGGACCACCCAGCGCCGCTTCGTGCTGATCGCGGCCCCCCTGGGCGCGCTGGCGATGACCGTCCTGCTGGCGGTGCTGACCATCACCTCCGGCACCATTCAGACCATTCCCGGCGCCCGCAACCAGGTGGACGGGACTCTGCTGGTGACCCTCAACCACCAGCGGAAGCGCCGCACGCTGAAGAGTCTCTTCCGGCGGCGGAAGACCTCTCTGCTGATCTCCAACCCCACCACCTCCTTCCTCTACGTGGAGACCATGCATCAGCTTCGGACCCGTCTGGAGCACGCCCAGCGGCGCCACGGCTGCAAGACCTTCCTGGTCACCTCCATCAGCGAGAACGAGGGCAAGTCCACCGTGGCCGCCAACCTGGCTCTGAGTCTGGCCCGCCGCCACAAGAAGGTCCTGCTGGTGGACTGCGACCTGCGGAAATCCGCCCAGCATCTGATCTTTGAGGAGAGCGAGAAATCCACCACCCTCAACACCCTGCTGAAGGGGGAGCTGGAGCCCCAGCAGCTGGTGAGCGCCCTGCGCTACCGCAAGTCTGAAAATCTCTTTTTCCTCTTCGCCAACAACGTCAACCGGCATTCGGCGGAGCTGCTGGGCTCCTCCCACATGGCCCGTCTGATCGAGGTTTTGCGGGAGAACTTTGACTACGTGATCATGGACTCCTCCCCCATGGGCTTTTTCACCGACAGCGAGGTGCTGGGCGATCTGACCGACGCTTCCCTGCTGGTGGTGCGGCAGGACGTGATGCCGGATCGGGCCGTCAACGACGCCATCGACAGCCTCAACCGCTGCAAGGCCCGGTTCCTGGGCTACGTGTTCAACGACGTGCACACCTTCAACATTGCCGCCACCGTCATGGGCGGGCACCGCTACGGCTACGGCTACGGTTACGGCTACGGCCGCAGCTACGGCTACGCCTACAACAGCAGCAAGGGCAAGCTGGGCTACGGATACGGAGGGGGCAGCGGAGAGAAGGTCTCGCTGAACACCGAACGGAAGAAGGAGGAGGACGAAAATGGATAACAAAAAAGCTCCCTCTCAGTTCAATCTGTCCGTCTTCTGGCACAACTATATGCGGGTTCTGCCCAGATTGATCCTGCTGCCCATTCTGCTTTGCGTCCTGGTCGGCGGCTTCCGGTATGTTCGGCTGTCGAGAAGCTACGCGCCCGTCTACGAGACCTTCGCGGTCTACCGGGTCAGCGCCACCCGGACCGGCTCCATCGATCTGAGCAGCTACGGCTACTATCTGGATTCCAACGCCGCGAATAAGCTGGCGGCCACCTATCCCTACGTCATGAGCTCCGACCAGGGCAAGGCCCTGCTGCAGGAAAAGTACCAGGTTTCCAGGCTTCCCGCCACGGTGAGCTGCCGCTCCGAGGCCACCATGCTGATCTTCACCGCCAGAGCCTCCTCCCCCCAGCGGGCCTACGACGGTCTGCACATGGCGGCGGAGGTCTTCCCCCTGGCCGCCAACAAGATCCAGGGTGCCTTCACCCTGGAGGTCTTTGACGAGGCCCAGCTCCCCACGGAGCCCATCAACCCCACGAACTTTCTGCACTCCACCATGCTCTGGGCGCTGGCCGGCCTGGGCGCCGGGCTGCTGCTCGTTGGCGTCTTCGCCTGGTTCCGCAAAACCGTCCACAACTCCGAGGATCTGCGGGCTCTGCTGAACGTGCCCTGTCTGGGGCTGCTGCCCCAGGTGCGCTTCAAGGCCAGGACCAAGGCCAACCGGGCGGTGCTGCTGACCAACCCCCACCTGGACGAGGGCTATATCGAAGCGATCCGGGCCGTCCGCTTTCAGCTCCACAAGGAGCTGGAGAGCCGGAAGGCCAAGGTCATCATGATCACCTCCACCATCCCCGGGGAGGGTAAATCCACCCTCTCCGCCAACCTGGCCCTCTCCCTGGCGGAGCAGGGCAGCCGGGTGATCCTGGTGGACTGCGACCTGCGGAAGCAGACGCTGAAGGACCTCTTCGCCATCCAGACGCCCACCCGGGGCCTGGTGGAGATGATCGCCTCCCAGGACAACGATCTGGAGTCGGCGCTCACCCAGGTGGAGGGCTCCAGCCTGCGGATCCTCAGCGGCGACAAGGTGGCGGAGCAGCCCCAGAATTTCCTCTCCTCCCCCCGGCTCCAGAGCGTGATGAACGCCCTGCGGAAGTACGCGGACTTTGTCATCGTGGATACGCCCCCCAGCGGTCTGCTCTCGGACGCCGCCAGTCTCTCCCAGTGGGTGGACGGCGTCATCTACGTGGTCCGGCAGGACTACGTGCCCCGGGCTGCCGTGCTGGACAGCGCCGCCATGCTCAACGGCATGGAGATCCGCTTCATCGGCTGCGTGCTGAACCAGACCTCCCGGCTCACCAGCAACACCGGCTACGGCTATTCCAACCGGAAGGGCTCCGGCTACGGCTATGGCTACGGTTACGGCTACGGCTACGGAAAGGACGGCCGCAGCAGCAAATACGCCGGAAAGGACGCGGAGGAAAGCGGCAATTATCGGAAATAGGCCTCCCGGTCTCATCCGATTGCTGGATGAAACGCTTGGAACCCGTTTCATCAGGCAATCACATCAAATCATTCCAATGCTTCTTTCATAATTGTAAATCCCCTGTGCGGATCGCTCCGCACAGGGGATTTTTCGATGCTCCGTCAGAAGGAGGCGATCAGCTTGTTCAGCGTATCCTTGGCGTCTCCCAGCAGCATGATGGTATTGGCCTGGGTATACAGGGGATTGGGGACCCCGGCGTAGCCGGGCTTGTCGTCGTAGTTGCAGACCAGGATGTGCTTGGCCTCCTCGGCCCGCAGCACCGGCATGCCGTAGATGGGGGTGCCCTCGGCGGTGTTGGCGGCGGGATTCACCACGTCGCTGGCGCCGATGATGATCGCCGCGTCGCAGTCCTTGAACTCGTCGTTGACGGCGTCCATTTCATAGAGCTGGTCGTAGGGCACGTCCACCTCGCAGAGCAGCACGTTCATGTGGCCGGGCATACGGCCCGCCACGGGATGGATGGCGAACTTCACCTCGCAGCCGCCGGCCTCCAGCTTGTCCGCCAGCTGCTTCACCAGCCGCTGGGCCTGGGCCAGGGCCATACCGTAGCCGGGGACGATCATGACCTTCTTCGCGTTGGCAAGGATCTCGCCGGGGGTCAGGCTGGGCGCGGCGGCAGGCGCGTTGGGGGCCTCCGTCTCCGCGGGAGCGCCCTGCGCCTGGGCCTGATCCATCTGGGCCATCAGCTTGTTCAGCGTGTCCTTGGCGTCCCCCAGCAGCATGATGGTATTGGCCTGGGTATACAGGGGATTGGGGACCCCGGCGT
>CAMNHH010000129.1 GCA_946539175.1 uncultured Clostridia bacterium | reverse complement strand
CTTGAGCAAGCACATTTCAAAAACGTTGCAAAACCTATGTTTTCAGGCAGAAAGCACACGGGTTTCTCCTAAAAAAGTGAAGGAGAAACGATATGAAAAGCTTTATTGAGGAGCTCTATTACGGCAATATCGACCCGCAGAACAGCGGATTCGAGGATGACGCGGGCGTCCAGCGCGAGCTGCGGACGATCAGCGAAAACGAGGACTGGCTGACCGAGCATCTCACCGGCGAGGAGAAGAAACGCTTCCTGGATTTCGCCGACGCCTGGTCGGCCTACAACGGCGACGCCACCCTGGACGGCTTCATCACCGGCTTCCGGTTGGGTGCAAGGTTCGTGCTGGATATCTGCAATCCAAACCGTTGCGGGATGTCACCGTTACACAGATCTGCCAGAGAGCGGGGCTCACCCGCCGAACCTTCTATCGGAACTGCCGACAGAAGGAGGACCTGGTTCTCTATGCCTGTGACTGGCTGGTGGAGCGGCTGGTAGCCAGCGTGGATTACACCTCGTCCGATGCGAGGGCCATGTACCGCCACTTCTTTGGCTATTGGTATGACCACCGTATTTTCTTGCGCTGTATCTATCGGTGGGGACTCTTTGACCTGTTTGCGGGCCGTTTTGTGTCGATTTGCAACAGCGGGGTGCGTTTTCCGCTGCAGGATGAAGCCCTGGGAAAGCAACCGAATCCGGAGACGATGCGTCGATTCAACAACTCCTTTCTTCTGGGTGGGTTGACCCGCATGCTCTATGCTTGGGCAGAGGAGGATTTTTGCTCGTCCGTGGAGGATCTGATCAACTCCATACTGTTTCTGCTTCCGCGAGAATACCTGAGAGAAGACGATGCGGAATAGACAAATCATAACACCGCCCCGGACTGTACAAGTCCGGGGCGGTGTATCATTTTATTTCTTGAATTCCAGCTCCCTCCGGTCTGCTTCCCGGTTTGCTGCATGTTCGGCCGATAGAACGATCTGTATCGCCAGACGCTGGTTGGGATCTGTCAGGTCGCAGTCCAGAATCTGCGTGATCCGGTTCAGCCGGTCGATCAGACTGGAGCGGTGCAGATTCATCTTTCTCGCTGTCTCCGCGATGGACATACTGCTGTCCAGATAGTTTTTCAGGGTGTCGAGATAGGATACCGGAGCGCACGCATCGTGGGCAGCCAAGCGAGACAGACCCTCGATATAGAAGTATCGGGCCGGGATATCTGCGGTTGCGTTTCGGAGCAGCAGGGGAAGGATATAGTCCTCAAATCGATAGATGCTGCCTCCGGGGGCGATCCCGGTTCCGGTATCCAGGGCGGAGGACGCCTGATAATAGGCGTAGGCGGATTCATGCAAATCCGGGAAAGGATGGGAGACCCCGCAAATCAGCCGCAGCTTTTGGAGAAGAGACGCAAGCTGCGGCCCGATGCCCTGTTCAACCGGGATGACGGCGGCAATTCCGCTATCGTACTCAAAAGCCAGAGAGTCCTTAAACTGCTCCTCGATGAGGGATGAGACATACCCGCTGGGCAGAGGGCGTGAATCCGGTGCGGGACGAAAGGCTACGCAAACCAGATCGCCGTGATCCCCGTACCTGATGATCGCATTGCGCTGCTCCTGGCTGAGCGGCTGTCCGCTGATGATGTGCAGGAGGGAACGGCGCAGAGAGGATCGGTCGCCGGCCAAATGAGGCTTGAGAAGAAATGCCTGCCGGATGTTCTCCGCAAGGAACTGGCAGAGCTGGATATCGGAGGATCGGAAGTCACGGTATTCGCCGAATACCGTGATGCACCCCAGAAAATCGTCCACGTCGAACAGGTTTACAGACAGCGTGCTCCGGCCCATCAGAGACAGAAGCAGCGGTTCCTTGATATCCGTTGCCAATTCGTGGAGAGAGAGGAACGCGTCCAGCAGATCCGGATCAAAGGCCGGACTGTCCAGACGAATCCCCAGCTGATTCTGCAGATAATCGTGTTCCGTGTACGCCAGATAGCTGAAGTCCGAGCCGATCAGCAGCATGGGGTTGTTGAAGATCACCCGGCTGGCCTCCAGCAGCTCCTGCAGGGAGGCGCTGCGGCGCAGGATCCGGCTGAGTTCAGCCTCCCAGGCCTCATATTTGTTGAAGATACCCTGGACAGTATTGAAAACCCGGAAGATATCCTCCCGGCTGGATACCGACAGAATGCCGCAGCGCTTCTCAAACTTTTCGCGCTGCGGCGCCTCGCCCAGGCAGATCAGAAGGACGTTGTCCTCAATGACAGGGTCCTCCGGCAGATGGTCCGCGCTGCATACGTAGACGTGGTTTTCCAGAAAACGGGAGCTTCTGTCCAGGTAGAACTCCGGCCTGTAGAGCGCAAGCTCGGTCTCGCACATCCCGTAAATCGTGACGTCCAGCGTATCCTTCAGGTTGTGATAGATGATATCCGCGTTGAGCCTCATGTGGAACCACCCCTTTTTTCCACTATATGCTGTCGTCGGAAAACTGTCAAGGCTTAACCGTAATTTATATCGGTCTGATTGCCGATACAACAGAAAATTGTGAGATATGAAAGGGATAGAGACCGTTAAAATTGACGGTCTTTGCTGCAAAAGAACCTATGGTTTGCAGAGTAGGCAAGCCGGTGTATTCTTTCTATAATGATATCATGGAAAACACAAAACGGCAGAAGGAGGATGTTATGCTCAAGGAAAAACTTGGAACCGCCAAATGCTTCAAGACAGCCTGGGGCAAGCTCATTACCGAGGAGGAGGCCTATACGCAGGTCAACCGCCAGATCGCGGCGGTGTGCGCCAACCTCTTCCAGGTGATGCGGATCTTTGAGCCCAGCTGGGAGAAGCGGACGGAGGCGATCTGCGAGATCGCCAACATGATGAACATGGCCGTGGCCGGCACACCGGAGGAGCAGAAGGCGTACGTGGATATGTCCCTCTACGAGGCCTTCAACATTCCGGAGCTCTGTGAGAAGTCCAGCTGGCTGGGCGGTATCACCGGTGATTCCGGTGACGAGTGGGAGAACATGGCCGGCCGTGTCATCCAGTTTACCAGGGACCGCGTGGAGAAGGAGCTGGATACCTGCCCGTGGGACATCGTGGGCAGCGAGCTGTGCAACATGACCACCAGTATGTTTACCGCCAACTTCGATCTGGCCTCCTCCAACGGAACAGAGAACGAGGTCGCCCTCAATATGTGCCAGGCCAGGGGCTGCGGCAACAAGCACTGCCGTGTGGTGGCAGAGCGCCGGGATAAATACGGCCTGCCCAAGCAGGAGTGGCTGGAGCATATGCAGCAGCCGGTAGATCCCATCCACGATACCCCCAGAGAGCGTATGGTGAAAGAGGGCCAGTGCCTGCGCAACGGCCAGTATACCCAGGCTTTCGGCGAGGAGACATCTCTGGAGAGCGCCTATCACTGGGTTTCCCAGATGGGATGGGTATGGTCCGTTCAGTTCCCCATGATGGCCATCCGGGACATGGCCCCCGATGAGGACGAGTTTATGCGGGTCTTCCGCATCGTCTTTGCCACGGCCGGCAAGAACCAGTTCATTGATCCCTTCGCCAAGGAGGGACTGCGCCAGCATTTGGGTGTGCCTCACTGGGTGGACGACAATGACGGACGGCTGCTGGGGTCCTACATCATGTACATGCTGGACGTGCAGCAGGTGCCCTATGAGGTGGAACGCTGGACAGAGGACGAGACCTGGCTGCACCTGAAGACAGAGGATTTCACGGCCCGCTACGAGATGGCGCCTCTGGATGAGCTGGTAGATGCCTATGAGGCCCAGTGGAACGGTGCGGCGAAGACCCTGGTCTCCCCGGAGTGGTCCTGCGTGATCGAAGGCCGCGATGACGAAGATATGATCATCAAGGTCATCCGCCGGGAAGATTCCCGGATGGTCTGAGAGGAGGATCGGGATGTTATTCAGAGAAGACAAGCTGGCGCGATTGGACGCCGAAACGATCCGTAAGTCGGTAGGCTGGTACAGATGGACCCATGATTTGGTAGAGGTCACCGGCGCTGACGCACTGGAGATCCTGGAGAAGATTTACGTCAGCAACATCGGAAAGGTGCTCCCCGGTAAGACGAAATATACCGCCATGCTGGACGAGAAGGGCGAGATCATCGACGACGTCATCGTCATGCACATGAGCGAGGGCGTGTACTGGGTCTCCACGCTCTATGGCCCCCGTCTGATCCCCTGGATCGAGGCCCACGCGGAAGGAAAGGACGTACAAACCCGCCTGATCACCTATGACTGGGATATGTATGCCGTTCAGGGGCCGGAATCCCCTGCTGCCTTGGAAAAACTGCTGGACACACCGCTGGAGGGCATGAAACGCTTTTCAGTGGCCGCCAGCGCGATCGGCGGCATCCCCGTGTACGTCCACCGCTCCGGCTTTACCGGCGAGAACGGCTTCGAGATCTACTGCGCCGCCGAAAAGACCGGAGAGATCCGGAACCGAATTGCCGCTGCGGTGGAGGCGTCCGGCGGCCGGGAGATCTACACCCTGGAGGTCTACGTCCGCTCCATCCCCATGGAAAAAGGCTTTGCCCTGAAGCAGGACTTCAAGCACCTCAACCCCTTTGAGTGCGGTCTGGGCTGGTCGGTGGATCTGGAGAAGGAGTTCATCGGCAAGGAGGCCACCCTGGCCATTCGGGAGAATCCCCGCTACCAGATGGTGGGTCTGGTGTTTGATTGGGAGTCCACAGAGGATATCAGCATTTGGGAGCGCGTTTACCTGTACGGCGTAGAGGTGGGGCGGTGCGCCCAGGCCATCTACGGCTATACGGTAGACAAAAACATCGGATTTGCCACGATCCGTGCCGGCATCCCGGAGGGTACCCGCGTCACAGTGGGACCCAACGGCTCACCTGCCACGGTCGTGAGCAAGGTTTTCTGTTAGGAGGTCAGTCATGGGACGCTTGGATAATAAGGTCTGTATCGTGACCGGCGCTTCCGCCGGTATTGGCAGGGCAACCGCCGTTCTGTTCGCTCAGGAAGGAGCGAAGGTGCTGGCCGCAGCCCGCCGGGAGGACCGGCTGAAGGAATTATGCGACGAGTGCGCCGGCCTGCCGGGCACGGTTGCGTATTGCGTGGCCGACGTGAGAGATCCCGAAGCGGTGAAGACGATGGTACAGGCAGCGGTTGAGGCGTTCGGCCGGCTGGACGTGGCTGTCAACAACGCCGGCGTCATGGATGACAACACAGCCATCGCCGATATGTCCGACGAGATGCTGCAGGAGGTCTTTGCCACCAACACCTTCGGCCTGATGTACTGTTTGCGCGAGGAGTGCAAGCAGTTTCTCAGCCAGGGAGATGGCGGCACGATTGTCAATATCTGCTCCGTCGGCGCATCCCACCAGACGGCCGGCGCCGCCTATTGCGCCAGCAAGGGCGCCGTTCTCTCCGTCACCAGAAACACCGCCTATATGTACAAGGAGGAGTCCATCCGCTGCAACGCCATCTCACCCGGCGGCGTGGTGACGGATATTCCCCTGGTGATGCCGCCTTCCGATGAGTTCGGCTTCGGACGCACCAGCGAACTCCTCAATTTCTCCGGCGAGTTGGCTATGCCGGAGGATCTTGCCGATGCCATCCTGTTCCTCGCAAGTGATCAGTCCCGCTATGTCAACGGCGAGGAGATCAAATGCGACGGCGGCTGGACCTGTTTCTAAAATTCTTTGAAGGAGGATATAATTATGGCATTTTCTCTCGATTCCAAAGTGAAGGAGATCATGAAGGATCCCCGTGCCAGCGAGGTGCTGGAGAAGTTCGCTCCCGGTTCCACCAAGAACCCCCAGATGAAGCTGGTCGGCGGTCTGACGCTGCGCAAGCTCGCCAGCTTCCCCCAGGCTGCTTATCTGCAGCCCCACCTGGAAGAGCTGGAAAAGGCGCTTCAGGCCATCGAATAAACCATCACGCTAACAGAGGCGCCGCACGTATGTGCGGCGCCTCTGTTGCGCATGCAGGAATATGATTTGAGGGGTCGGATGCCGGTCGTGG
>CAMNHH010000128.1 GCA_946539175.1 uncultured Clostridia bacterium | reverse complement strand
GCAGATCCTGTGGAGCTGCTCCGGCGTCATGCGGGCGTTGGAGTTGGTACTTGTTCCGGCAAAGCGGGCGTGCTGGATTGCCCGGGCGGCGTCCACCCGCTGCTTGATGGCGGCGGAGGGCTCCCCCTCCTTCCGCTCCCGCAGCTCCTCGAAGCTGACGGCGGGGACCTCGATGATGATGTCGATCCGGTCCAGCAGGGGGCCCGAGATGCGGCTCACGTAGTCCTGGACCGAGCGCTCCGTGCAGCTGCAGCGGCCCGAGGGATCCCCATGCCAGCCGCAGCGGCAGGGGTTCATGGCGCAGACCAGCATAAACTGACAGGGGTAGGTCTCCGTGGCGGTGGCCCGGGTGATGGTGACCACACCGTCCTCCAGGGGCTGGCGCATGACCTCCATGGTCTCCTTGCGGAACTCCGGCAGCTCATCCAGAAACAGCACGCCCCGATGGGCCAGAGACACCTCGCCGGGCCGGGGAACAGAGCCGCCTCCGGCCAATCCCGCCGGGGTCACCGTATGGTGGGGGCTGCGGAAGGGCCGCACCGTCACCAGGGGATGCTCCGGGTCCACCAGACCCATGATGGAGTGGATCTGAGTCACCTCCAGAGACTCGGCCCGGGTCATATCCGGCAGGATGGAGGGCAGGCGCTTGGCCAGCATGGACTTGCCGGAGCCGGGAGGACCCACCATCAGCACGTTATGGCCCCCCGCCGCCGCGATCTCCAGGGCCCGCTTGGCGTTCTCCTGGCCCATCACGTCCTTGAAGTCCGGTGCGTGGCGGCGGCTCTCCCCCTGGACCCAGACGGGCTGGGCCTCGATTATGGGGCCGCCCCGCAGATGGGCGATCAGCTGGGAGACAGAATAGACCGGGATCACGGTGATCCCCTCGGCCAGGGTGGCCTCCGGGGCGTTCCGGATGGGTACGTAAAGCGTTTTGATGCCGCATTTGGCGGCGGCAATGGCCATGGGCAGCACGCCGGGGACGGGCCGCAGCTTCCCCTCCAGGCTCAGCTCCCCCAGAAAGGCGTTGGTCTCGTCCGGCAGCTTCACCTGGCCGAAGGCGGCGAGTATGCCCAGCAGGATGGGCAGATCGTAGACCGTGCCGCTCTTTTTCGTGTTGGCGGGGGCCAGGTTCACGGTGATCCGGGAGGGGGGGAACTTGAAGCCGGAGGTTTTCACCGCGGCGCGGACCCGCTCCCGGGCCTCCTTCACGGAGGCGTCCGGCAGACCCACGATCTCAAAGCCCGGCAGCCCGCCGGAGATGAAGCACTCCACGGAAATCTTGTAGCCCTCGATCCCGTTGAGGCCCAGAGTATTCAGGCGGCTGATCATGCGCTGGCCTCCTTTGAGCGTATTGGCGTAGCAATGTATCTTATTTATTGTAACGCATGATTCGGAAAATTACAATCAAAATCCGCATAAGCGTTCGATTTTTTTCATTTGTGCCCGGCTTGCGGCCTCGTTTGGGCGGGGTGCACCCGGCGAGCAACGCTCGCCGCCGCGGGCGGGACGCGGCCGGGCCTTGCCTCCCGATCCCTCTATCCCGAACAAAGTGTAATTCAGTCGCATAAGATATACAGAAAGCTCCACGCTTTCGCATTGCAAGGAGGGATCAATATGCCGGATCAACCCAATTCCGTCGGACGCCCCGCACCGGAACACCGGGAGGCTGTCCGCGTCCATACCAAGCAGATCCAGGACGCCTGTATCGACAAGGACTGCATTGAGGATCTGCGGGTCTATCTCACCGGCAGCTCCCAGGCCGCCCTGGAGAGCGCCGTCAACGCCCGCGCCCGCAGCGCGGAGCTGCTCCACATCTACATTGACGTTGCCCCCATCGCCTACAATCCCGGCCACTTCACCGCGGATCTCAGCTTTTTCTACCGGGTCAGCGGCGAGGCAATGTCCGGTGTCACCCGCCCCGCTCCCCTGGAGGGGCTGGCGGTGTTCTCCAAGCGGGTGGTGCTCTTTGGCGGCAAGAGTCAGGCCAAGGTATTCTCCAGCGCGGACAACGAACTGCGGCCCGACGCCCTGTATCAGACCCACACCCCCGACTGCGTGGTGGAGGCTGTGGACCCCATGGTGCTCTCCTCCCGGGTGAGCGAGGTCTGTGACGGCCCCGCCCCTTCGCCGGAGATCCCGCCGGCGGTCCGGGCCCTCTTCCCGGAGGAGCCGGTGCTGAACGGCGGGCGGCAGCTCTTCGTGACCCTGGGCCAGTTCTCCACCGTGCGGATGGAGCGGAGCGCTCAGCTTCTGATCCCCGCGGCCTCCTGGGCCATGCCGGACCGCAGCTGCTCCGACGACCCCGGCACCCCCGACGAGCCCTGCGACCTCTTCGCCCAGGTGGACTTCCCCACCCAGGCCTTCTACCCCGGCTGACCCCATCGGCGCGGTTCCCACGGACCGCGCCTTTTTTTACTTCCCTATTGACATCCGCAGCTCCCCGTGCTATAATACAATCAAACAGTTGAACAATCGTTCAACCATTCAACTGAGAGGAGGCGCCGCTGTGAAATTCTACGATATGGAGCTGGACCGGACCGACTGCACGGTGATTCACCAGGAGGTGGTGGACCGGGTACGGGGCACCATGCCGGACGACGATACCCTGCTGGATCTGGCAGACACCTTCAAGCTCTTCAGCGACTCCACCCGGCTGAAGATTCTCTACGCCCTGATGGAGGCGGAGATGTGCGTCTGCGACATCTCCGTGCTGCTGGGCATGAGCAAGTCCTCCGTAAGCCACCAGCTTCGGATTCTGAAGCAGTCCAACCTGGTGAAATACCGGAAGGCCGGGCGGGTCATCTACTACTCCCTGGCGGACGAGCATGTGCGGACCATCTGCCGCATGGGCATGGAGCACGTACTGGAGGACGTGGAAGACTGAACGCGTTCCCGAACTACAATTTTGGAGGTCGATCTCATGAAAAAGAAATTCAAGATGGAAGAGCTGGACTGCGCCAACTGCGCCGCAAAGATGGAGGCGCTCATCAAGAAGATTCCCGGCGTCCGGGACGCCAGCATGAACTTCATGACCCAGAAGCTGACGCTGGACGCCGACGACGAGCGTTTTGACGAGATCCTGGCCGAAGCGCAGAAATGCTGCGATAAGGTGGACAGAGGCTGCCGCATCTTAGTTGAAAATTGAAAATTGAAAGTTGAAAACTATCGGAGTTTTTCAGATCACGATCTGAAAAACACATTCATTTTCAATTTTACATTTTCAACTTTCAATTTGGAGAGGTGTTGGCTATGACAAAGAAACAAAAGTGGACTTTATGCAGGATCCTTGTCTCGGCGCTGCTGCTGATCGCCCTGATCGTGTTGGATCATCTGGGGACCCTGGCGCCCCTGCATCGGCTGGTGAAGCTGGGACTTTTCCTGGTGCCCTATCTGATCATCGGCTGGGACATTCTCCTGGAGGCACTGGAGCACATTCTCCATGGTCAGGTCTTTGACGAGAACTTCCTGATGGCGGTGGCGACCCTGGCGGCCTTCGGCGTGGGCGAATATCCGGAGGCGGCGGCGGTGATGCTGCTCTACCAGGTGGGCGAGCTCTTTCAGAGCGTGGCGGTGGGCAGGTCCCGGAAGTCCATCGCGGACTTGATGGACATCGTACCGGAGTACGCCAATCTGGAGACCCCGGAGGGGCTGGAGGAGACGGACCCGGAGGAGGTCCCCGTGGGCTCCGTCATCGTGGTGAAGCCCGGCGAGCGCATCCCGCTGGACGGCATCGTCATCGAGGGCGAATCCCTGATCGACACGGCGGCCCTCACCGGCGAGTCCGTGCCCCGGACCGCCATGCCCGGCAGCGAGCTGATCTCCGGCTGCGTCAACGGCGGCGGCACCCTGCGGGTCCGCACCGCCAAGGCCTATGCCGACGCCACCGTGACCCGGATCCTGGAGCTGGTGGAAAACGCCTCCTCCCGGAAGGCGCGGGTGGAGAGCTTCATTACCCGTTTTGCCAGATACTATACTCCCATCGTCACCGTCGGGGCCGCCCTGCTGGCGGTGATCCCCCCGCTGTTCTTCGGCCAGAGCTGGGGGGACTGGATCCATCGGGCCTGCATCTTCCTGGTGGTGTCCTGTCCCTGCGCCCTGGTGATCTCCGTGCCCCTGGGCTTCTTCGGCGGCATCGGCGCCGCCTCCCGGCAGGGCATCCTGGTAAAGGGCAGCAACTACCTGGAGGCCATGGCCAAGCTGTCTACCCTGGTCTTTGACAAAACCGGCACCCTGACCAAGGGGGAGTTCCGGCTCAGTGCCCTGTACCCCGCGGGCTGCTCCGAGGCGGAGCTGCTGGAGCTGGCGGCCCTGGGGGAGGGCTATTCCAACCATCCCATCGCCGTCTCCATCCGGGAGGCCTGGGCCAAAGACCCGGCGCTGAGTCGGGTCCAGGCGGTGCAGGAAATCGCGGGACAGGGCGTCCTTGCCATTCTGGATGAACAGGAGCTGCTGGTGGGCAGCCCCCGGCTGCTGCGGGAGCGGGGCGTGGACTTCTCCCCCGCTCAGCTGGAGGGCACCCTGGTCTACGTGGCTCTGGGCGGCGTCTACCGGGGTGTGCTGCAGATCACCGACGGTCTGAAGGAGGGCGCCGGGGAGGCCCTGCGGGCCGTCAAGGCCGCCGGGGTGGAGAAAACCGTCATGCTCTCCGGGGACCGGAGACAGGCCGCCGAGGCAGTGGGCCGGGCTCTGTGCCTGGACCGGGTGCAGGCGGAGCTGCTGCCCCAGGACAAGGTGGCGGCGCTGGAAACGCTGCTGGCGGAGCAGCCCCGGGGCCGGACCCTCGGTTACGTGGGCGACGGGCTCAACGACGCGCCGGTGCTCTCCCGGGCGGACGTGGGCATCGCCATGGGCTCTCTGGGCTCTGACGCGGCCATTGAAGCGGCGGACGTGGTCATCATGGACGACGATCTGCAAAAGCTGCCGGTGGCCGTCGCCATCGCCCGGAAGACTCTGCGGATCGTCAAGCAGAACATCGTCTTTGCCCTGGCTGTGAAGTTCATCATTCTGATTTTGGGCGCTCTGGGTCTGGCCAACATGTGGCTGGCGGTCTTCGGAGACGTGGGCGTGTCCGTCATCGCCATTTTGAACTCCATGCGGACCCTGCGCCGCTGAGAAGCCGAAAACGGGGTTTGGGGAAAAGCCTCAAATCCCGTTTTCTCCGCGTTTTGACGCAAAAAAACCTTGACATTCCCGCCCGACGCCCTTATAATAGTTGCGTTAAATGCGTTGAGGAAACGAGACCGGTCAAGAGGCGGCAGCGAACGGGGAGATGGTGGGAGCCCCGGCGTTTCAAACCCGGTCAGCCACTTCCGAGCGGCCCGCGAGGAGCGGGACGGGGGCTCCCGTTACAGAGCGCAGAGACCAAATTAGGGTGGTACAGCGGCACTTCGCCCCTATTCCGGGGTGGGGTGTTTTTTCATGTTGTCAGAAAAACGCGGACGGCGGAGCTCCGTCCCTGCGATCGAAATTTGGAGGTAAACAATGGCAAAATATCACGGCTTGAACGAACTGCGGGAGATGTTTCTCTCCTACTTTGAGAGCAAGGGGCACCTGCGGCTGCCCTCCTTCTCCCTGATCCCCCAGAACGACAAGAGCTTGCTGCTCATCAACTCCGGCATGGCTCCCATGAAGCCCTACTTCAAGGGCGAGGTGGAGCCCCCCCGCCGCCGGGTCTGCACCTGCCAGAAGTGCATCCGCACCGGCGACATTGAAAACATCGGCAAGACCGCCCGTCACGGCACTTATTTTGAGATGCTGGGCAACTTCTCCTTTGGCGATTACTTCAAAAAGGAAGCGATTCACTGGAGCTGGGAATTTCTGACCAAGGTCTGCGGCCTGGAGGAGGACCGGCTTTACCCCTCTATTTACGAGAACGACGAAGAGGCCTTTGAGATCTGGACCAAGCAGGAGGGCATTGCCCCCGAGCGGGTTTTCCGTTTCGGCAAGGCGGACAATTTCTGGGAGCACGGCTCCGGCCCCTGCGGCCCCTGCTCTGAGATCTATTATGACCGCGGTGAGAAGTACGGCTGCGG
>CAMNHH010000127.1 GCA_946539175.1 uncultured Clostridia bacterium | reverse complement strand
AAGACCTTGACGGTGGCGTCCGGCAGCACCACGGTGCCGATGTCCCGGCCGTCCATCACCACGTTGTGGGTCCGGGCCAGGCTGCGCTGCATGTCCAGCAGGTAGTCCCGGACGCAGCTCTGGGCCGCCACCCCGGAGGCCATTTTGGACATTTCCGGGGTTCGGATCAGCTCCGTCACGTCCTGGCCGTTGAGGATCATGTGCTGAATCCCGTCGTCCTGGTAGTCAATTTGGATATTCACGTCGTCGATGCAGCGCTCGATGCCGTCCCTGTCCTTGGGGCCGATGCCCATGAGGCTCATGTGGTAGCCCACGGTGCGGTAGATGGCCCCGGTGTCCACGTAGAGATAGCCCAGCTCCCGGGCCACCCGCCGAGCGATGGTGCTCTTCCCCGCCCCGGCAGGGCCGTCAATGGCGACGGAAATAAACTTGTCCATATGTACAACCTCCTGTGAATTGAGAATTGAGAATTCATTTAATATGTAGGGACAAGCAGGGCTTGTCCCTACGGCATGAAGGGGAGGCTCCTGCCTCGGGCCAGCGAGCAAGAATCGCCCCCACGGTTTACTTCTTACTTATTCCTTCTTACTTGCGGCGGCGGCTGCCGCAGCCGCTGTCGCCCAGGCGATCTGCAGGTTGAAGCCGCCGGTGTAGGCGTCCACGTCCATGACCTCCCCGGCGAAGTAGAGGCCGGGGACCAGCCTGCTTTCCATGGTTTTCGGGTCGATCTCCTTCACGGAAACGCCGCCGGAGGTGACGATGGCCTCCTCCACGGGGCGCTTGCCCCGGATCTCCACGGTGAAGTGCTTGGTGAGCTCCAGCAGGGCCCGGCGCTGCTCCCTGGTGACGGCGTTCACCCTGGTGTCGCCGGGGATGCCGGAGCGGGCCACCATCACGGGAATCATGGTCTTGGGGTAGAGGCCCGACAGGGCGTTTTCGAAGCTGCGGTTCTTGGCCGCGGCGAAGTCCCGGAGGATCCGGGCGTCCAGGGTGGCCTCGTCCAGGGCGGGCTTCAGGTCGATCTCAATCGTGTAAGCCTTCCCTGTCTCCATGTGGGCGGAGGCGGAGAGGATCACCGGCCCGGACAGGCCGAAGTGGGTGAAGAGCAGCTCGCCGAATTCCTCAAAGACGGGCTTGGCGTGGGTCGCACAGGGGACGGTTCTCTGTGCACCCTGTGCATATAGCCGCACGTTGACATTCTTCAGGGCCAGGCCCTGCATTTTGGCGCAGCAGTCCCCGTCCTCCACCAGGGGGACCAGGGAGCCCACGGGGTCCACAACGCTGTGGCCCAGGGCCCTGGCCATGCGGTAGCCGTCGCCGGTGGAGCCGGTGGCGGGATAGGACCTGCCCCCGGTGGCCAGGATCACGGCGGGGGCGCCGATCTTCTCTTTCTCAGTCCGGACGCCGGAAATGTGCCCGTTTTCGACGAGCAGCTCTTTTGCCCTTGCCCGGCGGATCTCCACCCCGGCGTAGCCCAGGGCGGTCTTCAGAGCCTCCACCACGGAGGCGGACTTGTCGGACACCGGGAAGACCCGGTTGCCCCGCTCCGTCTTGGTCTCGCAGCCGTGGGACTCAAAAAAGGTAACGGTATCCTCCGGCGTAAAGCCCGACAGGGCGGAATACAGAAAGCGGGGATTGGTGGGCACGTTTTTCAGCACCTCCTGCCAGGAGCAGTTGTTGGTGAGGTTGCAGCGGCCCTTTCCCGTGATGTACAGCTTTTTGCCCAGACGCTCGTTGGGCTCCAGCAGCAGGACCCTGGCGCCGGCATAGCCCGCCTGGACGGCGGCAAACATGCCGGCGGCCCCGCCGCCGATTACAATGACGTCATATTCATTCATGATCCGGATTCCTTTATGATGAATGGAAAGTTGAAAATGGAAAATTGAAAATTACGGAGTTTTTCAGATTGCAATCTGAAAAACACATTCATTTTCAACTTTCAACTTTCCATTTTCAACTTCGAGAGCTCCGCTTCGCTCAGCCTCCGCCACTGGCCGGGCTTCAGGTCCCCCAGGGTGACGGGGCCCTCGGCCACGCGCTTCAGTCGGGTGGGGGTCAGGCCCGCGGCCTGGGCCATGCGGCGGATCTGCCGGTTCCGGCCCTCGTGGATGGTGATCTCCAGACACGCGGTGGCGGAAGGGCTCTGCCCCCGGGGCGGCCCCTCCACCGCCCTTGCGGACGGTCCCTCTGCCCTGCTTGCGGGGGAGCCTTGTCTGAGGACCGGCGCCCGGTGTACCCAGAGCAGCCGCAGCTCCGGCGCTTTGATCCGATAACCGTCCAGCACGATGGGGCGGCGCAACATGGACAGGGCTTCCGGTCTCCAGCCGGAGACCCAGAGGCGATAGGTCTTGGAGACCTCCCCGGAGGGGTGGGTCAGGGCCTTGGTCAGGGCTCCGTCGTTGGTCATCAGCAGCAGGCCCTCGGAGAACTGGTCCAGGCGGCCCACGGGATAGAGCCGCCCCAGCTCCGGGGGCAGCAGTTGGGCCACGGTGGGGCGGCCCCGTTCGTCAGAGAGGGTGGTGACCACCCCCCGGGGCTTGTAGAGCAGCACCGTGGTGCTCTGCTCCGGCGCCGCCGGAAGGGCGCTTCCCCCCACCCGGATCTCGTCCAGGTCCGGGTCCGCCGCATCGCCAAGGCGGGCAAGGTCTCCGTTCACGGTGACCTTGCCCTGGCTGATCCAATTCTCCGCCTCCCGCCGGGAGCAGAGTCCGGCGGCGGCGATTATCTTTTGTAAGCGTTCTTTCATGGTTGAGAAGGGCTCCGCAAATTGGGATTCTGGTTACCGGCATAACGAAGCCAACACACCGCAGGGGCGAGCGTTGCTCGTCCGCCCTTGGGGAGCAGGCATCGTTTGCGGGGGGCAAACGATCAGAACGACGGGATTATGGGAACCGTTCCGGATTTGCCTCCGGCAAATTGTCCGCCCCTGCGGGAGCCCGGCTGACGGGAATCCCGGCTATCTGCTTTCCATGCAGGAGAACCCGCACAAGACCCGGATCGGTGTAGCTCAGGCCCGGGACGTAGATCAGCCGGGGCTGCTCCCCGGGCCGCAGGCCCAGGCTCAAATCCGCCCGGGCATAGAGAATATCTCCCCCCGGAGCGGTCATGAGGGGCTGCCCGGTCCGGGCCACCGGCTCCGTCCGGTATTGGCCGAAGCCCCAGTCCAGCAGGGCGGCGTGGTCGCGCCAGTCTCTGGGATCGTTGACGGTGACGCAGATCAGCGTCCGGCCCGTCCGCTCCGCAGCGCTCACCAGCAGGCGGCCCGCGGCCTTGGTATAGCCGGTCTTGACTCCGATACAGCCGGGGACCTGCCAGAGCAGCTTGTTGTGGTTGGTCAGGACCCGGTCCCCCGTCACGGCGGCGCAGCGGGTGGCGGCGATCTGCCGGAAGGAGGGCTCCTCCAGGGCCGCCGCCGTCAGCAGGGCCAGGTCCCTGGCCGTGCTGTAATTGCCCTCGCTGTCCAGCCCGTGGGGATTGGCATAGTGGGTATTCTGCAGGCCCAGGGCCCGGGCCGCCTCGTTCATCCGGGCCACAAAGGCCGCCTCGCTGCCCGCCGTATCGATGGCCAGGGCCAGGGCGGCGTCATTGCCGGATTGGAGCATGGTCCCCAGCAGCAGCTCCCGGCGGGTCAGCCGCTCCCCAGCCTTCAGATACAGGGAGGAACCCTCCACCCCCACGGCCGCCGCCGGGACGGTAACGACGCGCTCCGGCTCCCCCGCCCGGCAGACCAGCCAGGCGGTCATGATCTTGGTGGTGGAGGCAATGAGACCGGGATTGTCCGGGTGCCGGGACCAGAGGATCTCCCCCGTATCCGCGTCCATCAGAACGCAGCAGCCCGCGGAAACGGCGGGGGCGGGAGCGGAGTCCGCATACGCGGGCAGACCGAGACAGCCGACGGCCAAGCAGCATACCGTCAGCAGAGAAAGCAGTCGTTTCACATTTCATCACCCGCAGGCAGTTTGCCCGATTCGTGGCGAATTATGCGTAAAATTGTCAATTGCTCAGGCTTCTTCCCTGGGCTTTCTGCCGTCCAGGAAGTCGGCCAGCTTGTCCAGCAGGTCCGGAGCCTGCTCCACGATCCGGTCCACGGTGGTGGAGGCGGGCTCCGCCACGGGCAGCATACGGACGCTGTCCCCCTTGATGACCAGGAAGGCCACAGGATCCACGCTGACGCCGGCGCCCATGCCGCCGCCGAAGGGGTCCTTCTTGGAGCCCAGGGCACCCTTGGTGGCAAAGTCGGTGCCGCCGCCGCCCAGGCCGATGTGGATCTTGGTGATGGGGACGATGGTAACGCCGCCGCCCACGTTCACGGGAGCGCCTACAACGGTGTTCACGTCCACCATCTTCTGCATTTTCTCCATGGTGGAGGAGAGCATTTCGGAGATGTTGTGATTCATATTCAAGATACCGCCTTTCCAGCATTTTCGTCGGTTTCAGCTTCCGCCTCCGCTTGTTGTTGCTTCTTTTTCGCGATCCGCTTCTGGCGGATCAGGGTCGCAAGGGCCTTGCCCGCGTACTTCAGCACCAGCAGCACCACGCCACCGATGCGGAGCCGGATGTGGAGCTCCGCCTCCAGCTCGGTCTTGGAGGCGGTGAAGTCCGGCCAGACGGCGATCTTCCGCTCCTTGATGCGGAAGGCCCGCTCCAGGATGGGCAGGGCGATGCCGATGGCCTCCCAGGCCTTGCCCACGCTTTGGGCGATCTTGGCGGGGTCTCCCCCCGCCAGCACGGCCCGGATGCGGAGCCGCTTCACCGTCAGCTTCCGGTGGAAGAACTCTCCCACGAAGCCGGCCCCCAGCTTTGCCCAGGGGATCAGCCCGGCGATCTTGTCGCTCAGAGGCTGCCTGGGCTTGGGCTCCTCCGGCTCCCTGGGCTTGGCGATCAGGCTCTGGGCCTGCTGCTTTTTCTTCTTTTTTGCCTTGGCCTCCGCCTTTTTGGCGGCCTTGGCGGCCTGTTTTGCCTCGGCCTTCTCCCGCTTCTTCCGGGGCAGGGGCTTCTTGGGCAGGATGCCGATCCGGAAGAACAGCACCGTCAGCTTTAGCTGGATCTCATCGTGATAGCGGAACAGCACCCCCACCGGGATGCAGCCGATCAGAAAGAGAACGCCCAGGATGATTAGCAGCACCTTCATGGCGTTTCACCCTCCCGCGGCGGGCCCTCGGGCGCGTCGGCCCCTGCAGCGTCATTCTGAGCGGGGCGGAGCGGAGTGGAAGAATCCGTTCTCCCTTCCTCCCGGGGCTCCGCCTCTGCGGCGTTGGAGAAGCTCACCTTCTCCATCTCCGGCAGCTCCTCCAGGGACTCCAGGCCGAAGGTGCGGAGGAAGTCCGGCGTGGTTACGTAAAGGATGGGGCGGCCCGGGGCCTCCAGGCGGCCGTTCTCCGCAATGAGCTTCTTGTTCAAAAGCGCGGAGACGGAGTAGGAGCTGTCCACCCCCCGGAGCTTCTCCACGAAGGCCTTGGTGGTGGGCTGATAGTAGGCGATGATGGTGAGGGTCTCCAGCTGGGAGGCGGAGAGCTTGGGGGGCTTCCGGGTCTCCAGGGCCTTGGTGACCCAGGGGGCCAGGTCGTTCTGGGAGCACATCTGCCAGCTGTCCTCCAGCCGCAGGATGCGGATGCCCCGGCGTTCGAAGGCATAGAGATCCATCAGCTCCCGCAGGACCCCCCGGATCTCGTCCGGGTCCGTCTCGGTGACGAAGCAGAGCCGCTCCGTCTCCACCGGCTCCCCGGCGGCAAACAGAATGGCCTCGCAGATGCGGGCAAGCTCCTTGTGGTCCATGGACTTTCTCCTTTCCTGTATGGTGCGGCGTAAAGGAATTGAGAATTGAAAATTGAGAATTGGAAATTGTGGTATCGTTCAAATTGCCATTTGAACGATAAAATCAGAATGGGGTTCACAGCTCCGCGCCTGCCAAGCGTCAAATCATGACTCAGAAAAAGCAATTCACAAGGATCATGCATCCCATCCAAGCTGCGAACAGAAGCCAAAACCATCGGAGCAGCTTGCGTTCGCCGGGCTTTGCTTTTTGATTGGCCTCTCCGGTTTTGTCCCTCGTTTTCAAAAACAGCAGCCACCATGTAAGACCGACTGCCAACACGGCAATCCCCACCAGCAAAGTCAAGCCGTTCAGCACCGATTCA
>CAMNHH010000126.1 GCA_946539175.1 uncultured Clostridia bacterium | reverse complement strand
CTTCGGATAAACCCAGTCGTTGTAAATGCCCTTAGCTTTCGCCGCAGGCGTCAGCCTACCCTCATTCTATCTCCGGGATAGAATGCTTCATTTGGATAATGTGTATAATTAATTATACCACAGCTTCTCTTTTGCTGCAAGAAATCATTAACTTTTGACAAAAAGTTTTCAGAATCGCCTGGTAGAAATTGCAATGGTTTCGGTTTTCACGCTCATGTTTACATCGCTCCCGCTGGCATACTTCATGCTTTGCGTATTTTGACACAGCCCGAAAAAGTGAACCTTTACGAAGGGTGTGGAAAACGGGCAAAATAGCTTTCGTCAATCTCTTCTGTGCGGTTTACGACGATTTGCGCCAATGGACGAACCTTTACGAAGGGAAATAGCGGATTTATCGCTTCTCCTTTATGCGGACGAGCTTGTAAAAGCTTGTGGTTTTCATACCAAGCATTTCGATTGCCTTCCTGGCAGTTATCTCTCCGTTTCTCCAGTAGGTGTAGATTGCATCAAAGTTTTCTGGTATTTTCATTGACGGTCTGCCGAGCTTCTTTCCTTTGGCTTTGGCGGCAGCAATACCCTCTGCCTGGCGCTGCTTGATGGTCAGCCGCTCCTGCTCGTCGATGGTCCCCATCACCTCAATCAGGATATTGTTCACCATCTCGAAAACCCAAGATTGACCTTCCGGCAAATCCATCATGGATGTCGGAAGGTCAATCACTTTCAGGCGTATCCCCTGGTCTTTGAAGAATTGCAGTTCATTGCGGATGTCGGCCTTGTTGCGGCTGAGGTGGTCGAGAGATTTGACCACCAGGGTATCTCCTTTACGGAGGATTACGTTTTTCAGCGCCTGGCAGCCTGGCCGGTCCAGACTCTTTCCGCTTTCCTTGTCGGTTATGATTTCTCGCTCCTCGGCCCCCATCGCAACAAAGGCTGCGATCTGGCGGTCGAGGTTTTGCTCTTTCGTAGAAACTCTTGCATAATAGTAAACCCGGTTTTCCATGCTGCTCGCTCCTTGCATATCTGTTTGCCCCGGTGCGGGGCCGCATCTTTCTGAGAGTCAACCCTTCCGATTTGGCAACACACAATATGCCAGGAGTTTAGCGAAATAGCAAGATTTATTTTCACAAAAAGCGAATCATACTGAACTCCCATAGAAAGATTGAAGAATGTTCCGTGCAGGAATTGCGCCAGACGAGGCGGAGGACGCAGGCGGGCTTGACGCCCGGCAAGGACGACAACGAAGTATGGCACAATTCCTGCCGGAACAAATGAAAGGCTTCTATGGGAGTTCAGTATCAGAATCCCCGCGAAGAAAACCGCCGTGCCTGGGCACGACGGTTTCCTCATGATGACAATATTACAAAGCCAGAGCGGCCTCATAACCCTCGCGGATGGCGGTGAGGGCGTTGCCGGCCTTGACGGCGCAGCCAATCACCTGCACGTTCTCGCAGTGCTTTCTGGCAATCTCCTCCAGGGGATTGTAGGCCTTGTAGCCAAAGGCGGAGACGACGGTGGCGGCGGGAAGGGTCTCCACGCTGCCGTCCGGGTTCTTGAAGCTGACGCCGTTCTCGTCAATGGAAGTGACGGTGGCCTTGGTCCGAACCTTAATTCCGCACTCCCGGATGTACTGCATCAGCTGCATCCGCATCAGCGGGAACATATCCATCAGAATCTCGTCCCGCATCTCCAGGACAGTGATGTCCTGGCAGCTCTGGGTCAGGAAGTGGGCCGTTTCGCCGCCCACCTCGCCGCCGCCGCAGACCACCACGGGGCCGGGCTTCACGTCCACCTTACCCAGCAGCACGTCCTCGGCGGTCACCACGTTGGCGCTGTCGATGCCCCGGATGGGGGGCATCAGGGGCTTGGCGCCGGTGGCGAGGATGACGGCGTCGGGCTTCTCCGCCGCAATCAGCTCCTCGGTGACAGGACAGTTCAGCTTGACGGGGACCTGGAGGTCTGCCAGGCTCTTGCGCAGGGAAGAGGTGAAGGTGGACAGCTCGCCCTTTCCGGGAGGATAGGCGGCGCTGCGGAACTGGCCGCCCAGATGGGAGGAGGCCTCGTACACGGTGACCTTGTGGCCCAGCAGGGCCGCAGTCTCCGCGGCAATCAGGCCCGCCGGGCCGCCGCCCGCCACCAGCACCTTCTTGGGCGCAGCGGTCTTCTCCATGGGATTCTCATACTCTCTGGCAACCCGGGGGTTCACCAGGCAGGTGGCGCAGGTTCCGGCCAGCAGGCCGGCCTCGCAGCCCTGGAGACAGCCGATGCAGTAGCGGATGTTCTCAAATTTGCCTTCCTTGGCCTTGTTGGGCAGATGGGGATCGGCCAGAGAGCCGCGGCCCATGCCGATGAAGTCCGCCTTGCCCATTTCCAGGATGGTGTCAGCCATCTTGGGGTCGTTGATGCGGTTGGTGACAATCACAGGGCAGGAGACCAGTTTCTTCACCTGCTGGGCGGTGTCCATGTTGAAGGCGTGCTCGGTGTACATGGGCGCGATGATCTGGCGAAGAACCGGAGAGGCGTACATGCCGTTGGAGATGTGGATGGCGTCCACCCCCAGCTCGTCCAGATGCCGTACCAGCTCGTAGGTGTCCGCCTCGGTGCGGCCGCCCAGCAGATATTCGTTGGCGGAAATCCGCACCTGCACCGGGAAATCCTTCCCCACGTTCCTGCGGATTTCGGCGTAGATCTCGTCCAGAATCCGGGTCCGGTTCTCAAAGCAGCCGCCGTATTCGTCCACCCGCTTGTTGGTGAAGGGGGAGAGGAACTCGGAAATCAGATAGCCGTGGGCCGCGTGAATCTCGATGCCGTCAAAACCGGACTCTTTGGCCCGTCTGGCGGTGCTGCCGAAGTCCTTGACGATCTGGTGGATTTCCTCCACGGTGATCTCCCGGGGCAGGTCCATGCAGAAGGGGTCCTTGATGGCGGAGGGGGCCACGGGCTGCACGTTGCCGTTCACGTCGTGCTTGGACTGACGGCCGGGGTGGTACATCTGGCAGAAGAGCTTGGAGGCGTACTTGTGTACGGTTTCAGTGAGCTGCTTGTTGCCCGCAATCTGCTCGTCGTTGTAGAGGCCGGGGATGTACTTGTAGCCCTTGGCGTTTTCGTTGACGGCGTAGTCCTCGGTGATGATCATGCCCCAGCCGCCCTTGGCCTTTTCCTCAATGTAGCGGATATAGCGCTCGGTGATCATGCCGTCCTCGGTGCACAGGTTCATAACCATGGCGGGGACGATCAGACGGTTGGGAATTTCACAGGTACCGATTTTTGCAGGGGTAAACAGTTTTGTCATCATGATTGTCATACCTCTTTCCAAAAAATCTTGTAGCTTTGAAGCAGGCGGACTTGCCTGTTTCCTCTGTCATCAGTATAAGGTATGGAAGCGTTCCAGGGTCAAGGGAGAAAAATGGCGGGCCGCGCAGGGATTCTGCAAGGCCCGTCCATGCGGATGATTTGTAAAGAATGACAAACAGGAGCCGGATTCCCCGGAAAAAAGTCTGGAACCCTTCCAAGGTTTGAAGCCCTACGACTCCGCAAGGGGAAGAAAGTAGCGGACAATCCGGCGGAAGCTGCCGTTTTCGTAACCCCGGCCCAGGAGAAAGCCCCGGATGGACGCACCCGCTTTTTCTGCATAACCCCGTTCCGCAGCGTAGGCGCGGATGGCCCGGAAGATGGAGGGGTCGAAGTTCCCCACCTCCCCGATGTCCACGTGGGTGCAGAGACAAAGGGCTTCGTCATAGCGTTCAAAGCCCTCCGGAAGTTGGTCGCCCAGTTTGCGAAGCCAGCTCTCCTCAATCCGCATCTGCCAGTCCACCCGGTCTCCGTTCAGGGTGAAGCCGCTGTCGAAGAAGGGCAGCATCCGCTCGGAAAAGACGAAGCGGCTGAGCGCCTCCGACATTGTGATTTGCCCGTACTCGTCCCCGCGGCCGGTGACCAGATGGCAGCAGAAGCAGGCCGGGACTCTCTGGACCCAGAAATTGCCGATGTTGACGGCGCTCAGGGCGGTGTAGTCCCGCACCTGCTTCAGCCGCTCCGCCAGCAGGGTCTTGAACCGGGTTTCCCGCTCCAGCTTCTCAATTTCCTCCTCCAGGAAGGCCTGGGTGTTCCGGGCATACTGCTCCTGCCGGATTCCCTGGATTTCTCCGATGGGCAGGCCCCAGCTTTTGTGCACCATGGCCTCCAGCAGCCAGAACAGCTCCATGGTATCGTAGCTGCGATAGCGATTTTCGCTGTTGCGCTTCGCCCGAATGGCGCCCTGCTTTTCGTAGTATCGAATCATGTCCCTGGAGAGATTCAGAAGGGACGACACCTCACCGATTGTATATTCCATAAGTTCCTCCTGCGACGCTTCAACTCTTCAGTCGGTGCTTACCACATTCGTGTCAGATAATGCAGCGGTACTGTTTTCGTCAGCCACACGCCGTTGACGGAGCGGTAGAAGGTGAAGCCCTCCGCTGCCATCTGGCCGGAATGCACTTGATAGATCCGGGGCCTGCCGTGCCGGTTGCCCACCTGGAAGGCGGTTTCGTAGTCGCCGGAGAGGTGGACGTAGAGGCGGGTCTTGGGAATCAAACCCTGGGCCTCGATGGATTCCACGTACTTCTCCCCGGTGCCGTGGTAGAGGATTTCCGGCGGCGTCACAGCCTCCAGCTCCACGTCCACCGGGACGGAGTGCCCCTGGTTGGCCCGGATCTTCGTCTTGTCGCCGTTGAAGGCGTAGCGCTGCTTCTCGTCCGTGCGGACGATCTCCTCCAACCCGGTCCTGTCCAGGGGCCGGGTTTGGTTGACTCCGGCAATCAGCTCCTCCACGTTGGCCCAGCCGTGTTCGTCCAGGGTAATCCCAATGACCTCCGGCTTGTGCCGCAGGATCAGAGAGATGAATCTGCTGGTGCTGTCGCTTTTTGCTTTCATGTTCATTCCCTTCATTTGCACCAGGCCCTGAAGGCGTTGTAGTTCTCGGTTTCCCATTCCCGACAGTAGATGGCAAACTCGATTGTATCGAAATAGTGCCGGTATTCCTCCAGAGCCACGGCGTAGGCCTTGGCTACCACGTTGGGGTCGTTCTCAAAGGCACCGCAGCCGAAGGCCCCCAGCACCAGGCAATCCACGCCGTTGGCGGCGGCCACGTGGAGGATGTGCTTCGCCCGCTTGACGTGCAGTTCAAAGAGCTGCTGGCGGGTGACGGAGGCCGCCCGGGAGGCGTCCGGGTTGTGGCGGTTACCTGGGACCCGGCGCAGATTCGGAGCGGCGCAGGTCAGCACGTCCACCGTCACAAAGCGCTCCTCCGGCAGCCGCTGGGGGATGCTCTCATCGGTCTTACAGATCACCACCCCGGGGGTGTAGATGCAGACGTCGGTGTGAAGCGGATCGTTGGCCGCCCGGTTGGGCAGATAGTATTGATCCCAGAGCCACTGCTGGTTCAGGGTGGGGTAAAGGGTGGAGCAGCGGCAGAGGCACTCCTCCTGGGCGTTGGCCCCGGTTCTGACCCCGCCGCCGGGATTGGTGGCGGAGGCGAAGTTCAGAACCGCCACCCGGGCCTCCGGGTTTGCCTCCCGCAGCCCCATGGCGGCTTCAAAGCTCCGGGCCATGGTGACGGTGACCCGCCCCGCCTTCTCCGCCTCCGGCAGCTCCGGGTAGTCATTTTCCTCATACAGCCTGACCGCTTTCCGGCTGCGCAGCACTGCGTCCGCCAGGAGGCGGTTTTCCGTGTAATAGGCTTGGGTATCGGCAAAGACCGATACCAATTGTTCTCTTCGATCCATTATGTCATCTCGCTTTCCTACCATCTTCTACGATTGCACGCCATTATGGTTTGATTATACCAGAGCAACGGGGTTTTGGCAAGAATCGGTGTTTACTCCTTCTCCAAGAGTTGGCGCACTTTAGCGGCCTCCCGTTTCCGGCAATGCTGATTGTACACAATTTCCACACGGATTTTGTCCGCGGGATGCAATGTCCGAAAATGCTTTGGCTGGATCACCACAAGCCCGAGCAGAAGGAGATTCCGCCTGAAGTTCAGGACCGGCTGAATCGCGGCAATGACTATGGGGACAGCCTGATGGGAATGTTCGGCCCATATACAGAGGTTCAGGAGTATTCTCCCGGAACCAGGCACCCTGACAAGGTGCGCATAACAAGCCCTGCCGGTGTAGGACGCATCCAGAAATGTATCCGTCCTGTCCA
>CAMNHH010000125.1 GCA_946539175.1 uncultured Clostridia bacterium | reverse complement strand
CCCACTCCAGATCGTCGGGACGGCCCACCAGGGAGTAGGCCTTTTCCTTCAGCTCTTCAATGGTAACGTGGGGGATGCCGGCCTTGTCCAGGCACTCGATCAGGTCGGGGCGCAGGGGGTTCACGGCGATGCCGTAGTCGGTGACCAGTACGTCCACGCAGTCGCCGGGGGTGGTGACGGTGACCACGTGCTCGCAGACGGTGGCCATACGGCCGCGGGTCAGGGGGGTGACGATGATGCAGCACTTGGAGCCGGCTGCGGTGTCGGGGTGGCCGCCGGGGGCGCCGCGGAGGACGCCGTCGGAGCCGGTCAGCACGTTGACGTTGAAGCCGGTGTCGATCTCCAGGGCGGCCAGGACCACGAAGTCCAGCTTGTTGACGAAGGCGCCCTTGTTGGCCGGGTTGGCGTACTGGGAGGCGCTCATCTCAAAGTGGTTGGGGGTCTGGTTGATGGAGTTGACGGACTCCAGGTCGAAGTCCTGCACGTCGATGACCTTGCCGACCTTGCCCTTCTTGAGCAGCTCCACCATCGGGCCGCAGATGCCGCCGATGGCCCAGCCCATCTTGATGCCGCGCTCGTCCATGTACTTTTCCAGGAAGAGGTTGGCTGCCAGAGACGGACCGCCCACGCCGGTCTGGAAGGAGAAGCCTTCCTTGAAGTAGGGGGTGGCGGCGATGACCTTGGCCACGTTCTCGGCCATCATCAGGTCGCGGGGGTTCTGAGAGATGCGGGCGGCGGCGGAGGCGATCTTCTTGGGGTCGCCGATGCAGTCCACGACCACCACGGCGTCCACGTCGATGGCTTCCACGGAGGCGGGGTAGTTGGGGAAGTCCACCAGATCGTCGGTGACGACGATGACGTGATCGGCGTACTTGGCGTCGGTCATGGCGTAGCCCAGGGAGCCGCAGTTGTGCTTGCCGCCGATGCCGCGGCAGTTGCCCACGCAGTCGGAGGTGGGAGCGGCCACGACGGCGATGTCGATGTGGACCTCGCCGGCCTCGATGGCCCGGGGGCGTCCGCCGTGGGAACGGATGATGGCAGGGGTCTTCAGCTTGCCGGCGGAGACCACGTCGCCGATGCGGCCGCGGATGCCGGAGGTCTGGACGCCGACGACGATGCCCTGCTCGATGTAGTCGGCAATCACGTCATGGGCGGAGCCCAGGGAGGTGGCGGCCACGGTGATGTCCTTGACGCCCAGCTCCTCCACGGCGGCCTTCACCACCATGTTGGCCACGTAGTCGCCGTTGCGGAGATGATGGTGGAAGGAGAAGGTGCAGCCGTCCTTGCAGCCGCACTGCCGCAGGGCGTCCGCGATGGTTGCGACGATCTTGGACTCCTGGGGCTTTTCATAACGGCGGGTTCTGGGAGCGGCCTTCTGGATATACTTGCCGTCCATGTAATTCTTGCCCTGATAAACCTCCTTGCCGTTCACCAGGAGGTAATCGGGAATGTCTCTGCCTACTGCGTTTTTCATACCAGATCCCCCTCATAGAGCCCGCAGGCACGGGCCAGCTTCAGCGTCCGCTCCGCGCCGGGAATGAACGCAATGTCGATCATCTTGCCGTCCACGGTGAAGACGCCAACGCCGGCGGCGCTCTGCTCGCGGTAGGCGCGGACGATCTTCTCGGCCTGGACGATCTCCTTTTCGGTGGGGGCGAAGAGCTCGTGAACGAGACGGATCTGCTTGGGGTTGATGAGGCTCTTGCCGTCAAAGCCCATGGCCTTGTTCTGCATGACCTCGGCCCGGTAGCCCTCTTCGTCGTTGAGGTTGGTGAAGACGGTGTCGAAGCACTGGACGCCCGCGGCACGGGCCGCGATGAGCATCTGGCCTCTGGCGACCATCATGTCCACGCCGTCGGGGGTGAACTTGGTCTGCATGCACTTGCGGAAGTCGCCGCCGGAGATGGCAACGCCGAACATCCGGTCGGAGGCGGAGCAGATCTCATAGGCGTTCAGGATGCCCTTGGGGCTCTCCAGTGCGGCCATGAGCAGGGTGCGGCCTTCCTCCACGCCGAACTCACGCTCGGCGGCAAGCACGTGCTCCTCGACAGTCCGGACGTCCTGGGCGCTTTCGCACTTGGCGATGCGGATGCCGTCGGCGCCGCCGGCGACACAGACCCGGATATCCTCCTGCCAGTGGGGGGTGTCCAGACCGTTGATGCGGACGATGACCTCGGTATCGCCGTAGTCAATGGTTTTCAGGGCATGGTACAGGGAGAAGCGGGCGGCGTCCTTCTGATTCTCGGCCACCGCGTCCTCCAGGTCCAGCATGATGGAGTCCACACCGTAGATGTAGGCGTCCTTGATCAGGCCGGGCTTCTGCGCGCTCATAAAGATCATGGTCCGGCGCAGACGGAACCGTTCGGGCTTCGGACGAGGAATCATCTGATCACACCTCCCCAATCGATGTTCTTGTCGGACTTGTCGCAGCTGCGGAGCACCGCGCACTCCACGCGGGCCTTGATGGTGCAGTCCAGAGCGCCCTTGTCCACTACGGTGACCTTGGCGTCCTTGACCTCCAGCCGCTCCAGGGTCTCAAGAACGGTCTTCTTGATCTGGCGGCCGTACTGGTTCATAACGCTGCTGGTGAGGGACAGCTCAATGCCATCGCTGCCAGGCTCCAGTGTGACCATCAGATCGCTGGATTCCAGGGTGCCCGCCACGGCGGGCTTCAGAATTTGCATAAAAAAGCCTCCTTTAACAAATTCCATTGTGGTCATTGTATCATAGGAAAGCGGTTCTGACAAGCAGAAATTTGATTAAATTTCATAGTTTATTCACATATTTGAACTAGAACCGGGGCCGTCCGCCGGAAGGCCCCCGTCAGGGGAGACAAAAGGCGGAAAAGCTGAAATGCACGATTGAATTTCCGCCGAGCATCTGATATAATAACTAAAATAGGTACAGAACAGGGAGAAGTGGAACATGGAAGAACCGAGAGAAAACCGGGCGCTGACCCGGCGGGAGATCCGCAGCGCCGTCTGGGTGCCCAGGCTGGAGGCGCTGCGGCGCTGGATGCTGCTGATTGCGCCGTTTCTGCTGATCGGCGGCTACGTGACCGACCGGCTGCCCGTCCTTTACGCCACCGCGGCGCCCCTTTTTGTGGCCCTGCTGGCCACCTACGGGATCAAATGGCTGACGGAGGGCTTCCGAAGGAAATGACCGACTATCTGAATCTGATCATGACGCCGGAGCAGCTCTCCACCGTTTCAGAGCTGGCTCTGGCCCACGTGGGGGA
The DNA here is from genome assembly GCA_946539175.1 of uncultured Clostridia bacterium. Taxonomy (GTDB): domain Bacteria; phylum Bacillota; class Clostridia; order Oscillospirales; family Oscillospiraceae; genus JAFRPC01. Next base: position 2,998 of record CAMNHH010000125.1, on the reverse strand, counting down.
CGCGGTGTTTGAGCTGCTGGTGCGCGCGGAGCTCTGCAGCGCCGGCGGCGCGAAGATGAAGGAGCTCCACGCCCGCGCCGTGGCCCGGGTCACCGCCCCCGCCCAGGCAGCCCTGGTGGAGACCCTGCTGCCCCATCTGAGCCCGGAGGAGACCGCCGTCTATAAGCGGGGCCGCAACGCCCATACCCACCAGGCGCCCAAGTCCGCCTCCCCCGGCCAATACGCCCGGGCCACCGGCCTGGAGACCCTCTTCGGCTGGCTGTGGCTGACGGGACAGAAGGAGCGGGTAAGCGAGCTGTACGCCCTCGGCAGGGCAAATGAAAGAGTGAAAGAATGAAAAAATGATAAAATTGAGGTGTCGCTGTGCGACGATTTCAATTTTATTTTCCAATTCGGAGAATTGGAAAAAACCGTAATTCTTTCATTCTTTCATGATTTCATTTTTTCATTAAAGGAAGAATCACCATGCCGTTAGACGCCATATTTCTCTCCGCCCTGACGGCGGAGCTCAACGAGACCCTTCCGGGGGCCCGGATCGACAAGATCCAGCAGCCGGAGCGGGACAGCGTTTTGCTGCAGCTGCGGAGCCCCGCTGCGGGAAACCGGAAGCTGCTGCTGTCCGCCTCCTCCAACCATCCCCGGATCCACTATACCCAGGCCCGCTATGAAAATCCCGCCCAGCCCCCCATGTTCTGCATGCTGCTGCGGAAGCACCTGGCCGGAGGCCGGATCCTGTCGCTGCGGCAGCTGCCCCTGGAGCGGGCGGTGGAGCTGCGGGTGGAGAGCGCGGACGAGCTGGGAGAGCTCAGCGAGAAGCGGCTCTATCTGGAGCTGATGGGCCGCAATTCCAATCTGATCCTCACCGGCCCGGACGGCCGGATCATCGACTGCCTGCGGCGGGTGGACTTTGAAATGTCTGAGAAGCGCCAGGTGCTGCCGGGGCTTTTCTACCGGGAGCCCCCTGCCCAGGGAAAGCTGGATTTCCGGACGGAAAGCGTGGAGCGCGTCTTTGACGCCCTGCGGGGGGAGACCCGGCCCATGAGCCTGGACCGCTGGCTGATGGACCGCTACGCGGGCATCTCCCCGCTGATCGCCCGGGAGCTGGCCTACCTGGTCACAGGCCGCACCGACCCGGCCCTGGAGGAGTTGCCGCCGGCGTCCCTGGCGGCTGGCCTGGTCCGGGAGCTGAAGGCTCTGGAGTCCGGCTTTGTCCCCACCCGCCTGCTGCTGGCCGGGGAGCGGAAGGACTTCTCCTTCCGGCCCATCCGGCAGTATGAGGGCTACATGAGCCAGGACAGCTTCGGCTCCTTCTCGGAGCTGCTGGAGGACTTCTACAGCGGCAGAGCCCTGGCCGAGCGGATGCGGGCAAGGTCCCAGACCCTCCACAAGCTGCTGAGCAACCAGCTGGCCCGGGTCCGCCGGAAGCTGGCCAACCAGGAGAAGGAGCTGGAGGCCACCTATGACCGGGAGCGGCTGCGTCAGCTGGGAGACATCGTCACCGCCAATCTCCACGCCATCCAGCGGGGCCAGGCCCGGCTGAGCGCCGTGGACTTCTACGACCCGGAGATGAAGCAGATCGAGATCCCCCTGAACGTGACCCTCTCTCCCCAGCAGAACGCCGCGAAGTATTATAAGGATTACAACAAGGCCAAGCACGCGGAGAAGTTCCTGACGGAGCAGATCGCCCTGGGGCGGACGGAGGAGCGCTATCTGGCCTCCGTGCTGGAGGCCCTGGACCGGGCGGAGAACGAGCGGGATCTGTCTGACATCCGGGCGGAGCTGACGGAAGGCGGCTATCTCAGGCAGACGGATCGGAAGAAGCAGATGAAGCTTCCCCCCTCCAAGCCCATGGAGTTCCGCTCCTCCGACGGCTTCCAGATCCTGGTGGGCCGCAACAACCGGCAGAACGATCTGCTCACCACCAAGCTGGCCTACAAGACCGACCTGTGGCTCCACGTCCAGAAGGCCCACGGCAGCCACGTGATCATCGCCTGCGCCGGAGCCCCCGTGCCGGATCAGACTGTCACCGAGGCGGCGGAGCTGGCCGCCTGGTATTCCCAGGCCCGCCAGGGCCACAACGTCCCCGTGGACCTCTGCCCGGTCCGGCAGGTGAAGAAGCCCGCCGGGGCCAAGCCCGGCATGGTGGTCTATGAAAACTATCGCACCGTCTACGTCACCCCGAAGGAGCCTGCCCTGTAGAGACAAGCGCTGCTTGTCCGGAATGTGTGTAAAGGAGGTACGTTTATGGCTTCCCTGAAAGAACTGACCGTCGGGATCTCCGGCGCGGGCCGCCGCACCCTGCTGGCCGCCCTGCAGGGAGAATTCACGCTGCCCGAGGACTTCCGTCTCTGCGTCCTGGACGCGGAGCGGCTGAGCGAGCCCCGTCAGCTGGCCCTGCTGGATGAGCTGGCTGCGGATCCCCTGCTGCGGATCCTCTTCGTGCTGAACAAGGCCGACCGCATCACCGGTCCCCGGACCGTGGTGACCCGGACCCTGAGCCTGCTGCGGGAGCGGGGCTTCGTGCGACCGGAGCTGTATCCCATCTGTGCCAGAGCCGCCCTGCTGTTCCGGCTGCCCGCCGGGCAGATTGCGGACGACGAGCTGATGACGGAGCTGGGCAATCTCTATTTCCGCTACAGCCCCGGGGAGCAGAGTCTCTCCGGCTTTGCCGTCACCCGGGAGGCGGCCCGCTGCCTGGGCAGCCGGGAGGTGCGCCCGGAGCAGCTGCGCCTGGCGCTGGAGAACACCGGCGTCCCCGCCCTGGAGACGGCCCTGCTGGCCCGCTGCCTGCCTGAAGCCAAGGCAGCGTCCGGCAGCCGGCAGCCGGAGCCGGCGGCCTGCGCCGCCCCGCCCGCCGAGGCGGAGGCGCCCGCTCCTGCGGAAGCACCCGTCCCCGCGGAAGAACCCGTCCCCGCGGAAGAACCCGTCCCCGTGGAAGAACCCGCTCCCGCAGAGGAACCTGCTGTCGCGGAGGAGCCCGCTCCCATGGAGGCGCCCG
>CAMNHH010000124.1 GCA_946539175.1 uncultured Clostridia bacterium | reverse complement strand
CCTCCGTCTGCTCCGAATGGGGCTTGAAGTATACGTCGTAGCCGGGGAGCATCACTACCCTGGCACCGAGATCCGCCGCCAGCCGAATGGCGCCCAGGCCGATCTCCAACCCCCGATCCCGAATGGCCGGGTCCGGGTCTCCCAGCGCGTACCTGGTCAGGGCGGAGACGTTCAGAGTGCCAACAGGCATCCTGGCCTCACGGCACTCCCGCAGCAGCGTCAGCCGCCGGGCGCCGCTCCAGCGGATCCGGCTGATCTTCTCCTCGCTGGCGTCGATGCTGAGCTCCACGAAGTCATAGGCGGCATTCCTTGCGATTTGCAGCTTTTCCGGCCAGGGCAGCTCGGGCATTGCCTTTTCGTACAGGCCCAGTGCGTAGGGTCGGGCTGCGGCGCCGGACTCGCTTCCGGCAGAACGCTGCTTCATCGCTTTACGCGGGCGCTTCCGCCGGCGGCCAGGGCCTCTGCCTCGGCCCGGGACACCAGATTCCAGTCGTTGTGGATGGTGTGGCAGAGGGCGGAGTAGGCCGTGGCAAAGTCGATGACGCGCTGCTCGTCGTGCCCCTCCAGCATACCCCAAATCAAGGCCGAGGCAAAGCTGTCACCGCCGCCGACCCGGTCGTTGATCTCAATGTTTTCATATTTCCGGGAGATGAAGAAGCCGTTTTTCGTCATCATGCAGCCCTGCCAGTTGTTCAGCAGCGCGGTCCTGACCTCCCGCAGGGAGGTGCCCACGGCCCGGATGTGCGGATACTTCTCCATGACCTTTTCCGCCACAGCCCTGTAGCTCCGGGGATCGATCGCGGAGAAGTTTTCGTCTGTGCCTTCGGCCCGGATGCCCAGCATGGTGTCGAAATCCTCCTCGTTCCCCAGGATCACGTCGATCCAGGGCATGAGCTGCTCCGCGGCAGCTCTGGCCTCTTCCCTGGTCCAGAGGGTGGCCCGGTAGTTCAGATCGTAGGAGGTGACCGCCCCGTTTTTCTTGGCGGCCTTCAGGGCGGCCAGCACCTCGGAGACCGTGTGCTCGCCCAGGGCGGTGACGATGCCGGTGGTGTGGAACCAGCGGGTGTTCAGGATGCTCTCCCAGTCGATGTCCCCGGGCTGAATCTTGCTGAGCGCCGTGTGGCCCCGGTCATAGATCTGGTAGCTGGCCCGGGGGCCGATGCCCACCTCCACAAAGGCCAGACCGTTGCGGGTCCTGCCGATCTTGTTAAAGGGCTCCACCACCACGTTGGACATATCCACCCCGTGCATCTGGGCGTGCTTGACGATGTAGGAGCCGGTCCGGTTGTCCACCAGCTTGGTGACGTAGGCGGTCTTCCGGGTGGGAAGCAGCTTTTCCACGCTGAGATTGGAGATGTTGACGCAGCAGTTCAGCTCCGCCGCTGCGATACCCAGCCGCAGCTCCTCCGCCTGCCCCAGGCGGTCATGCTCCGGAGGCGTGAGCCGGATGTTGGGCTCGCCAAAGCTCATGAAATCGTACTTTGCCATAGCCTTACAGCTCCTCCCCGTTCGTCTCAATGACCTTCTGATACCAGTAGAAGCTGTCCTTGCGGATGCGGGCCAGATCCTTCAGATCCATGTCGCTGCGGTTTACATAAACCAAACCGTAGCGCTTCCGGAAGCCCTGGTGGGAGCTCAGCAGGTCGATGACGGACCAGGGACAGTAGCCCATCATCTCCACCCCGTCCTCGATGGCGGCGCCGATGGCCTTCACGTGCTTTTTCATGTAGTCGATGCGGTAATCATCGTGGACTCTGCCGTCCTCGGTGAGGGTGTCGGCGGTGCCCAGACCGTTTTCCGTGATGATCAGGGGCAGGTGGTAACGATTCCAGTATTCGTTCAGCACGATTCGCAGACCCACCGGATCGATCTGCGCGCCGTATTCGCTGGCGGCCAGGTTTGTGTTCTTCTCGATTTTCCAGTAGCCGTACATATCGTAGTCCACCTCGTTGAAGCCCTCAATGCGGGTGCCCTTGGGGTGGGCCTCGTCGGCGGGGAAGGCGTGGGCAGTGAGCGTGCGGTAGTAGTTGAGCGCGATGAAGTCCATCTTGGCGCGCTTGAGCAGGGCGGCATCCTCCGGGGCCATGGCAGGGACCATATCCTGCTCCTTCAAATAGGCCATATAGTAGCCGGGGTACTCGCCGTTAACGTGCATATCCAGGCAGTAGTCGGTCTTGAACTGGTTGTTCATCCGAGCGGCCCACACGTCCTCGGGCTTGTTGGTGCAGGGGTAGGTGACGGTGGAGGAGACGGCGCAGCCGATCTTGCCCCCCGCCACCAGCTCGTGGCAGGCGTTGACAGTGAGGGCATGGGCCAGGAACATGTGGTAGTCCATCTGAGCCCGGAGCTTTTCCTTTTTCACCGGGTCCGGCTCGGTGATGTTCATGCGCTCGTCCACCCGCATCATCAGATTCTGCTCGTCGATGGTCAGGTTGGTGTTGCCGGGTGTTTTCATCCAGATTCCGGTGCAGCCCAGCCACCACATCCGCACGTTGCCCTCGGGGACCACCGCGTTTTCAATGTCCTCGTTGAGCCAGGTGCCCCACTCCGGGAAGGTGGACAGGATCCAGCTCTCCCGGGTCATCTCTGTGATTTTACTCATAACGTCCTCCCTAAAATGATCAATTAAATGATTGTTCGCTGTTTATTATCTGCTTTATATACGAAATAAGTCGTTTACAATGAAACATTAGCACAATAAACGAACGATGTCAAGAAAACGAAATGATAATCTGTAAGTATAAATGATAATTCATGCTGTGCTTATGCAACAAAATTCAACGATTATTTTTGTATAAAATAGCAAAGGGAAAGGACGCACCCTAAAAAATATTTTCAAAATCCATCTTTCCATCGTGACAAATGGAGCAATGTGTGATATAATATTAACAACATATACAAGATTAGCCGGTTATGGGGAACAATGCAATGGAGGGCCTATGAATCGAAAGCGTACAGACATCTTTGAACGGCGGCACAAGCTGATGGATATGATCCGGCAGGCCGGAGATGGTCAGTTGAACGTGGAGCAGGCGGCCCGGCTTCTGGGCGTCTCCGCAGTCACGCTGCGGCGGGATCTGACGCTCCTGGAGGAGGAGGGGAAGGTACGCCGGGGCTACGGACGGGTCTCCCTGGCGGAAAACGAGCCCAAGAATCAGACGGGGCCCACGGACATTCCCGGCCGCATCGCCCAGGGGGCGGCGGAATTTGTGGAAAGCGGCGACGTGATTTTTGTCAACACCAGCAGAACTGCCCTTCGGATGCTGCGCTACATCGAGGCCTCCAACGTGACGGTGATCACCAACAACGTGCTGGCCACCAACATCCCGCACCGCAGCGATATGACCATCATCCTCACCGGCGGCGAGGTCCGCTACCCCAAATACGCCATGGTGGGCAGCGTGGCCCAGGAGGCCCTGCGCTCCATCAAGGCGAACAAGGCCTTTTTGGGCTGCAGCGGTCTGTCGGTGGAGCGGGGCATGACCACGGAGCACTTCGCGGAGGTGGCCATCAACAATCTGATGCTCACCAGCGTCAGCGGTCCCGTGTATCTGCTGGCGGGCCACAACAAGCTGGGCTGGGATTCCAACTTCACCAGCGGCGAGATCCACCTGATCCAGGAGCTGATCACCGACCGCGGCGCCACCCAGGAGCTGCTGCAGCCCCTGCAGGACGTGGGCATCCACGTACATCTGGTATAAAGAAAAGCGGATAGAAAGGCGGGAATGTGATGGAGCGAAATACCCGGATCCTCTTTGTCAACGCCTGTGTCCGGGCGGAGTCCCGGACGCTGAAGCTGGCCCGGCGGGTGCTGGAGCACCTGGAGGGCGAAATGACAGAGCTGGACCTGGCGGCGCTGGATCTGCGGCCTCTGAGCCGGGAGACTCTGGCCCGGCGGGACGCTCTGCTGGCCGCCGGAGACCGGCAGGACCCCCTGCTGAAGCAGGCGCTGGACTTTGCCGCCGCGGATACCGTGGTGATCGCAGCCCCCTACTGGGATCTGAGCTTTCCGGCTTCGGTGAAGGTCTGGATCGAGCATATCAACTGCGTGGGCCTCAGCTTTGCCTACGGCCCCGACGATCGGCCCTACGGTCTCTGCCGGGCCAAGCGGCTGTTCTATGTGATGACCGCCGGCGGCCCCATTCTGCCTGCCAATTCCGGGTACGCTTACGTGAAGGCGCTCTGCGAAAGCTTCTACGGCATCCCCGAGACGGTGCTCTTCTCGGCGGAGGGCCTGGATCTCCGGGGGGCGGACGCGGAGTCGATCATGGGCGGGGCCGAAGCGGAGATCGACGCCTGGTTCCGAAATGAGAATCAATAAACCGAAGCAAAACAGCGTTTCCCGTGGAAAACACGGGAAACGCTGTTTTGCTTCGGAAGGAGCGGCAGCAAGCCGCAAAGAGCGTTATGACATCTCAGCCAGCTCCAGGCCGGGATTTTTCCGCTTGGTGAAGTCGATGGCCCAATAGGAGGAGAAGACCAGCAGCTTCCGGCCCCGGTAGTCCTCCAGCAGCTCCACGTCGGAGCTCAGGTTCAGATCCTTTTCCGGCACGGGGGAGGCGGTGATGAAGCGCAGCTCCTCATAGGGCAGGCCCTCCATCCGCAGCTCCACGCCGTATTCGCTCCGCATCCGGTACTGAAATACGTCGAACTGCAGGGTGCCCACGACGCCCACGATGACCTCCTCCATGCCGGACTCCGGCTTCTTGAAGATCTGGATGGCGCCCTCCTGTGCGATTTGCTCAGTGCCCTTGATGAACTGCTTGCGCTTCATGGTGTCCCGGGGACTGACCCGGGAGAAGTGCTCCGGTGCGAAGGTGGGGATGCCCGCGAATTGGAACTTCTTGCCGGGCACGGTGATGGTGTCCCCGATGGCGAAGATGCCCGGGTCAAAGACGCCGATGATGTCTCCGGCGTAAGCCTCCTCCACGATCTCCCGCTCCGAGGCCATCAGCTGCTGGGGCTGGCTCAGCCGCATCTTCTTGCCCGCCTGTACGTGGAAATACTCCGCGTCCCGCTGGAAGTGGCCGGAGCAGATCCGCATAAAGGCCAGCCGGTCCCGATGGGCCTTGTTCATGTTGGCCTGGATTTTGAAGACGAAGGCGGAGAAGTCGGGGCTGAAGGCGTCGATCACGCCGCAGTCCGCCGTCCGGGACAGGGGAGGGGGCGTCATCCGCAAAAACTCCTCCAGGAAGGGCTCGATGCCGAAGTTGTTCAAAGCGGAGCCGAAGAACACGGGGCTCAGCTGGCCCGCCCGGACCTCCTCCATGTTGAACTCCCGACCCGCGGAGAGCAGCTCCACGTCGTCGATCAGCTGGCTGTGGCGGCTGGCGCCGATGATCTCGTCCAGCTCCGGGGCGTAGAGGTCGATCTCCTGCTTTTCCGCTTTGTTTTTGCCGGAGATGCCGGAGAAGAGGATCAGCTGGCTCTTCTGCCGGTCATAGACCCCCCGGAACTCCTTACCGGAGCCGATGGGCCAGTTCATGGCGCAGGTCTCAATGCCCAGCTCATGCTCCAGCTCGTCCAGCAGGTCGAAGGGGTCCTTGGTCTCCCGGTCCATCTTGTTGATGAAGGTAAAGATGGGGATGTGCCGCATGGCGCAGACCTTGAAGAGCTTCCGGGTCTGGGGCTCCACGCCCTTGGCGCCGTCGATGACCATGACGGCGGAGTCCGCCGCCATCAGGGTGCGATAGGTGTCCTCCGAGAAGTCCTGGTGGCCCGGGGTGTCCAGGATGTTGATGCAGAAGCCGTTGTACTGGAACTGCATCACGGAGGAGGTGACGGAGATGCCGCGCTGCTTCTCAATCTCCATCCAGTCGGAGACGGCGGCTCTGGCGTTCTTTTTGCCCTTGACGGCGCCGGCCTGGGCGATGGCTCCGCCGTAGAGCAGGAATTTTTCGGTCAAGGTGGTCTTACCGGCGTCCGGGTGGGAAATAATGGCAAAGGTCCGCCGCCGGGAAATCTCTTGCTGTAAGCTGGACATAAATATACTCCTTGTGGAAGCGTAGCGGGTACGCGAATTTTTTCGCAACTCATCATACCATATCAAAGTTGAAAATACAAGAAAAATCGGTTGCTTTTTTGGGAAAAACAGAGTACAATAGGTGGCGAAAAAACGCAGTGAGAGGGGGACAAGGGATGGACCGCAATTCGCCCATCGTGGTCTTCGATTCCGGCGTGGGCGGCGTCAGCGTGCTGCGGGCGCTGGTCCGCGCGCTGCCGGAGGAGCGCTTCGTCTACT
>CAMNHH010000123.1 GCA_946539175.1 uncultured Clostridia bacterium | reverse complement strand
GCTGGACGTGCGCTCAAAAAACAGCAACAGGAGGTACCGCCATGCTGATACTAAGATTCCATAAAAATGTTTAAAAACATTTTTATGCTGCATCCCTATTTGGGATGCAGCCCCGGGCAAGGGCCGGGGGAATCTGTTGTACCATATCTCTTCCTGCAAATCAGAATGATTTGCCATTCGCGGTGCTGCCGCGAATGATAAAACGATTTTTTAATCGTTTTATTGGAGAAGAGTATGAAGATCGGAGCATTTTCAAAACTGTCCGGAGGCAGCGTCAGAATGCTCCGCCACTGTGATGAGATCGGCCGTTTGAAGCCAGCCGGGATCGACCGCTTCACGGATGATCGGTATGACAGAGAGGATCAGCTCCCGATAGCGGGCCGCATCGCCGCCCTGAAGGATATGGGCTTCTCCCTTGCGGATCTCGTCAGGATCCTTGCAGTCTATCTCGACTACCATGAACGTTTATGCTGATGTGACGAAGGAGCTGCGCGAAAAAGAGCCGGGCAATCTGGAAGCCTGTTTCGCAAAGCAAACGGGATAAGGTCTTCCTAAAGGATCGGGAGGTACGCTTCCTACAAGAGGGCCTCCCGCTTTCCGTTTTTATTCCGATATTTTGTCGAATATATTGAAAAATGAGCTTGTCTGTGCTATAATACTTCAACTGGTACGAGCCCGGGACGCTGATCGGCAAGACCTGCGTGGCCATCCCGAATCTGCCGCCCCGGCCCATGATGGGCATTGAAAGCTGCGGTATGCTGCGCTCCGCCGTCCACAAGGAGGGCGAGGAGGAGCGGCTGAACCTGCTGATGCCGGACTCCCACGTCCCAGCCGGCGCGAAGCTGTATGAAGTACGTTCCCTGCCCGCCCGGACAGAAGGCCGCTGCGGCGGCTCCTGGCCGGGCGGGTTCCCGCTTTTTGAAAGGAATCGGTGACGAAATGGGTATTTTTCGGGCAATTTCCGCCGCTGTCCATGAGACGGCACAGATCCAATGGCGGGAGCTTTTTCTCTGCGACGCCCTGCCCGATGAGGTCCTGCTGACCCGGGGCCGCAAGCAGATTTCCAGCCGCAGCACCAACACCAACCAGGAGGACGACACCATCACCCATGGCTCCATCATCGCCATTGCCGACGGCCAGGCCGCCCTTGTGGTCTCCGGGGGCAAGGTGGTGGCCTGCTGCACGGAGCCGGGAGAATTCGTCTACGAGGACCCCAACCACGCCCCGGCGCTGAAATCCTTCTTCCGGGAGACCGCCCGGCGGATCTCCTTCGGCGGCGACGCCCCATCTGCCAACGGGGTGCAGCGGGTATATTATGTAAACACAAAGGAGAGCCTTGACAACCGCTTTTCCGGGGAGCTTCCCATGGACTATGACCTGGCGGGTCGGGGCGGCATGACGGGCCGCCTCCGCTGCGGCGGGGCCTTTTCCTACCGGGTGGTGGATCCGGTGCGGTTCTACAAGCTGGTGACGGGCAACGTTCCCGGGCGCTTCACCCGGGAGAGCCTGTCGAGGCAGATCAGCGCCCATTTGCTGCAGAGCCTGGGCCGCTCCGCCGCCCGGCTGAGCCGGGAGGAGGGCCTTCGGCCCGTGGAGCTGGCGGCCAACACGGAGCGGATCTGCGCCGGGAGCCGCCGGGAGCTGGAGGACGACTGGATGCAGGCCCACGGCCTGGAGCTGATCTCCCTGGCGGTGGACCGGCTGGAGCCCCTGGAGCAGGGGACCCTGCGGCAGACGGGCTGCGCCGCCTCGCTGGTCCGGGACCCGTCCCGTCCCGCCTCCGCCCCCGTCCGGGGCATGCCTACGGGCCCGGCCCCGCTGCAAAGCCCGGCCCCGGCCGCCCCGTCCCCGGCCCAAAAAGGCCCCTGGATCTGTGTCTGCGGGACCCGGGCGGAGCGAAACTTCTGCCCCGACTGCGGCAGACCCCGTCCAAACCATGAAAGCTGACCCAAGGAGGAACTATGGATCTTATCGCAACCCTGGCCCGGGAGCTGAACCGGGACCCGAAGCACATTGAGAACGTCATCCGGCTGATCGACGAGGGGAACACCATCCCCTTCATCGCCCGCTACCGGAAGGAGCTCCACGGCTCCATGGACGACAGCGCCCTGCGGACCCTGGAGACCCGCCTGCAGTACCTGCGGGGCCTGGAGGAGCGACGGGAGGCCATTTTGAAGAGCATCGACAGCCAGGGCAAGCTGACCCCGGAGCTGCGGGCCGCCCTGGACGCCGCTCCCACCCTGGCGGAGCTGGAGGATCTGTATCTGCCCTACCGGCCCAAGCGCCGGACCCGGGCCTCCATCGCCAGGGAGAAGGGGCTGGAGCCCCTGGCGGAGCTGCTCTTCGCCCAGGCGAAGGACTGCCCCGCCCCGGAGGAGGCCGCGAAGGATTACGTCAACCCGGAGCTGGGGGTCAACAGCGTGGAGGAGGCCCTGGCCGGGGCCTCGGACATCATTGCCGAGCGGATCAGCGACCACGCGGCGCTGCGGAAGGCCCTGCGGAAGCTGCTGCAGGAGAACGGCAGGCTCCGCTCCGTGGCCGCCGCCGAGGAGGACTCGGTCTATTCCATGTACTACGACTTCACCCAGCCCGTCTCCAGGCTCCAGGGCTACCAGATCCTGGCCGTCAACCGGGGGGAGAAGGAGAAATATCTGAAGGTCAGCCTGGAGCTGAACCCCATGCCGGCCATGCAGGCGGTGCGCCGGGCGGCGCTGCGCTTCGGCAGTCCCGCCACGGAATTCGTCGCCCGGGCGGCGGAGGACGCCTATGAGCGGCTGATCTTCCCCTCCCTGGAGCGGGAGCAGCGGGCGGCGCTGACGGAGCTGGCCTGCCAGGGGGCCATCGGCCAGTTTGCCCAGAATCTGCGTCCCCTTCTGATGCAGCCCCCCGTGAAGGGCAAGGTCACCATGGGCCTGGACCCCGGCTACCGCATGGGCTGTAAGGTGGCGGTGGTGGACGGCACCGGCAAGGTGCTGGATACCGCCGTGGTCTATCCCACCTACGGCGAGCGGCAGAAGCAGGAGGCCATCGTCAGCCTGGGCCGCCTGGTGGAGCGCCATCGGGTGGAGCACATCGCCATCGGCAACGGCACCGCCAGCCGGGAGACCGAGCAGATGGCCGTGGAGCTGATCCGCCGGGAGCAGGCCGCGGGCTTCCCCCTGAGCTATATGATCGTCTCCGAGGCGGGGGCCTCGGTGTACTCCGCCAGCCCCCTGGCGGCGGAGGAATTCCCCCAGTACGACGTGAACCTCCGCTCCGCCGTGTCCATTGCCCGGCGGCTCCAGGACCCCCTGGCGGAGCTGGTGAAGATCGAGCCCAAGGCCATCGGCGTGGGCCAGTACCAGCACGATATGCCCCAGAAGGAGCTGGAGCAGGCCCTGGACGCCGTGGTGGAGGACTGCGTCAACGCGGTGGGCGTGGATCTGAACACAGCGTCTCCCGCGCTGCTGCGGCGGGTCTCCGGTCTGACGGCGGCCACCGCCAAAAACATCGTGGCCTACCGGGAGGAGAACGGGGCCTTCACCGGCCGGGCCCAGCTGAAGAAGGTGCCCAAGCTGGGGCCCAAGGCCTTCCAGCAGTGCGCAGGCTTCCTGCGGGTGCCCGAGAGCCGGAACGTGCTGGACAACACCGCCGTCCACCCCGAGTCCTATGAGGCCGCCGAGGGCCTGCTGAAGCTGACGGGCCACAGTCTGGCGGACGTGAAGGCGGGGAAGCTCTCCGCCCTGCCCGCGGAGCTGGCGGCCTACGGGGAGCAGAGGGCCGCCGAGGCCCTGGGGGTGGGTCTGCCCACCCTGCGGGACCTGGTCCTGGAGCTGCAGAAGCCGGGCCGGGATCTGCGGGACGCCCTGCCCCAGCCCATCCTGCGGACCGACGTGCTGGAGCTGAAGGATCTGAAGCCCGGCATGGTCCTCTCCGGCACCGTGCGGAACGTCATCGACTTCGGCGCCTTCGTGGACATCGGCGTCCACCAGGACGGCCTGGTCCACGTTTCCGAGATCGCGGACCGCTTTATCAGGCACCCCTCCCAGGTCCTCACCGTGGGCGACGTGGTGAAGGTGGCGGTGCTGTCTGTGGACGAGAAGAAAAAGCGCATCGCCCTGTCCATCAAGCAGGCCAAGGGCCTGTAATCCCAAGCGGGGCGCTTGCATTTTTCCCCGCGGTATGCTATGATGACGAAAGATGACGAATGGGGAGGCTTCTGCCATGAAGCAAAGAGATAAACTGGTGCTGGTGGGCCTGGTGCTGATCGGCCTGGGCATCGCCATGTTCTTCAAAAGCGTCCGGGCCTATTCCTGGGGCTTCTATCGGCTTGGGGGCAGCGTCTCCACCGGGGGCATCCTGATCGCCCTGCTGCTGGTGGACGTGGTGCTGCTTGTCGCCACCCGGCACAAGGCGGCAAAGCTGGCCCTGCCGGTGCTGATCGTGCTGCTGGTGCTCTCCGTGATCCTGGGGACCCATCTGAGCTTCACCGGCTCCGTGCTGGACCTGTTTTTGATCCTGGTCCCGGCGGCGGTGGGCGCGGGGCTGCTGCTCCGGGCCTTCCTGCAAAAGAAGGAAGATTAAAAAGGAGAGAACGACTATGGAAGCTGCTGCCGAATCCCGGCTGCTCCGCTGGCTGCGGGGGCTTCCCTCCCCGGTGCGGGCCGCCTTTTGGGCCTGCTTCGGGGCGGGCTTCGGGGCCCATCTCTATGCCTTTACCAACATCATTCCCAATTCCGACGGCATCAGCCGGGTCTATGACGCCCAGCAGATGACCGTTTCGGGCCGCTGGTTCCTGCATTACGCCTCCATGTGGAACGGCTATCTGCAGGCCCCCGCGGTGATCGGCTTTTTCTCCCTGCTGTTTCTGGCCCTGGCGGCGGCTCTGACCGTGTCGCTGCTGAAGCTGCGGACGCCCCTCAGCGGCGGGCTGGCGGGGGCCCTCATGGCGGTCTTCCCCTCCATGGCCTACACCTGTCTGTATCTGTTCACCGCCTCGGCCTACTGCTTCGGCATTCTCCTGGCGGTGCTCTCGGTGTGGCTGCTGCGGCGGCTGCCCCGCTGGGGCATCCTGCCGGCGGCGCTGCTGCTGGCCTGCGCCGTGGGGACCTATCAGGCCTATCTGGCTGTGGCGGCGTCTCTGGTGCTGCTCTGCGTGGTCCTCCGGGGGCTGGAGCAGGGAAGCGGCTGCAAGGCGCTGCTGGGGGACGCCCTCCGCTCCCTGCTGTATCTGGTGCTGGGCCTGGCCCTCTACTACGGCATTCTGAGGATCTTCCTGGCCGTCAAGGATCTGGAGCTGCTGAACTATAAGGGCATCAGCAGCCTGGGCAGCGGCCTGGGGCCTTTGGCGCTTTTGAAGCAGATCGGGGCGGCCTATCTGGGCTTCTTCCGCTACTTCTTCGTGCCCGGCAGCTTCGCCTCCTACACCACCCCCCTGTCGGCCCTGCTCCACGGGGTCCTGGCCCTGGCGGGGCTCTGGGCCCTTCTGCGGCTGCTGGGCCGGGGTGGATGGGGCAGGCGGCCCCTGGCTCTGGCCTGCCTGCTGGTCCTCTGCCTGCTGCTGCCCCTGGCCATGAATCTGACGGTGCTGATGGGGGAGCCCATGCCCATCATGCGCTACGCCCTGGTCTTTGCCTATCTCCCGGTCCTGTGGCTGACGGAGCGGGCCCTGCGGCGGGAGCGTCCCGCCTCCGGGGAGGCCGCCGGGAAGGGGACGGAGCGCCCGGGCCCGGCGGGCCCCGCCCGGGTCGCCGCCCTGCTGGCGGCGCTGGGGCTCTGCCTGGTGAGCTTCTACGTGGACAACGTGGTCTATACCGGGGCTGCCCAGGCCCACCGGGCCACCCAGTCCTTCGCCACCCGGCTGGTGGAGCGGGTGGAGTCCGCCCCCGGCTACGAGGCGGGGATGGAGGTGCTGATCGTGGGGGGCTTCCCCTCCAAGCAGTATCACAGCGAGCTGGAGGTCTACGAGTTGACGGAGGACTACTCCGCCCCCTCCGGCACGGTGATCCCCCTGAACAAGCACGTCTACTACTATCTGAACGACTGGCTCAACGTGCCCTGGCCGGAGCCGGAGGAGAAGACGCTGATCGCCCTCTCCGACAGCGAGGCCTTCCGGGCCATGCCCCTCTACCCCAGCGATGGCAGCGTGGCGGTGGTGGACGGGAAGGTGGTGGTGAAGCTGGCCTCCCGCTACACCCCCAAGAAGGACTATGAGATCGCCTACGAGAACCGAAGATAGAGAACAGCGCGTCCGGCAAAGCGTCGGACGCGCTGTTTTTGCGGGTCAGATAGAG
>CAMNHH010000122.1 GCA_946539175.1 uncultured Clostridia bacterium | reverse complement strand
CGGCGTCCGCCCGCTGCTCGAGAATCAGGGCCTCCAGCCGTTCCGGCAGCAGGGCCTCCGCCGCTCCCGGTGCCGCGCCGCCCCGAACCCGACGCCAGATCTCCTGTTCCTTCCGTGCTTCCACACAGCATCCCACCTTTCCCCCCAGCTTATGCGAAAGGGCGAGGCTTCGTGACGGAAGCCTCGCCCCTGCTCACCGGGCTGTCACAGGCAAAAGCACGGTGTACCACTTGCCGCTGCGATAGAGCAGCAGACGCACCCGGTCCCCGACCTTGTGCCGGGCCAGGATATTTTCAAAGTCCGCCGCGCTGTTCACGGTCTCTCCGTCCACGCTGGTGATCACGTCGTATTGCAGCAGCACCCCGTCGGGCGCGCTGCCCCGGGCCACGGAATCGATCCAGACGCTGCCGGGGAAGCCGTAGAGGAATTGGTATTCCTCCGGAATATCACTGACCTCCAGCCCCAGCCAGCAGCCCTCTCCGGCGCTGCTGTCCAGCTGGGCCACGATCCGTTCCAGATCGGCGGTGCAGACGGCGAAGCAGGGGTCCTCCCCCGAGACCAGCCGCTTGCCGATGGGGGCCGTCAGCCCCAGGATCCTGCCCCGGCTGTCCAGCAGGGGGCAGCCGCTGCCCGCGCCCTGCTGGGCGCTGCTCTGCAGCAGCCCGTAGCTCTGGCCCCCCAGCTCCACGCTGCGGCTCAGCGCGAGCATCCCCGAGCGGAACAGATTTGGCATCTGGCTGCCGTAGGGATTGCAGACGCAGTAGACCTCGCTGCCCACGGCGGGGGCCGCGTCGG
Source organism: uncultured Clostridia bacterium (assembly GCA_946539175.1). Lineage (GTDB taxonomy): Bacteria > Bacillota > Clostridia > Oscillospirales > Oscillospiraceae > JAFRPC01. Next base: position 5,524 of record CAMNHH010000122.1, on the reverse strand, counting down.
AGGCGAATACGGCGGTGCTGAGATTCTCGGCCTCCGCCTTCAGCAGACACAGGCCGGTGACCCGGTCCTCCCCCACGCATTGGACGCTCATGCTCCGCCCGTCGGAGAAGCTCACCGTCAGCGCCGAGGCGCTGCTGAGATCCCCCGAGGCCGAGAGGATATAGCCGTCCGGGCTGATGACCACGCCGGTGCAAACGCTGCTGTCATAGTAGCCCTCCACGGTGACGCAGACCACTGCGGGAGAGAGCTTGGCGTAGATTTCCTCCGGGCTCAGACTGTCGCCGGCTCCGTCCGCAACGGGCAGGCGCACCGCACCGCTCTGCTGGGGCAGATCGTAATCGGCGCTGCCTCCAACGGTCACCAGCAGATCCCGCACCGGGTCGTCCTGGGCCTCGGTGGCTGCGGGCTCCTGCATGTCCAGCCGGAAGCCGCCGTCCCGCTTCTCCACCCGGACCCGCAGCAGGGTGTCCACCACGTAGAAGGTGCAAAGGGCGATCACCGCGAGACCCACGCAGATCCAGAGGCCCGCGTGGCTTCGCCGGGGACGGGGCTTGGCGGCGGTGCCGTAAAAGCTGTCGGGGCAGACGGGTTGACTGGGCCGGGGCATTTCCAGAACCTCCGCCTCCATGGGAGTCCGCTTGTCGTCCATTGTGTTCACCTTCTTGTTTCAAAGTTCCGGATTCAGGGATTGCTGATGATCGGCATGGTGAAGGAGAATTCCGTCACGCCGTCCCGGCTGGTGACGTAGATGTCCTCCTCGTGACTCATGATGATGGCCTTGACGATATACAGGCCCAGGCCCCAGCCGTCCCGGTCCACGGAGCGGCTCTTGTCCGTTTTGTGGAAACGGTCAAAGACCAGCGGCAGCTCCTCCGCGGGGATGGTGGGTCCGGTGTTCCGCACGGAAACCAGGTACTTCCCCGTCTTGGTCTGGGTGATGCTCAGACCCAGGGTGCCGCCCTCGGGGCAGAATTTTACAGCGTTGTCAATGAGATTGTAGACCACCTGGGTCACCGCGTCCCGGTCGGCAAGGGTGCGGGCGCCCTGGTCGGGCAGATCGGTCTCCACCTCCAGGGCCTTGCCGTTGATCTTCTGCTCGAAGCTCAGCAGCACCTCCCCCACGGTCTGGCACAGATCGAAGCTCCGCTTCCGCTCCGGGGGAATGCCCTGGTCCTGGATGCGGGAGATCTCCAGCATGGAGCGCACCAGCCGGGACAGGCGCCTGACCTCCCCCGAGATGATCTCCATGTATTTCGGCTGCTGCTCCGGGGGGATGGTCCCGTCCAGCATGCCGTCCATATAGCCGGAGATGGTGGTCATGGGGGTTTTCAGCTCGTGGCTCACGTTGGCCACGAATTCCTGGCGCTTCTGCTCGGATTTGGCCAGAGCCTGGGCCATGTTGTTGAAGGCCAGGGCCAGCTCGTTGAGCTCCGCCGTGTCCGTATCGTCCACGTCCACCCGCACGTCCATCTGGCCGTGGGCCATGCGGCGGGCGGCGGCGGTCATCTGCTTGATGGGCTTCATCTGCCGCTGGCCGATGATCCAGACCACCGGGACGGAGCAGAGCAGCACCACCAGCAGCACCAGCAGATTCACCTGCAGGGCGCTGGAAAGCCGCTGATCCACCTCCGCGGCGGAGCGGCTGCTCACCACATAGCGCACAGATCCGCCCTTGGTCTGGACCCGGCTGATGGCCGCGGCGCGCTTCTCCCCGTAGCAGCCCAGCAGCACCCCGGCCCGGAAGACGGCCTCCTTGGAGGAGGCTGCGTCCAGCAGCTGATGGTCGAACTGGTAGCCCAGGTGCTCGCAGCTCTGCAGGCCGCAGGAGCAGGCCAGGATGGTGCCGCTCTCGCTGCAGATCACCGTGTCGTTGCCGGTGGCCCTGGCCGTATAGTTCAGCTGGGCGCAGAGCTGCTGGCGGCCTCTGGACTCCTCGTCCCCCAGGATCTCCGCCACGTCGGCGGCGGCCCGGGCCGAGGCGCAGACGTCGTCGGCCTGCAGATCCAGGGCCAGGCGCCGGTACATCAGCTGGCAGGCGGTGCTGAGAATGATCAAGGTCAAAAGGATCAGGCAGACGGTCAGGGTCATCTGCCTGCCGAAGCTGCGTTTCACGGTTTACACCACCTCAAACTTGTAGCCCACGCCCCAGACGGTCTTCAGAGACCACTGGTCGGAGACCCCCTCCAGCTTCTCCCGCAGGCGCTTGATGTGGACGTCCACGGTGCGAGTGTCGCCAAAGTAGTCGAAGCCCCAGACCTCGTCCAGCAGCTTGTTGCGCTGGTAGACCCGGTTTGGCGTGGAGGCCAGGTGATACAAAAGCTCCATCTCCTTGGGGGGCGTGGGGATCTTCTTGCCGTCCACCGTCAACTCGAAGGAGTCCATGTCGATGATCAGCTTGTCGAAGACCAGCCGCTTGCTGTTTTTCTCCGGGGCGTTGCCCGCCCGGCGCAGCACGGCCTCCACCCGGGCCAGCAGCTCCTGCATCTCGAAGGGCTTGGTGATGTAGTCGTCGGCCCCCTGCTTGAGGCCGTTTACCTTGTCGTCCAGCTCGCCCTTGGCGGTGAGCATGATGACGGGGGTTTTGGACTCGGCCCGGATGGCGCGGCAGACGCCCCAGCCGTCCAGCACCGGCAGCATCAGATCCAGCAGCACCAGATCCGGGTGGAAGCGGCGGAACTGCTCCACGCCCTTGCCTCCGTCGGAGGCGATGCAGACCTCGTAATTCTCTTTCTCCAGATAAAGCCGAATCAGATCGGCAATGTTATTGTCGTCCTCCACGATCAGGATCTTGATTGCCATGGAAAGACCTCCTCTCATTCTTTTCGTTTTATTTATTATAGCCTAAGAAGTGTGAAAACGGTGAACTTTTTGTAAAAAGTTCGGAGAGAAAATATTAATTCCTGGGCGGAAGGAAGCCGGCGGCCCGGGCCGGAGCTGAAATAACCGTTGCTTTTTCTAAATGTATTGAGTATAATAGGAAAAAATGACGAAACGGGAGGAAGGCCAGTGGAGCTTCGTATTTTTGCCGTGGGAGACGTGTGCGGCAGCGCCGGGCTGCAGCTTCTGCAGCGGGAGCTGAAGCGCCTTCGCCGGGCGCACCGGGTGGATTTCTGCGTGGTCAACGGAGAAAACGCCTCGGTGGTGGGCATCACCCCCCACCAGGCGGAGAGCATTCTGGACGCTGGCGCCGACGTGATCACCCTGGGCAATCACAGCTACAACCGCAGGGAGATCGCGGCCTATCTGGACAGCAGCCGCTTCATCCTCCGTCCCGCCAACGACTCCCCCCTCTATCCCGGCAGGGGCATGGGGGAGTTCGAGACCAAGGCCGGGCCTGTGACGGTTCTCAGCCTCATCGGCCGCTGCGGCATGGCCTTTGGCCCGGACAATCCCTTCCTGCTGGCGGAAAAGCTCCTGAAGCAGATCCGGACCCGGGTGGTGCTGGTGGACTTTCACGCCGAGGCCAGCTCCGAAAAGCTGGCCATGGGCTATCATCTGGACGGACAGGTCTCCGCCCTCTGGGGCACCCACACCCACGTCCCCACGGCGGATCTGCAGATCCTGCCCAAGGGCAGCGGCTACGTGTCGGACCTGGGCATGACGGGCCCCATCCACTCGGTGCTGGGGGTGCGGATCGAGCAGTCCATCGCCAGCTTCCGGGGGGGCATCAACGGCCGCTACGAGACGGCCCCCGGACCCTGCAAGCTGGAGGGGGCCATCTTTACCGTGGACAGCGAAACGGGACGCTGTACCCATACAGAAAGGATCTTCTACCATGATACGGATTCTGCACGCTGCTGACCTCCATCTGGACAGTCCCTTCGCGGCTCTGGAGCCGGAACAGGCCGCCCAGCGGCGGGAGGAGCAGCGGCAGCTGGTCCGCCGCCTGGCGGAGGAATGCGAAAGCCGGGATTGCCAGCTGCTTCTGCTGGCGGGGGATCTCTTTGACTCCGACCGGGTCTATGGGGAAACGGCGGAGCTGCTGCGGGACGTTCTGGGGCAGCTGAGGGCCAGGGTCTTCATCGCGCCCGGCAATCACGATCCCTGGTCCCCCGCCTCCCCCTACGCCAGACTGTCCTGGCCGGAGAACGTACACATCTTTCGATCCCGTACCGTGGAGGCCCTCCGGCTGGAGGAGCTGAACGCCACGGTCTACGGCGCCGCCTTCACCGATTCCCATGAGACCGCGCTGCTGGAGGCGTTCCGCACCGACGGTCAGCCGGGGGCAAAGATTCTGGTGATCCACGGAGAGCTGGACAATCCGGCCTCCCTCTACAATCCCATTTCGGAGCAGGCTGTGGCCGCCTCCGGTCTGGACTACCTGGCCCTGGGCCACGTCCACAGGCAGCAGATCCGCAGGATCGGCGGCACCACCGTGGTGAACCCCGGCTGCGCCATGGGCCGGGGCTTCGACGAGACCGGGCACAAGGGCGCCGTTTACGCAGAGCTGGAGGAGGGCGAATGCCGGACGGTCCCCGTGGACCTGGGGGCCCGGCCCTATTACAGCCTCAGCGTCCGGGCGGAGGGCGATCTCCTGTCCGCCGTGGAGGCGGCTCTGCCGGAGGACAGCCGACAGGCCGTCTGCCGGATCACCCTGAAGGGCAGCTGCCCCACGCCGGATCTGGTGGCTCTGCGGTCGGCCCTGGCGCCCCGCTTCTACGCGCTGGAGCTGATCGACGAGACCCTGCCGCCGCTGGAGCTGTGGCGGGATCTGGAGGAGGACAGCCTCAAGGGCGAGTTCCTGCGGCAGCTGAAGGCCTGCTATGACGGCGACCCGGACGAGTCCGCCCGCCGTCTGGTGGTCCACGCGGCGGAGCTGGGCCTTGCGCTGATGGAGGGACGGGAGGTGCCAGAGCTGTGATCATACATTCCATGCGCGCCAGCTTCGGCAAGCTGGAGGACCGGGAGCTGAAGCTGCAGCCCGGCCTCAATCTGATCAGCGGCGCCAACGAAACCGGCAAAACCACCTGGATGGCCTTCCTGCTGGCCATGCTCTACGGTCTTGACACCAGGGACCGGGGCAAGGGGGGCCGCCTGCCGGACAAGCTCAAATATCAGCCCTGGAGCGGCAAGCCCATGGGAGGAACCATGGAGCTCAGCGCCGGGGATCAGCGTCTGACCCTGGAGCGAAGCAGCCAGACCGGACCCATGCAGGATTTCCGGGCCTGGGACACGGAGACCGGCACGGTACAGGAGACGCTCAGCGGGAAGAGCTGCGGTCAGGCCCTGCTGGGGGTGGAGGCCGCGGTCTACGCCCGCAGCGGCTATCTGCGGCAGCAGCGGATCTCCGTATCCGCCGACGCCCAGTTGGAGAAGCGTCTGAGCAGCCTGGTCACCACCGGCACGGAGGATTACGCCTACGCGGAGCTGGACGAGCAGCTGAAAAAGCTGCAAAACAGCCTCCGCAGCAGCCAGGGCGGCGCCCTGCCCCGGGCCGAGGCGGCCCGGACGGAGCTGGAGCGCCGTCTGGCGGAGATCGCCCGCAGCCGCCGCCGTCTGACGGAGCTGGAGACGGAGATCCGGG
>CAMNHH010000121.1 GCA_946539175.1 uncultured Clostridia bacterium | reverse complement strand
GACGCTTAATCACGGATTAAGCTTCCGCCTGCCTGCATTTGATTCTCCCGGAATTACCTGTTACAGGCGGCTGTGGAAAACAACGCAAAAACAAAAAAACCCGGAAACCGTTGTATCAACGATTTCCGGGCTTTTTCATGGCTCCCCCTGTTGGACTCGAACCAACGACACACGGATTAACAGTCCGTCGCTCTACCGACTGAGCTAAGGAGGAATATGAATGTTGGCGTTATCTATTTTCACACGCAGTCACCCGCGTACTATCGTCGACGAACTTGAGCTTAACTTCTGTGTTCGGGATGGGAACAGGTGGACCCTCAAGCCAATCAACACCAACTGATTCATATGCTCCCTGCGGAGCGAATATGATTATAGCACAGATTCTCAAAAAGTCAAGTAGTTTTTTTATTTTTTTCAATTTTTCAGGCTGTCTGCCGCCCAACGTCGGGCGGCAGCTCAGCCGAGTCCATGGGCGGCGTCCCGCTCCTGGTAAGTCGCATAAAAGCGGTCTGAAACGTCGATCCCCGCGTCTGCGTCCAGCAGCAGCTCCGCCACGAGTCTGGAATAGACCTCCGCGCCCTGCGGATTCAAGTGCGTATCGTCGAAGAAATGCGTGCTGTCCGGAAGCAGCTCCGACTTGCCGCGATAGAGATTGAAGTCATAAAAATCACTTCCCCAATCCGCCGCCATGTCCTGGTAATACGCATAGAGCTCCTGAAACCCGTCATAGCTTGCCAGGCGGATGTCGGACACCGGCGCCGTCACCAGAATGACCCGAATCCCCTTTTGTGTGCAGAGCGCTCTGATCAGGTTCAGGTATTTCACATTGTAGGGGTCCACCCGCAGGCTGTTGGATTTGCTGTGATAGACCTCAGAATAATTCTCCGCCAGCTCAACCGTTCTCGGTCCCGTGGGCAGATAGCCCCGCCGTCTGTCGCTGCCAGCGGCATTTTTGCCCTCCGCCAGCTCCAGGGCCGTATCCACGCCTTCAGAAAAGTATTTGTACCACACGCCAGGATATTCCGTCACAGAAAACGCCCGGAAAAAGAAATCAATCCGATCCCGCAGCCGTCCCAGGCGGGCCAGCACGTAGAGATCTCCCTCCGTTCCTTCCGCGGCCCGGTTCCGGCTCATGGTATTGTAGGTCAAATCCAGAATCACCGTCTTCACCGGGTTCCGTTCCAGCTCCCGCTTCAGCATCTCGTAACGGCCCTGCATGGTCATCAGAGCGCCGCTGACGTTATAGCTGTTCGTCCCAAGGATTTGGTCCAACACCGTGGGGTCATAGTCCCGGTAAGCGTGGGAGGAACCGGAAATCAGCAGATCCAGCGTTCCGGCCAGGCGATCCCGGTCCACAGCGTCCTGGAAGGAATCCCGCTGGCTGCGGAAATACAGCTCCATGAAGCCGAAGCTGATCACCGCCACCGCCAGCAGAAAGATCCCGGCTGTTTTCAGGATTCGTTTAAAATTCCGCATACAGGAAGCCTCCAAGCCCGCCGGATGCCGGCACGCCAAAATAGATGATCAGGAAAAACAGCAGGACAAAAATCGCCATTCGGACCCCGTAGGGCAGTCTGCGCCGCAGCTGCTCCCGGACGGAGCCCCGCCGCTGCAGCAGGCTGACGGCAAGCATCAGGCAAATACCAAACAGCACGGCGCAGAGGTTCCGGTAATTGTCCACAAAGGGCAGCAGCTCCCCCAGGCTCCGGGGCAGGCTGAGGGCAGTGAAAATCCGCTTCCAGAGACCCAGGCCCTGGCCCAGGGTCCCCACCTCCGGCAGCACCTTGATGAAGGTCACCAGCAGGAAGGTGCGGCCCACCTGGAAGGCGCGCCACAGCCAGCTGTTCTCGTTGATCCGCAGGGTCTGCTTCCACTTGGCGTAGGGTCCCTCCATCCACATGGAGAAAATGATGAACAGACCGTTTATGCCGCCCCAGGCGATGTAGCTCCAGCTGGCGCCGTGCCAAAGGCCGGTGGCCAGCCAGGTGGCCACCAGGGCCACGGTGGCCGGCAGGTAATTGCCGAAGGCCTTGCCCAGGCGCTTTCTGGCGCTCTTGCCCAGCTTCTGGTTCCACTTGGCCATTGCAATGGGATAATACACGTAATTTTTGAACCAGGTGCCCAGGCTCATGTGCCAGCGGCGCCAGTATTCCGCGATGGATTTGGAAAAATAGGGGCGGTCAAAGTTCTCCGTCAGCCGGATCCCCAGGATCTGGCACAGGCCGCACATGATGTCCATGTAGCCGGAGAAGTCCGCATAAATCTGGGCTGCATAGCACAGGGCTCCCAGGAAGGCGGCAAGGCCCGCGTAGCTGTGATAGCCGACGAAGACCTTCTGCACATAGCCCGCCAGCAGGTTTGCCACCACCATCTTCTTGAAGAAGCCCCAGATCATACGCTGGGCGCCCAGGGAGAAGTGGTCGTAGTCCAGGCTGTGGGGGCTGAACAGCTCCGGCGCCAGGTCGTTCCAGGCGGAGATGGGGCCCTGGGTGATCTGGGGGAAGAAGGAGGTAAAGAGCAGCAGCTTCATGGGATTCTGCTCCGCTCTGGCCTTGCCCCAGTACACGTCGCAGAGATAGCCCACGGTCTGGAAGGTGTAGAAGGAGATGCCCAGGGGCACCACCCAACGGATGCTGTCCTTCACCGCCCCGCCGAAGATCCCGGCCAGGGCGTTGGCCTGGGCCAGCAGGAAGTGGATATACTTGAAGGCGCAGAGCACTGCGACGTTCAGCAGCAGGCAGAGCACCATCACCCGACGGCGAGCAGCCTTGCCCCTGGCCTTGTAGGCGCTGCGCTCCTCCTTTGTGGTCTCGGCCTTGTGCTCCTTGAGCCAGGTCTTCTCCGCGTCTGCCCTTGACTGGATGTAACGGGCGGCCCCCCAGGTGGAGAAGGCCGTCAGCAGCAGCCAGGGCAGGTTCAGAAGGCCGCCCAGGGCGTAAAACGCCAGGCTGAAGGCCAGCAGCACCCACCACTGGAAGCGCTTGGGCAGGGCGAAATAGAGCACGCAGAGCCCCAGCACGAAGAGCAGAAACGAAACGGAAAGTATGCTCATAGAGAATTATTCCTCGTTCAGGATAGACTGGATCATCTTCCACATGGCGGCGGCACTGTTGAAGTTCTCGGGGATCAGATGCTCCGGCCCCAGCTCGATGTCAAAGGTGTCGGAGATGTTGGAGATCAATGTGATGATGCTGAAGGAATCGTAGACCTTCCCGTCGATCAGCTTGTCTTCTTTCTCATAGTCCACGTCGGGATTGATGTCGTTCAAAATTTCCAGAAGCTCGTCCATAACGCTGCCTCTCTTTCTACAGTTTAACACTACTATTGTACGCAAATTCGCTGGAAAGTCAAGGAGAAATGTCTGATTCCAACATACAATCAGTATGGGAATTCTTCTTGCCTGGGGAAAGGGATTATGCTATAATAAAAGCAGTAAACGGCGGCGGGCCGCCGGAGAAAACGGGATGACCCTATGAAACAAAGCTTGATTCTGCAATTCGCCATCTTTTCTTTGATCGGCGTGGGCTTCCTGGTGCGGAAGCTGAACATCGTGACCCAGCAGGGGCAAAAGAGCATGACCAATCTGGTGGTGGACGTGATTCTGCCCTGCAACATCTTCAAGGCCTTTCTGACCGCGGATCTGGATCAGATCCGGGCGGACGGTCTGTGGGTCTTCGGCATTTCTCTGGTGTTCCACGTCTTCTGCATCCTCTACGGACGCCTGCTGTTCCGCAGGCCCCCGGAGGAGGAGCGGAAATGCAAGCGCTTCGCGGCCCTCTGCTCCAACGCCGGCTTCCTGGGCAATCCCGTGGCGGAGGGGCTCTACGGCCTGGAGGGCCTGGCCCTGGCCAACATCTATCTGATTCCCATGCGGACCCTCATGTGGTCCTCCGGCGTGGCCCTGTTCAGCGGCTCCCACGATTGGAAGGACACCGCGAAAAAGGTAGCGACCCACCCCTGCATCGCAGCGGTTATGCTGGGCATTGTCGGAATGCTGCTGCGGCTGGAGCTGCCGGAGCTGCTCATGAAGCCCGTGGGCTATCTCTCCGGCTGCAACACCGCCATGAGCATGCTGGTGATCGGCATGATCCTGGCCCGGCTGGAGCCGAAGCAGTTTCTGGATCCCAGCGTCCTGCTGTTCTCCCTGCACCGGCTGGTGATCCTGCCGCTCTTGGTCTTCGCCGCCTGCTCCCTGCTGCCCGTCAGCAGCACGGCCCGAAACATCTGCGTGATTCTGGCCGCCATGCCCGTGGCCGCCAACACCAGCATCATCGCGGACAAGTACGATCAGAATCCCCTTTACGCCACCAAGCTGGTGGTGGTCTCCACCCTTCTGAGCATTCCCACCACCGTAATGTGGAGCATGCTTTTGATGGGTTGACAGGGGAACCCAATCCTCAACGGCATTCCGGAACGAAAAAGCCTGCGATCCTGAAATTGAATCTGACAAAGCAGCAAATCCGAGCCTGTTTCCATGCGGAAAAGGCTCGGATTTCACTGGTTTGGTTATCTCGCCCTTTCGGACCTTGTCCGTCAAGCCCCGGGCAGCCTGCTCCGACGGCTCGGCGGAATCATCATGTGCAAGCTATTTCACCGGCTTCTTCCCAAATGCCTCCGGGCTGACCGGATAGAAGCGCCAGTAAGCGGTGCGTCCGCCGCTGGCTCCGTTGGGGATCTCCACCAGCAGACAGTCCAAAGCTTCACTGTAATAGACAGGGTGATTATCGCATTCCGCGTTGTGTGTCAATTCCAGCTCCGCATCTGGCAGCCGCTTGTCCGGGTTATAACGCAGCTTGCCCAACTCTTTGGCATCTTCCGGAAGCTCGACGGTGCTGTAGTTCTGCGGGATGATATTCTCCAGCGTATAGTAATCATCGCTGTAAAGAAACAGTCTTCCGTCGTGGTAAATCCAGTCGCACAGGTACTTCTCGGACAGAAAGTGTTCATACTGACCCTCGTGCTCCATCCAGAGCTCTCCGGGCAGATCGGGGTCCCGGTAGAGCCTGCAGCCGATAAATGCCTCGCGATTTGCCTGCAGGTTTTCCCCAAGCTCCCATCTGGAAGCCGCGGCGGATCGGATCGTTCCGACAAGCTCCCAATCGTCCTGGGGTTCTCCTACCATGATATACCAGTTGATTGCGCCGTCCGCTCCTGTCTCGGACCTCCAGTCGATGATATAGATATCGTTCTCCGACTGAAGCGCGGCACGAAGGTCGGAACCGGCATAAACCGCCGGGTCTGCCTGGACCTGATGCACCTGTACCGGTGTATGAGATTCCGCGCCGTCCGGATCTGCCGGCGCAGTATGACCGCCGAACAGGCTCCAGACGCCGAAGCCCGCAATCAGGCAGAAGCAGGCAGCAGCGGCGATCCGCCAGCCGTGCGCTCTTCTTTGGTTGTTTTCAGTTTTCACCGTCTTTTCGCTCCGCGTAAGGACCTGATCGTCCATGGCGTCCATGCAGGAGAATAAATCATTTCGCGTCATCGTAAAATCCCTCCTTGGATAGGCGCTTTTTCAGCTTTTTTCGGGTGTGGCTCAGCACAACCATCACGTTGTTTTCCGTCATACCGTAGCGCTTGGCAATTGAGGAAACGGAATCCAGGAAGAAATACCGCCTGGCAAAGACGTTTCCCTCCCGTTCCGGAAGGCTTCCCGCAAAATCGCGGATGCAGGCACGGAGCTCCCGCAAAAACACTTCGTTCTCCACATTGGTCTCACTCTCCAGACATTCCGCCAGCTCATCCAGCACAAGGGCTGTCTCGTGGCCGCCGCGCTTTTCGGCGGACTTCGATTTCCAGCGGTTGAAGGAAAGATTTCGGGTGATCCGTGCCAGAAAGTGCTTCAAAGACTGGGGCCGCTGGGGCGGAATGGCGTTCCAGGCCTGGAGCCAGGTATCGTTCACACACTCCTCGGCGTCCTCCCGGTTTTGCAGAATGTTTTCGGCAATTGCGCGGCAATAGCTTCCGTATTTTTCCTCTGATGCCAGAATGGCGTCGCTGTTCTTTTGCCAGTAGAGCTCTACAATCCTGCTGTCTTCCATGTGCTGCCTCCTTTCCTTGAAATCAAAGGCCTTCACCCTGTAAGACAACAAATCAAGGTAAAACCTTAAATGCGAAATTCATTTATTTTCCGATGTCTGCGGGTGGCTGTGCAGCATTTGCCGCGATTCTAAATTTTCGTGCAATCGGGGACCTGCCTGTTGCCTGGCAAAGGAGCACCAAAGACGAAAAAAGTGATGTACGTTACAGCGCAAATACTGTAGCGTACACCACTCTGGTGACCCGTACCGGATTCGAACCGATGTTAAAGGCGTGAGAGGCCTCT
>CAMNHH010000120.1 GCA_946539175.1 uncultured Clostridia bacterium | reverse complement strand
GGGTCCTGCTCCTCGATCTCGATGTAGTAGGATTCGTAGTCTCCCACGTTGGCGGCCCGGGAGATGCTGAAGCTGGTGCGGATCTCCTCGTCCAGCCGGACGGAGACCAGCAGCCGCAGATTCTCCTTGTACTCCGGCTCGGTGGATGCCTGGGCGTCCAGGTCTTTGCCGCAGCAGTCGCAGACTCTGTGCTCGCTGCCGTCGGCGGCTGTCACCACCAGATAGCCGGTGTGGGCGCAGACAGGCTCCAGCTCCTCGACCGCCTGGCACTCGTATTCCGTGCCGTAGTCGGAGGCAGCGGCGTCGCCGGTGGGCCGGTAGACCACCCAGTCTCTGCCCAGGGCCTCCGCGTCGGCGGCGAAGGGCAGGTTGACGGTCTTGACTTCTCCGGTCTGTCCCGGCAGGCCCACGAACTTCACGTTCTGCCAGGCCTCAGGATTCAAGTCCAGCTTCCAGATGCCGTGGTCCTCGGTGCTGCGGCCCACCAGCTCCGCGGCGGCGCCGGGCCAGGCCGCGTTCTCGCCGCCGTCCCCGAAGGCGTAGCCGTTGACGTTGGTGAAGTAGTCGTTCTTGCTCACCCAATCCAGCTCATCCACGAAGTAGACGCTGACCACGCCCAGGAACAGATTGCAGCGGTCGCAGCGATTGTCGTTGTTGTCGTCGATGTGGCCCAGGGCGGGGGTCTCGCTGACCAGCTCCACCATGCGGCCGCATACGCCGCAGTAGACGGCCTCATAGCCGTCCTCGGTGCAGGTGGCTTCCTTGGTGACGGTGTACCGTTGATCCTGCGGGTGATCGCAGGCGTTGGGCTCGGTGCTGCGCAGTACCACGATGCCCGTGGTACCCATCTGGCCGGAAACAGCTCCATTTGCAACCGTGAACTCGTTGCCGGTGATTTGATCGTAGTAGGTCCCATCGCTCAGGTGCTGGGCGTTGAAGGAGACGGATCCGGCGAAGCCGGCGGCGTTGGCAATGACCGCGCCGCAGTCCTCGGCGTTGTAGCGCTCCACCACCACCAGATTGTCGGCGGCGTACACGGCCTCAGGAGAACCGGCGAAGGCGGTGTGGAACTTGTTGGCCTCGGCCACCTCCACGTCCATCCAGTTGTAGTCCTCGCAGGCGCCCAGGGTACCCACAGGATAACCGAGGGAGGGATCCTCGGCGTTCAGGCCGTACTGGTAGCCCTGGGGACGGGCAAAGTAGAGGGCGGAGGCGTCGGCTCTTGCGACGGCCACGGCCCATGCCTTGTTGATGACCTCGGGGCCGTAGACGGAGAAGGAGCCGGAGGACTGGGCGTAGGTGTCGTGGGATTCGGCCATCAGCACCAGGTCGGATGCGGCCAGGGTCTCCACGCCCACGCCCAGCCAATCCTTGAACTGCTGGTTGGCCACCTGGGAGGCGCTGTGGGTCTTGCCGAAGCCCTCGGTGATGGTGTAGGCGTAGCTGATCTCCGTCATGTCGATATACGGCGCGTAGTAGTTCATCTTTCTGGTGTGACCCGCGGTGGAAAGGACCTCGCCGTAGGACCAGACGGACTTGTTATAAGTCTGCTCCGCATAGTCCTCGGCGCCGTTGATGACGGTGGGCCAGAACTCGGAGGCGTAGGTTCCGTCGGAAGGCGTCTCGATGTGCTTGGCGGCATCGAAGCGGAAGCCGTCAACTCCCACGTCGATGAGCTCCTTGAGATAGTTGAGGACAGAGCTCTGCACATTGGCGTTTTCCGTCTTCAAATCGGGCATGCCGATGTTGCCGTGGACCACGGCTTCCGTGCCTGTATCGTTGCAGAAGACGTAATCTCCCCGGAAGTCGGCGCTGCTCAGCTCAGGGTTGTGGATCAGGACTCTTGCATCGGGCTGGACCTCGAACTGATAGCCGTGATTGCCGCCTGCGTCGGTGGCGATAATCTGGGAGGCGTCGTAGGGATCCGTGCCGTCGGCGGCAATGTCGTTATAGCCGTTGCAGAGGTGGTTGGAGACCACGTCCACGATGACCTCGATGCCCAGGGCATGGGCCGCGGTGCAAAGGGCCTCCAGATCGTCCTCGTCGCCCAGCCAGGATTCATTTTCCCCCGCAATGTGCAGGCCCAGAGGCTGGTACAGCATCCACCAGTCGCCGGTGCCGACGGTCCCGGACTTCCAGCCGGAGTGGGGCTGGGCAGGAGAGGTCTGGACGGCGGTGTAGCCCGCGGCCTTGATCTGGTCCAGATGTTCCCGGATGGTGTCATAGCTCCAATTCCAGCAGTGGAGGATGACGGCGTTCTTCGGCTCGCCGTAGGTGGGAAGCGATGAACCGCCCTTTGTGTAGGACAGGGTCAGAGTACCGTCGTTGTTTTCGGTCAGCGAGAAGTTGATCTCAAAGCCGCCGGGAACAAAGAGCTTGTTGCGATCGTTTTCGAACGTATGGCTGTCAGAGTAGAGCGTCGCGGAGGTGACGTCATTTCCGAGCCAGCCGTCGGTATAATACCAGGTCAGATTGTCGCCGGTCTTAACACCGACATAGCTGTCTGAGGCAAAGGAGGTGGTCAGAGTCCCGTTCTCGATCTTGTATTCCCCGAGGGTCTGCCAATCCGTGTCACCCTCGCCGTAGTTCGCCCCGTTGATATAGCCGAAGAGATAGTACTCGGTGGGATCCCGCATGGCTCTGCTGCCCGCGGTGTAGGAGAGGGTCAGGGTGTCGTCTTCGCCCTCGGTGAGGGTGAAGGTGAGCTGGGTGTTGCCGGGGACGAAGAGCTTGTTGCTGCCGTTGGCAAAGGTATGACTTGCGGTGTTGTAGAGTGTCGCGGAGGTGACGGAATCTCCCAGCCAGCCGTCGGTCATATACCACTTGGCGTTGTCGCCGGTCTTGACGAAGACGTAGCTGTCCTGGGTGAAGCTGGCGGTCAACGTGCCGTCCACGAACTTGTACTCGCCCAGGTTCTGCCAGTCGCTCTCGCAGCCGTGGTCTTCCCCGTTGATGTAGCCGATCAGATAGTAATCCGGGGCAGCGGGTTCCGGCAGCTCGCCCTCGTAGGTATAGGACAGGACGTAGCTGTCGTTCTCGCCCTCGGTGAGCGTGAACGTGACTTCCACGCCGCCGGGAACGAAGAGCTTGTTGCCGTTGCCGTTCAGCGTATCGATGTTGTATAAGGTGGCGGAGCTCACGTCGGTGCCCAGCCAGCCGTCGGTCATATACCACTTGCTGTTGTCGCCGGTCTTGAGGTAGACGTAGCTGTCCTGGGTGAAGGTGGCCTTGAGACTGCCATTGACAAACTTGTAGATCCCCTTGTTGTTGGCGTCGGCCTCGCAGCCGTAATCCGCACCATTGATGTAACCCACCAGGTAGAGATCTTCGTCGGTCTCGGGGGCGGGGGCCTCGATTTCCGTGTCGTTCACCAGGATGGCGGAGCCGTAGGCGGGGACGGTATAGGTCCCGGAGGCCGTGCCGAGGCTGGTCAGACCGGCCTGCGTGCCATCGGCGATCAGGGTCCAGCTGCCCTCAGGCAGGGTCACGGCGGCGGAGGAAGAAGCGTCGTTCAGGATCAGAATCAGATTCTTCCACTCCCCTTCCGCGCTGTTGGGGATGCGGATGGCGATGCAGCTGTTGCCGCTGCCCTCCAGATTATATTTGGTGTATTCGTTGGTGGGATCGGTGATGGGCGAGAAAGCCTCGCGGATTTGGATCAGGCCCTTGTAGTAGTCCGCCAGGGCTGCGTTGGTCTTGCGGACGTTCCAATCGATGGCGTTGACGGAATCCGCCGCGTTGTAGCTGTTGTGGTCGCCCTGCTTGGAGCGTGCAAACTCGGTGCCGCCCACGTTGAAGGCCATGCCCTGGGACATAAGCACGATGGTCTTTGCAAGATTCAGCTGCTTGATCCAGGTCTGGTTGCTGTAGTCTGCGTAGTTGCTGCCGCCGTTGGACTTGACGATCTTGTCCCAGAGGATCAGATTGTCGTGGGCGTCGGCGTAGGTGACGGTCTGGGAGCGGGCGGAGAGCCGTCCGTCGTTGGCGGACAGGCCGCCGTAGACCGCGGAGGCCTGGGTGGTATCGCCCTGGATCCAGCCGATGCCGTCTCCGTCAGGATTACCCTTGATTGCGTCCCGCATCCAGTCGCAGAACAGGCCGATGCGGTCGTTCAGCCCGTAGGTCCGGGCGTTGTCCTGGGTGCAGCCGTTGGCGATGCCGGCGTCGCCGCCGGTCCAGGGCTCGCCGTACATCAGGATCTTCCGGCCCTCCCCGTTATCCAGGCCGTCCAGCTCGGCCCGGATCAGGTTCATGGTCTCCACGTCGTGGCAGCCCATCAGATCGAAGCGGAAGCCGTCGATGTGGTACTCCTCCGCCCAGTAGCGGACGGACTCGATCATGTACTTCCGGAACATCAGCTTATCGGAGGCGGTCACGTTGCCGCAGCCGGAGCCGTTGTACCAGGAGGTTGGGCCGGACATGCGGAAGTAGTAGCCGGGGACGGATTCGTTGAAGGCATTGTTGTAGAGCAGCTTGTGGCCGTATTCGTGGGTGTCGATGTCGAAGGTGTGGTTGTAGACCACGTCCATCACCACGCTGATGCCCGCCTGATGCAGGGCCTGGACCATCTGCTTGAACTCGGTGATCCGGGTGTTGCCGTCGTAGGGATCCGTGGAATAGGAGCCCTCCGGGACGTTGTAGTTGATGGGATCGTAGCCCCAGTTCCGGTTGGCGGGATCGTCGGTGACGGTCTCGTCCACGGAGCCGAAGTCGTAGACCGGCAGCAGGTGGACGGTGTTGACGCCCATCTCCTTGAGGTAGTTGACGCAGGTGGAGGTCTCATCGGCATCGCCGGGAAGCACGGTGTCGTCCTCGGTGAAGGCCAGATACTTGCCGCGGTTTGACGCAGAGACGCCGGAGCTCTCGGAGATGGAGAAGTCCCGCACGTGGACCTCCCAGATCACTGCGTCGGTGCTCTCGGCGGGCAGGACGTGGGCGTCTTGCTCCCAGCCTGCAGGATCGGTATCGTCCAGGTCTACGACCATGGAGCGGTAGCCGTTGACGCCGGCGGCCCTGGCGTAGACGTCCCGGGTCTCGTGGGTCACGCCCCGGGCGGTGACAAGGTAGGTGTAGTAGACGTTCTTGTAGTCGCCCTCCAGGGTCAGAGACCAGACGCCGGTGACGCCGTTCTTCTCCATGTCGTAGGTGCCGAGCAGGGCGGCGCCGGGCTCCTCGTCGGAGCCAGTGGCGTAGAGGCGGAGCTGGACGTGCTTGGCCGTTGGGGACCACAGCTTCCAGGTGGTGGCCTGCGGGGTATAGACCGCGCCGAGGCCCTCCTCGCCGTAGGCCGCCGCAGCGTAGTCCTCCAGATAGGAGACGTTGTAGTATCCGTTGACGCCCGCGGCGGAGGCCGTCGGGATCATCGAGACAGGAAGCAGCGTCACCAGAAGCAGCACGCAGAGCAGCAGCGCAATGGATTTTTTCAGCTTCATTTACGGTTCTCCTTTCTTCTTTCAGATGGACAGGACCCCTTGCCTGCCCTTTGTTTCTATTTTAATTCTCTGATTTTGGAATGTCAAGCGCAGGGCCGTATTTTTTGTATCCGGGGACCCCCGCCCCGGAAATATTCCGAAAGTCCCCAAGAAAATGGGAGGATGGCACTTGCGGAACGAAAAAGAGTGTGCTATAATATGTGGCACTTAGCTAAAAAAGAAAGCGGGAATGAACTATGGAATCCTTACTCACCCTTCGGGAGCTCTATCGCGACGCGGAACGCTATGCCGGTCAGACCGTCAAGCTGGGGGGCTGGGTGCGAAACCGCAGAGCATCCAAGGCATTCGGATTCATCATGCTCTCCGACGGCACCTATTTCCAGCCGGTGCAGGTGGTCATCACCGACGCCATGGAGAATTTCGCGGACATCTCCAAGATCAACATCGGCGCGGCCCTGATCGTGGAGGGCAGAGTGGAGCTGACCCCCGACGCCAAGCAGCCCTTTGAGATCCAGGCCCAGGCCGTCACGGTGGAGGGCCCCTCCACCCCCGACTTCCCCATCCAGCCCAAGCGCCACACCCTGGAGTATCTGCGGACCGTGACCCATCTGCGGCCCCGGACCAACACCTTCCAGGCGGTGTTCCGCGTGCGGAGCCTGATCGCCTACGCCATCCACAAATTCTTCCAGGAGCGGGACTTCGTCTACGTCCACACCCCCCTGATCACCGGCTCCGACTGCGAGGGCGCCGGCGCCATGTTCCAGGTCACCACCCTGGACATCAACAACCCGCCCCGGCTGGAAGACGGCTCCGTGGATTATTCCAAGGACTTCTTCAACAAGCCCACCCTGCTGACCGTCTCCGGCCAGCTCAACGGTGAGACCTTTGCCATGGCCTTCCGCAACATCTACACCTTCGGCCCCACCTTCCGGG
>CAMNHH010000119.1 GCA_946539175.1 uncultured Clostridia bacterium | reverse complement strand
TCTGTCGGCAGCTCCACCACGGTCGGTTCGTGGCCCAGGGCGGGGAGGATCGTGCCGGTGAAGTCCCCCATACTGACGGCCAGGGTGGAGGTGTTCAGGCAGGGGTGGAAGCCGATCTCCGGCTGCTCCAGCACGGGCCTGTCGATGACCAGACGAAGCTTTTTCTCCGGGTCGTTCATCAAACCCAGGACCGAGAGAGAGCCGGGAGTTATGTCAACTAATTCAAGCATCTGCTCGTCTGTGGCGAAGCTCAGCCGGGCGCAGCCCAGGGCCTTGGAGAGGTATTTGGTTTTGAAAAGCTTGTCCCCCTCCATGAGGAGCAGATAGAAGTCGGTCTGCTGCCGGTTGGTCAGCAGCAGATTTTTGCAGATGGGGCAGCCCAGAGAGCGCTCAATTTCCCGGCACAGCTCCATCGTGGCGGCGGGCTCGTGGTCCGCCCGGCGGTAGGGGACCCCCAGCCGGTCTAAAAATTCGTAACAGCGGCGTTCTCTTGGGTCGCGCGCGGCCGCGTTGTCAGGGGCGCCGTTGTCCAGAGTTACAAACATTGACATATGCTTTCTCCTTGAGAGACAGGAATCATTGTAAATTGATCATGGAAAGTGGAAAATTGAAAATGAAGGGTGTTTTCAAAATTTCCATTTTGAAAACGGGAAAAGAATCGATTCGGAACCGTTTTCTTTCATTTTTATCGTTCAAATGACAATTTGAACGATACCGCAAGTTTCAATTCTCCAGTTTCAATTCTAAATTGTTGTCGGCCGGTGTACGACCCTGCGGCTCAGTACCCGTAGGGATGCAGGTCCTCGGCGGTGATCTCCTTTTCGTAGGGATTGTACTTCTCGTTGACCAGCGCGGCGGTCTCCTGCCGGTGCTGGACGTAGTAGGCGCCGCCACCCACCCAGGCGGGCTCGCCGGGGAGGGTGTCGCTCTCCAGACCGCTGCCGCAGCGGACCAGGGTCAGGGCCACCCAGCACAGATTGCGCCAGCTCAGGTCGGTCTCTGTGTTCTGCATCAGCAGCAGGGCCGCGTAGGGCGCCCGGGGCAGGCGGGTGATGGACTTCCACTGGCTGACTGCGGCCTTCAAAAAGTCCCGCTGGACCCGGACCCGCTCCAGATCCGCCATGGCGTAGCCGCTGCGGAAGCGCACCAGCCACATGGCCTCCTGGCCGTTGAGCTTCTGGGTGCCCTGCTTCAGATTGATGTAAAGGTCCTGGGTGGGATCGTTGTACTCCATATCCATGGGCACCTCAAAGGTGACGCCGCCCATGGCGTCCACCAGATCCTCGAAGCAGTTCAGGTCGATGAGCATATAGCCGTCGGGCCGGAAGCCCACCAGGTCCTTCACGTAGTCCAGAAGGACGCTCATGCCCTGCTCCTTGTCGCCCTGGGCGCCGCCGTTGGCCCAATAGGCCCCGTTCAGCTTATAGTCGCCGCTGCTGCGGTTCACCATGGTGTCCCGGGGAATGCTCAAAAGCCGGGCGTTTTTCCCGTTCCGGTCCAGGTAGAGCAGCAGCATGGTGTCGGTGCGGGCGCCGGCCTCGTCGGTGCCGCAGAGCAGCACCGTGCAGCAGCCGTCCTTCCGGGGACCGATGGGGGCGTTTGTCTCCGGCATCCTGGCAAAGAGCACGGAGGCCGCGCCTCCCAGAATGATCAGAATCAGCAGGACTGCCGCAGCCTTCAGAAGCCCCCGCAGGAAGCGGTGCTTTTTCCGCTTTTTTCGGCGGGGCTGTTCAAAGGCGCCGCCCCCGTCGAAGCCGGGCTCCCGGGGACTCCGAACGGCGCTGCTTTCCACATACTGAGGCTGCTCCTCGTAGACAGCCCGGCCCTCGTGGAGCTCCCGCATGCTGTCCACGCTGTAGCCCGCGTCCTGCCGGATCCGCCGGGGCGGCGTCAGGGGCTCCTGGGGCGCGGGCTCCTCCCGCATCCGCTCCGCCCGTTCGCGGTCGCGCTTGGCAAAGACGTTCTGGATGTCCTCAAAATCGTTTTGTTTTTTCTTTTCAAATTTTCCCATAGCGTTCAAGTAATTGCCTTCCCCCCGAAGGGGAAGCTTTGGCTCAGGCGTTTACCGCGGCGATGAAGCGCAGGAAGGCCTCCTTGCCCTCGGGGCTGCGCTTGTAGACGCCGGCGTGCTCCAGCACCTTGGAGAAGACCACGCCCACCTCGTCCCGGAGGATCTTGTCCACGTTCCCGGCGGTGAAGGTATAGCGGGTTTTCAGCTCCTCGGCCCAGTCGGCGTGCTTTTCCGTCAGCTCGTCGGCCCGCAGGTCCCCGCCGGAGACCAGCAGCTCCGCCAGCCGGGCCAGCTCCCGCTTCAGCCGGGGGGGCAGCACCGCCAGGCCCATGACCTCGATCAGGCCGATGTTTTCCTTCTTGATGTGGTGCAGCTCCGGATGGGGATGGTAGACGCCCAGGGGGAGCTCCTCCGTGGTGATGTTGTTGCGAAGCACCAGATCCAGCTCGTAGTCCGCGCCTCTGCGGCGGGCGATGGGGGTGATGGTGCTGTGGGGCGTCCCATCGGTCTCGGCAAAGATGTACGCCGCCTCGTCGGTATAGCTCCGCCAGCATTTCAAAATCTTCTCCCCCAGGGCCGCCACCCGTTCCCGGTCGGCGCCCCGGAGCCGGATGACGCTCATGGGCCACTTGACGATGCCCGCCTCCAGATCCTCGAAGCACTTGAACACCAGGGGCGTCTCAATGGGGGCCTTGGCCATGGCGAAGTCGTAGCGCCCCCCCTGGAAGTGGGCGTGGGTGAAGATGGAGCCGCCCACGATGGGCAGGTCCGCGTTGGAGCCCATGAAGTAGTGGGGGAAGACCGTCACAAAGTCCAGCAGCTGCCGGATGGAGTGGCCGTCCACAGTCATGGGGTAGTGCCGCCCGGAGAAGGCGATGCAGTGCTCGTTGTAGTAGACGTAGGGGGAATACTGGAGGAACCAGGGCTCCCCGTCCAGCGTAAAGGGCATGATCCGGTGATTCTGCCGGGCCGGGTGATTGTATCGGCCCGCGTAGCCCTCGTTCTCCACGCAGAGCAGGCACTTGGGATAGGCGGCGGCGGCCTGCTTCGCGGCCTTGAAGGCGGCGCCGGTGGTGGTGGCCTTTTCGGGCTTGGTGAGATTCACGGTGATGTCCAGCTCGCCGTACTCCGTGGGGGCCTTCCAGACCATGTTGCGGCGGATACGGTCCCAGCGGATATAGTTGCTGGCCCCGCTCATGGCGTAGTACCAGTCAGTGGCCTTCCTGGGGTCCTCCGCCAGCAGACGGCGGAAGGTCCGGCGCATCTCGGAGGGCCTGGGCATCAGACAGCCCATCAGGCCGGTGTCAAACAGATCCCGGCAGACGGGGTCGTCCTCGCAGAGGCCCCGGGCTGCGGCGTCGTCGGTGAGGATGTCCAGCAGCTCGTGCACGGGCTTGTCCAGAAGCTGGGCCGGAGCCTCGAAGCTGTCCAGCTTCATCCGCTCCAGCAGGGCGTTGACGGCGCAGACCCGGTCGTCCTCTTCTATGAGGCCCCTGTTGACGGCGTATTGGACGAGAGAAGCAATTGCTTGGTTGATCATGATGCAGACCTCCTGTGTGTATATGGTTCAGAGTTCAAAGAGATCCCAGGGAGCTCCACTGGGGTTGATTTCAAATTTCAGTCGTTTCCCGCTTTCCGGGTGGTCGAGGGCCAGAAAGCAGGAGAACAGGGCCGGCCCGTGGGCGGCCTTGCTGCCGTAGCGGATATCCCCCAGCAGGGGCAGGCCCCGGTGGGAGAACTGGGCCCGGATCTGGTGGGTGCGGCCCGTGTGGAGCTTCACCCGCACCAGGGTCAGGGGGCCGGCTTCATGCTCCGCCCGGCCCAGGACCCGATAGGAGAGCTTCGCCTCCCGGACCCCCTTCCGGGGCCGGGTCACCACGAAGGTCTTGTTGGTCCGGCTGTCGTGGAAGAGCAGATCCTCCAGCGTGGCCTCCTCCTGCCGGGGAACGCCCCGCAGAACCGCCAGATACTCCTTTTCGACGGCGTGGGCGGCGATCTGGGCGATCAGAGAGGCCGCGGACTTCTGGCTCCGGGCCAGCACCGTGAGACCCCCCACAGCCTTGTCCAGCCGGTGGACGGTGCGGACCGCGGGGTTCTCTCCCCGGGCGGCCAGCCATTGACCCGCCAGCTCGGGCAGATTCCTTCCCGGCCCCGGCTCGGAAAGACAGTCCGTCGGCTTTTCACAGACCAGGATGGAGCGGTCCCAGTACAGAACATGAAGTGTCTGCTGACCCGCTTCACGATTCGGTTTCGCGTCTTGCATTTTGCGCTTCTCAGCCTTTCAGAGCCCGGGCGAAGGCGGCGGGGTCGGGGTTCTTGAACCAGGCGCTGCCGGCCACCAGCACGTTGGCGCCGTTTTCCACGCAGATCCTGCCGGTCTTCTCGTTGATGCCCCCGTCCACCTCCAGCTCGCAGCCGGGATTCTTCTCGTCGATCCAGCCCCGGATGGTCTTCAGCTTGGGCATCATGTCCGTCATGAAGCGCTGGCCGCCGAAGCCGGGCTCCACGGTCATGACCAGGATCAGGTCGCAGAGCTCCAAAAAGGGCAGCACCGCCTCGGCCCTGGTGTTGGGCTTCACGGAAAGGCCCGCCCGGACCCCCAGGGCCCGGATCTTCTCCAGGGCGGCCAGGGTGTTGGCGGGGAGATCGGACTCCACGTGGAGGGTGAGAATGTCCGCCCCGGCCCTGCAGAAGTCCTCCACGTAGCGCAGGGGACGCTCGATCATCAGGTGCACGTCCAGAGGCAGGGGCGAGATCCCCTTGATGGCCGCCGTTACCGGAATGCCGATGGTGATATTGGGAACAAAATTGCCGTCCATCACGTCTACATGGACGTAATCGGCCCCGTCGGGGTCGAGTCTGCGGATATCCCGCTCCAGGTTGACGAAATCGGCGGACAGAATGGATGGGGCGACTTTGACCATTTCAGGGTACCTCCAGACAGAATTCTCCCTTCATTATACCGAAGTTTTCTCATGAAGTCAACGCCGCAATTCTTGACTTATGACGGCTTTTGCGATAAAATAATACAGAACACATTTTTGACAGGAAAGGAGCTGCTTGAAATGGCCTTCATACCGACCGCCCAGAAGCCCAAGCCCACCATGCCCGTGGGGCGGGAGGGCGCTCTCCACTCCGAGGTTACCATCTATCATCCCACCGCCGAGGAGCACCCGGAAACGGACAAAATGACGAGCTCCGTGCCCAGCGCGAAGAAATATCTGCTGTGGTTCGCGATCGGGCTGGTCGTGTTCGCCGCGATCCTGCTCTTTGTATTTCAATAAACAAAACGTCAACCCAAAGACCCATCGACAGTACGTCATCATAGAATCATAGGAGGAAACTGGAATGGATACGATCCCCGAACTGAAGTTTGAGAACAAGGAAAAGCTGGCCGAGACCCCCGTGCTGGACGCGGAAGCCGCCGCCGTGCCGGAGCTGGAGCCCGTGCCCACCCTGGAGCTGACCCCCAAGGAGCCGGAGCCCCCCGTGCCGGAGGCCGGCCCCGACTACTCCATGCTCACCGAGGCGGAGCAGAAGATCGTCCATGATTTCGCCCAGAAGATCGACATCACCAACCCCAACCTCTCCCTGGAGTACGGCGCCGGCGCCCAGAAGAACGTGGCGGACTTCTCCGACTCCGCTCTGGCTGCCGTCCGCACCAAGGACCTGGGCGAGGTGGGCGACATGATCGGCTCTCTGGTGGTGGAGCTGAAGGGCTTCAACGCCGAGGAGGACAAGAAGGGCTTTTTGGGCCTGTTCAAGAAGGCGGGCACCGGCATCGAGACCCTGAAGGCCCGCTACAGCAAGGCCGAGGTCAACGTCAACAAGATCTCCCACGAGCTGGAGGAGCACCAGCGGACCCTGATGAAGGACGTGGTGGTGCTGGACCAGATGTACGACAAGAACCTGGACTACTACAAGCAGCTGACCATGTATATCCTGGCCGGCAAGGAAAAGCTGGCCCAGGAGCGGGCCACCACCCTGGTGGAGCTGCGGGCCAAGGCGGAGCGCACCGGCCTGGCGGAGGACGCCCAGAAGGCCAACGACTACGACGCCATGTGCCTGCGCTTCGAGAAGAAGCTCCACGACCTGGAGCTGACCCGGATGGTCTCCATCCAGATGGGACCCCAGATCCGGCTGCTGCAGAACAACGACACCCTGATGTCCGAAAAAATCCAATCCTCCCTGGTGAACACCATCCCCCTGTGGAAGAGCCAGATGGTGCTGGCCCTGGGTCTGAGCCACAGCCAGCAGGCCATGGAGGCCCAGAAGGCGGTGACCGATATGACCAACGAGCTGCTGAAGAAGAACGCCGACAAGCTGAAGATGGCCACCGTTGAAACCGCCAAGGAGTCCGAGCGGGCCATCGTGGACATCGAGACCCTGCAGCACACCAACCAGCAGCTGATCTCCACCCTGGACGAGGTCCTGC
>CAMNHH010000118.1 GCA_946539175.1 uncultured Clostridia bacterium | reverse complement strand
GCCGAACTCGAAGAGTCACGAAGTATGCCCACATCGGCCCACTCGCATCCCGGACTGGCAAATTGAAAACATCGGTGTGTTTCAAATTGCCAATTGAAATGCTTAGAATCATGCGGTGGTTCTTACCAGGTCAAAAACCCGGTGGACGTTGCCCAAGTACAACGGAACAGAATTGAAGCACCGCCAGCGTTTTTTGATGTTGATTTGCCTTTGTATCAGCGCTGACCTGCTGGTCGGCGGACTGCTTCATGAGAAGAAACGATCTGCCTTGATTACATCCGCTGGGTTTTTCGTTTTGGCTTTTTTGAACCGGTACGACCCAAATCCAAACAACGTCGGAAGCATCCGAATCCTGTGCTTTGCGCTTCTGCTTCTCGCTGTGGCGATCATATTGATAAGCCTGCATCCCTGGTTCTGGATCATTGGAGTGCTCCAGATCCTTAGCCTCGCGCTCTTCGCCGCCTGGCCCTACAGAAAACGTCTGCTGAAAAACCGAAAACCGCGCTGATTTTCAGACTTAATTTTCAATTTTCAATTATCAATTTTCAATTGCAAAGGAGGTGAACCCCGTGCCATTTCCCGCCGCATTTATCGACGAGCTGATCGCCCGCAACCCCATTGACGAGGTGGTGGGCCAATACGTGCAGCTCAAGCGCAGCGGCGCCAACTACTTCGGCCTCTGCCCCTTCCACGGGGAGAAGACCGCCTCCTTCTCCGTGGCCCCCAACAAGCAGATGTACTATTGCTTCGGCTGCCACAAGGGCGGCGGGGTCATCAACTTCATCATGGAGATCGAGGGCCTGTCCTATCCCGACGCGGTGCGCTTTCTGGCCAAGCGGGTGAATCTGGAGGTCCCGGAGGACGAGCAGTACCAGAGCCAGTATAAAGAACAGGAGCGGCTCTGGAGGCTCTGTAAGGACGCCGCTAAGTTCTATCACGATATGCTGAAATCCGACGCCGGCAAGGCCGCCCGGGCCTACCTGGTGAAGCGGGGCCTGGACTGGCAGACCGTGGTGAAGTTCGGCATGGGCTTCGCCCCCGACGACTACCACGCCCTGATCCCCGCCATGGAGCGGAAGGGCTACAGCCGGGAGGAGCTGGTGGCCGCCAATCTGGCCGCCGTCTCCCCGAAGAACCCCCAAAATGTCTATGACCGCTTCCGCAACCGGGTCATGTTCCCCCAGATCGACCTGCGGGGCAATATCATCGGCTTCGCGGGTCGGGCCCTGGACAAGGACGCCAAGGCCAAGTATATCAACCCCACCGAGACCCTGATCTTCTCCAAGCGGAAGTTTCTCTACGCCATGAACCTGGCCAAGAAGTCCAAGCGGCCCTATATCATCCTCTGCGAGGGACCCATGGACGCCATCGCCTGCCACCAGTTCGGCTTCGACTGCGCCGTGGCCTCCCAGGGCACCGCCCTGACGGAGGACCAGGTGAACATCATCAGCAAGTACACCGACCAGGTCATCATGACCTACGACAACGACGCCGCAGGCCAGAACGCCACCCAGCGGGCCATTCAGATGTTCGGCCGGGCCGGGGTCAGGGTGAAGATCCTGCAGCTCCACGACGCCAAGGACGCCGACGAGTTTTTGCACAAATTCGGCGCCGATCCCTTTGAGGTGCTGATCCAGGGCTCCGAAAACCAGGCGGACTACCGACTGCTCTCCCTGCAGAAGCAGTTTGATCTCAGCAAGGACGAGCAGCGGGTGGAGTTCACCGCCCAGGCGGCGGAGCTGATCTCCGGCTTCAAAAGCGCCGTGGAGCGGGAGATCTACGCCGACCGGGCCGCCAAGGCCGCGGGCATCTCCAAGGACGCCATGCTGCTGGAGGTTGGCAAGGCCTTCAAGAAGCGGCTCTGGCGGGAGAAGAAGCAGAAGGAGCGGCAGGACCTGGCGCCCGCCGCCGCCAAGCTGCCCGCGGACCGGAGGCTGCGGAGCGAATACACCAACACCCGCTCCGCCGCCGCGGAGGAGGCCGTCATAGGTCTGGCCCTGCTGGAGCCCGCCCTGCTGGATCAGGCGGGGGAGCTGACGGGAGAGGCCTTCTCCGTGGCCTTCCTGGGCCGGGCCTTCGACGCTTTGCGGCAGCTGCACCGGCAGGGCCTGCGGGCGAGCCTGGGGGCCCTGCAGGACTTCAGCCCGGAGGAGAGCAGCCAGCTCAGCGCCATCTCCCGGCGCTTCGACCGGGTCAACGACGAGCGGGCCTTCACCGACTGCGTGGCCGTGATCCTGGAGGAGCACCGCAAGAAGAACGAGAGCAACAGCGACGCCGACCTGTTGGCGTTTTCCCGGACTCTGAAGAAAAACAAAGGATATGGAGGTATGTAACGTGGAACAGAACGAAACACTCCAGCAAAGACTCAAGAGCCTGATCGAGACCGGCAAGAAGGAGGGGAAGGTCAGCTCCAAGCAGCTTCTGGCCACCCTGGACGCCATCGACGCCGACGAGAAGCAGACCGAGCAGATCTACGACGCCCTGGAAAAGGCGGGCATCGAGATCGACGTATCCGACGTGGCGGAGATCATCGAGGCCGCCGAGGATCTGCTGCCCTCCGACGCGGAGCTGCTGAACCTGGACGAGCAGCTTCCGGAGGAGCTGGAGTCTCCCGATTCCTCCGTGGAGGAGGCCGCCACCACCGATCCTGTCCGTATGTACCTGAAGGAGATCGGCAAGATCCCCCTGCTGAGCGCGGAGGAGGAGCTGGAGCTGGCCAAGAAGATCTCCGAGGGGGATGAGAGCGCCAAGAAGCGCATGGTGGAGGCCAACCTGCGGCTGGTGGTCTCCGTGGCCAAGCACTATCTGGGCCGGGGCATGCAGCTCCTGGATCTGATCCAGGAGGGCAACATGGGCCTTCTGAAGGCTGTGGAAAAGTTCGACTACACCAAGGGCTACAAATTCTCCACCTACGCCACCTGGTGGATCCGCCAGTCCATCACCCGGGCCGTGGCGGACCAGGCCCGCACCATCCGCATCCCTGTCCACATGGTGGAGACCATCAACCGGGTCTCCCGCACCTCCCGGGCGCTGGTGCAGGAGCTGGGCCGGGAGCCCACCCTCTCCGAGATCAGCCGGACCCTTGGCATCTCCGAGGAGAAGATCGCGGAGGTCATGAAGATCGCCCAGGATCCCGTCTCCCTGGAGACCCCCGTGGGCGAGGAGGACGACAGCCATCTGGGGGACTTCATCCCGGACGGCGAGGTGGCGGAGCCCGCCGAGTCCGCCTCCTATAATATGCTCCGTCAGCAGCTCACCGAGGTGATGCAGACCCTGAGCCCCCGGGAGAACAAGGTGCTGCGTCTGCGCTTCGGCCTGGAGGACGGCCGGGCCCACACCCTGGAGGAGGTGGGCAAGGAGTTCGACGTGACCCGGGAGCGGGTCCGCCAGATCGAGGCCAAGGCCCTGCGGAAGCTCCGCCACCCCTCCCGCTCCAAGATCCTGAAGGATTTTCTGAGCTGAGCCTCCGGGCCGGGGAGGGCACGAAACGGCCCGTCCCCGGCGGCGGAATAAAAAAAGAGTACGAGGACAAGCTATGGTTTTCAGTTCGCTGGTGTTTCTCACCGCCTTTCTTCCCATTACCATTCTGCTCTATTACTGCGTTCCCTCCATGCGGTGGAAAAACACCCTGCTGCTTCTGAGCTCCCTGGTGTTTTACGCCTGGGGCGAGCCGAAGTATGTGTTCCTGATGCTGTTATCCATCGTGGTGAATTACAGCTTCGGCCTGCTACTGCACCGACAGACCCTCCGGGGCCGCAAAAGCAGACTGCTGCTGACCCTGGCCGTGCTGTTCAATCTGGGGCTGCTGCTGTATTTCAAATACTTCGGCTTTTTGGTCCAATCCCTGGGGATGCTGCTGTCCAGGACCATCACAATCCGGGAGATCGCGCTGCCCATCGGCATATCCTTCTTCACGTTCCAGGGCCTGTCGTACGTGATCGACGTGTACCGGGAGCAGCCGGAGCAGGAGAGCAGCTGGGTCGTTCAGCGGAACTTCATTGATCTGGCCCTGTATATTGCCATGTTCCCCCAACTGATCGCCGGTCCCATCGTCCGCTACCACGACATCCAGCCCTATCTCCGGGGCAGGACCCACAGCCCCGCCCAGTTTGCCCGGGGCGTGGAGACCTTTATCTGGGGCCTTTCCAAAAAAGTCCTGTTGGCCAATCTGCTGGGTCGGACCGTGGATCTGATCATGGTGGAGAACAGCGGCATGATCGACGCCCCCATCGCCTGGCTGGGCTCCGTCTGTTACAGCCTGCAGCTGTTTTTCGATTTCGCGGGCTATTCCCAGATGGCCATCGGCCTGGGCCGGATGTTCGGCTTTGAGTTCCAGGAGAACTTCAACTATCCCTATATCTCCACCAGCATCACGGAATTCTGGCGGCGCTGGCACATTTCCCTGTCCCAGTGGTTCCGGGACTATCTGTACATTCCGCTGGGGGGCAGCCGCCGGGGCAACGTGTATTTCAATCTCTTCGTGGTTTTCCTGGCCACGGGCATCTGGCACGGGGCGGCCTTCGGCTTTTTGGTCTGGGGTCTCTGGCACGGCGGCTTCATTCTGCTGGAGCGATTCTTCAAGCGGCATCCTCTGGGCCGGGTGAAGCTCCCCGCGGCGCTGAAGTGG
The DNA here is from genome assembly GCA_946539175.1 of uncultured Clostridia bacterium. GTDB lineage: Bacteria > Bacillota > Clostridia > Oscillospirales > Oscillospiraceae > JAFRPC01. The sequence continues at coordinate 2,006 of CAMNHH010000118.1, read as the reverse complement.
CTCTATACCATGCTGGTGGCGGTGCTGGGCTGGACCCTGTTCCGCATCGTCAGTCTGAGCGAGACCTGGGCGTATATCAAGGTGCTCTTCGGCTTCAGCAGACCGGACTTCGTCCGCTACAATCTGAGCTGGTACCTGGACCGCCGGACGCTGTTCGTCCTGCTGGCGGCGTGCCTGCTCTGCGTCCCCTGGCGTCAGCTGCTGCAAAAACGGAGCCCGAAGCTGGATCGGGCCCTGGAACGGACGCCTGCCCTGATCTGCCGCCGCCTGATCGCCGTCGGCCTGCTGGTCCTGTGCTTCCTCTTTATCTCCAACAGCACCTATAATCCCTTTATCTATTTCCGCTTCTGAGGAGGGCCGGCAGATGAAGAAGATATTGGATATCCTGTTTTGCGGGGCCTTCGTGCTTCTGCTGCTGCTCCCCCTGACACTGACCAACTTCAAGAAGAACCAGAGCTCGGAGCTGGACAACAGCTATCTGCCGGAGATCGACTGGTCCGCCTCCGTGCCGATCCGGGAGCGGATCGGTCAGATGGAGGAATATCTGAATATGCGGATCGGCTTCCGGGAACCGGCCCTGGATCTCTACGTCCGGCTGAACGACCGGCTCTTCGGCCTGATGGACCACCCCATATATATGTACGGGAAGGAGGGCTACGTCTTCCAGGCCACGGACAATTACCTGGCGGACTACCAGCATCTGAACCTGGACCCGGAATGGACGGAGCACTTTGTGGGCTGGCTGCAGCAGTTCAGCGACATGGCCCACGCCAGCGGCGCGGAGTTTTGGTATACCCTGATCCCCGACAAGAAGACGGTCTATTCGGAGTATTTTCCCGACGGTTATAACGTGTACGGTACAGTGTCCCGCACGGACCAGCTGCTGGAGGCCCTGTCCCGGACGGACGTGGACTGGTTCTATGCCCTGGATACCCTGAAGGAAGCCAAGCAGCATACCCAGGTGGCCAACGTGAAGTACGACGCCGGTCACTGGAACGACAACGGCGCCTTCGTGACCGTGCAGGCCGTTCTGGAGCTGCTGCGGCAGCGGCACCCGGAGATTCCGCCCCTGGAGCGCTCGGAATTTACGATCACAACGACCCACAAGGATTCGCTGCAGACCTCCCATTTTCCCATCGACGAGGACGTGCCGCTCTACACCCGGCGCCATACGGAATCTGAGGAGCACCCGGAGTGGCTGCGGCAGACCCTGCGCTTCCCGGAGAAGGAGAGCTATCGCACGCATTATGTCAACCCGTCGCATCCCGAGCTGCCCAAGCTGCTGGTGATCCACGACAGCTATCTGATCAATAAGGAGTGCTTCTTCCTGGACCATTTCAGCGAAGTCACCTTCATCCACCGCTACAATCTCAAGGGGCCCCATATCTTTGAGGAGTATCTCGAGCTGGTGGACCCGGACGTCGTGATCTACGAGAATCCGGAGCGGAGCCTCCCCATCAGATTCGACCCGGAGCAGTAAGCCCCGTCGCGGAAGGCCCCCGCAGCGCCGGCAATCTGCCGGCCCGTTCCCGCCCGTTCACAAAAATTTTTCTTGACAAGCGGAAAAAAATCTGTATGATACATGATAGTATGAAGCGTCACTTTGGCACTGCGTACCGAATGAATCACATGGAGGCGTTCGTATGCTGGAAAAATTGATTGATTATCTTTCCAAGGAGCTGGATATACCCGCCGAGGAGCTGGACCGGGATACCACCTTTGAGAGCCTGCACCTGGATTCTCTGGACACCGTCGAGATGATGATGGAGCTGGAGGCGGAGCTGGGCGTGGATCTGGAGCCGGAGAGCAAGATCCTGACCATCGGCGAGCTGGCGGACTTCATCGAGACCAAGCTGGACTGAGGGGAGAGCTCCCATCGCCCGAACACGCGAGATTGCCCCTTGCAAAATGCCACAAACTCGTGTACAATAGAATATAGGCTTGTCACGACCGTACCGGCCTGTGACAAGGTCGCACTAGCCGGGGAGATAGCGGTGCCCTGTCAC
>CAMNHH010000117.1 GCA_946539175.1 uncultured Clostridia bacterium | reverse complement strand
TTTGCACCAGGGCGGGGATGTCGTAGAAGCCGATCTCCCGCCGCAGGAACTTCGCCACGGCGACCTCGTTGGCTCCGTTCATGACGGCGCAGGCGCTGCCTCCCTGTCCGGCCACAGCCCGGGCAATGGCGAAGCACGGGAAGGCGACGGGGTCCGGGGCCGCGAAGCTCAGAGGCGGGCAGGACAGCAGATCCAGGCCGGGGGCGGGATTCTCCACCCGGTTCGGATAGGTCAGGGCTAATTGAATCGGAATCCGCATATCCGGCACCCCCAGCTGGGCCAGCATGGCCCCGTCCACGTACTCCACCAGGGAGTGGACGATGGACTGGCGATGGATCACCACGTCCACCTGCTCCGGGGGCAGCTCATAGAGCCGCATGGCCTCGATGACCTCCAGGCCCTTGTTCATCAGGGTGGCGCAGTCCACGGTGATCTTCTCCCCCATTTTCCAGTTGGGGTGCCGCAGGGCGTCGTCCCGGGTGACGTTTTGAAGCTCCTCCCTGCTCTTGCCGAAGAAGGGGCCGCCGGAGCAGGTGAGAATGACCCGCTTGACCTCCTTCCGCCCCCGGCTGCCCATGAGGCACTGGAAGATGGCGGAGTGCTCGGAATCCACGGGGATGATCTCGGCCCCCCGGGCTCCGGCGGTCCGCATCACCAGCTCGCCGGCGCAGACCATGGTTTCCTTGTTGGCAAGGCCGATGCGCTTGCCCCGCTCCAGGGCGGCCAGGGTGGGCTTGAGTCCCACCATCCCCACCACGGCGGTGATGACGGTATCTGCCTCGGGAATCGTGGAGGCGGCCAGCAGGCCCACCTCGCCCCAAAGGATCTCAGGACGAGGCTCCGGCAGAAGCTCCCGCAGGGCTTTTGCGGCAGCCTCCGTGGCCATGGAGACCAGCCGGGGCCGGAATTCCCGGACCTGCTCCGCCATGCGCCGGGCGTTGGTTCCGGCGGTGAGGGCGGCCACCTTTACGGGCAGATGCCGCACCACGTCCAGGGTCTGCCGACCGATGGAGCCGGTGGAGCCCAGAATGGAAATTACTTTTGTCATTTTGTTCACCTGAATTTCGCTTACTTGACCGCAAACGGGGCGATGAGCAGCAGGGCCTCCACCAGAGGGGCCACAACGGTGGTGGAGTCGAAGCGGTCCAGGATGCCGCCGTGGCCGGGCAGCAGCCTGCCGTAGTCCTTGATGCCCGCCTGGCGCTTGATGACGGAGAAGCCCAGATCCCCCAGCATGGAGGCCCCGGCTCCCAGGATCCCGTAGACCGCGCAGAGCAGATAGTTGACCCGGAACGCAAAGGCCAGCTGCAGGATCAGGCCGTAGAGCAGCATGCCGATCACGGTGGCGATCACGCCGCCCACGGCCCCCTCCACGGTCTTGTGGGGGCTGATGACGGGGCAGAGCTTGTGCTTGCCGAAGGCCCGGCCCGCGAAGTAGGCCCCGGAATCCGGGATCATGGTGAGGACGAAGGCCGCGATGACGAAGAACTTGCCCTGCTCCAGAATCCGCAGCCGGATCAAAGCCCCCAGCAGATAGGGGATCACAAGCCCGGCAAAGATGGCGGCGCAGACGGTCTGAAAGCTCAGCCTGGCGTGGGCCGCCAGCATCTCCCCGATCAGGGCCGCCAGGAAGAGCAGCACGGCGATCATGCCCAAAGCCCTGGGCTGATTCAGCCAGCTCCAGACGCTCACCGCCAGGGCCATGCAGGAGGCCAGGGCGAAGATGCGAACGTGCTTGCAGAAGCCCGCGCCGATCAGCAGCTCATGGACCGCCAGAATAGACATGGCGGCCACCAGAATCGCGGTGGCCACGGAGGGCAGCGCCAGCACGATCACCAGCAGAAGCGGCAGTCCAACGGCCGCCACAAGGATCCGTGTTTTCATGGATTTCAACTCCTTTTGGGTCAAAACAGCATATGTACCCTTTTCATATAGTATTCAGTTTACCACAAAGCGAGGGGAATGTCAATCTTGGGGTAGCGGATCAAAAGCAAGCCGCGCCTGCTCCGGGCAGACGCGGCTTGAAGCTGCGGACCTAAGCTCAGTTGAAATTGATCACGCCGGAGAACTTTTCGGCCGCCAGGGAGGCGCCGCCGATCAGGCCGCCGTCGATCTCGGGCTGGGCCATGAGATCATGGGCGTTCTTGTCGTTCATGGAGCCGCCGTAGAGGATGCGGACCCGGTCCGCGGCCTCACCGTAGAGCTCCCGCACGGCGCCGCGGATGGCGGCGATGGTGGCGTTGGCGTCCTCGGGGGTGGCGGTCAGGCCGGTGCCGATGGCCCACACGGGCTCATAGGCGATGACCACGTCGTCGATCTTGTCGCCCACGTTCAGAAGGGCCACCTTGGTCTGCATGCAGACCACCTCGTTGGTGATGCCCTGCTGCTTCTGCTCCAGGCTCTCGCCCACGCAGACGATGGGCTTCAGACCGGCCTCCAGGGCCTTCAGGGTCCGCTGGTTCACGGTGACGTCGGTCTCGGCGAAGTACTGGCGGCGCTCGGAGTGACCGATGATGACGTACTCCACGCCCAGCTCCTTCAAGGAGGCGGCGTTGCATTCGCCGGTGTAGGCGCCTTTGTCGGCAAAGTGGACGTTCTGGGCGCCCAGGTGGATCCGGCTGCCCTGCAGCGCCTCGGCGGCGGCGGACAGGCAGACCGTCATGGGGCAGACCACCACCTCCGCGCCGCTGCGGTTTTCGAGCTTCTTCAGGTCCTCGATCAGAGCCCAGGTCTCAGCGGGGGTCTTGTTCATCTTCCAGTTGCCGGCGATCATGGGATTTCTCATATTGTTGTTTCTCCTTCACGTTTTGATATCAGCTTGCGGCGCCTTCGCGCCGCACAGTTTAACAGATTACTTGCAGCCTTCGATGATGGCCTTGCCGGAGGAGGCGCCCAAGCGGGACGCGCCGGCTTCGATCATGGCAACGGCGTCCTCGTAGCTCCGCACGCCGCCGGAGGCCTTGACGCCCATCTCTGAGCCCACGGTCTGCCGCATCAGCTTCACGTCGGCAACGGTGGCGCCGCCGGTGGAGAAGCCGGTGGAGGTCTTGACGAAGTCCGCGCCCACCCGCTTGGCGGCCTGGCAGGCCAGGACCTTCTCCTCGTCGGTGAGCAGGCAGGTCTCAATGATGACCTTGACCTTGGCCTCGCCGTCCACGGCGGTGACCACGGCGGCGATGTCCCGCTCCACCAGGGCCCAGTCTCCGGACTTGACGGCGCCCACGTTGATCACCATGTCCACCTCACCGGCGCCGTTGGCCACGGCCTCGGCGGCCTCGAAGGCCTTGGTGTTGGGGGGGGTGGCGCCCAGAGGGAAGCCGATGACGCAGCAGGGGGTCACGTCGGTGCCGCTCAGCTCCTGGGCCACCAGCTTGATCCAGCAGGGGTTCACGCAGACGGAGGCGGTGTTCATGGCCTTGGCCTCGTCGCAGATCCGCAGAATGTCGGACTCGCTGGCCTGGGGCTTCAGATAGGTATGATCAATATACTTTGCCATTTCGGCAGGGGTCAGGGAAATGCTCACAGGAATCATCCTTTCCTAATATTTTCGTGTTATTATACCACAGTTATTCTGAAATGTACAGAACTTTTTGCAGATCCTCCAGACTGTCCACGTCCCAAAGCTCCCGGGGCGGAACCGGAAGCTCCGTTACCAGCTCCGGGTGACGGCGGATGATCTGCTTTCCGCCCCGGTCCCCCGCCAGCGCCGCCAGCTCCGGAAAGAGAGCCGCGGGGAAGACGCAGGGGTTCCCCTGTCTGCCCTCCGCCCGGGGCACCACGATCCGGGAGGGCTCCGCCCGGAAGCGCGCCAGCAGGGCCTCCACGGTCTGCCGCCGCAGCAGGGGCTGGTCCGCCACCAGGAACAGCAGGCCGTCGCAGCCGGGGCCCAGGCCTTCGGTCCCCAGGACCACGGAGCGGCTGACGCCCAGCTCCGGGCTGCCGTTGCGAATCACGGCCAGGCCGCGGGCCTCCGCCAGGGCCGCCACCGCGTCGTATTGGGTCACCACCGCGGCTGGGCCGGGCAGCGGCGCGGGAAGGGCCTCAAAGGCCCGCTGAATCAGGGGTATCCCCCCGTACAGTGCCAGGAGCTTGTTGGCCCCGAAGCGCGCGGCGTTCCCCGCCGCCAGGATCACGCAGCCGATCCGCATCGCTCTCACCTCCCTGCTCATACTGTAGCAGTTCGAGCCGTGGCTGTCAAGCGGGTGGAACGGGACATTTTTGAAAATAGGTCTGTACATTTGCGGCTTTTGTGCTATAATATTGTTGTATAAGTATACGTCCATAAAGGAGGCGGGATCGTTTTATGAGTCAGGTCGGCAAGAGCGAGGTCCGGGTGGACGGCTACGACAAGGCCACGGGCCGGACCAAATACTATGAGGACCGTATGCCAGCGGACGCCCTCTACGTGCGGATCAAGCACGCGGAGAAGGCCCACGCCATCGTCAAGGCCGTGGACAAGTCCCGGGCTGAGGCCATTCCCGGCGTGGTGAAGGTGCTCAGCTGCTTTGACGTGCCGGATCTCCCCTTCCCCACCGCCGGTCACCCCTGGTCCATGGATCCGGGGCACCAGGACGTGGCGGACCGGCACCTGTTGAACCGGCACGTCCGCTATTGGGGCGACGACGTGGCGGTGGTCATCGCGGAGAACGAAGTGGCAGCCAATCAGGGCGTCCGGGCCCTGACGGTGGAATATGAAGAGCTGCCCTTCGTCCTGGACGCCCAGCAGGCCATGGAGCCCGGCGCACCCCAGCTGCACGAGCGCTTCCCCAACAACATCCTCAAGCACACGGATTTCCGGAAGGGCGACTACCAGGCCGCCATTCAGGAACCCGGTCTGGTGAAGGTAGAGGGCTGGTATGAGACCCCCACGGTGCAGCACGCCCACATCGAGAACCACGGCTGCTTTGCCTACGCGGAAAACGGACGGATCACGGTGGTTTCCTCCACCCAGATCCCCCACATCATCCGCCGGGTGGTGGGCCAGGCCCTGGGCCGGCCCTGGGCGGACATTCAGATCATCAAGCCCTACATCGGCGGCGGCTTCGGCAACAAGCAGGACGCACTCTACGAGCCCCTCTGCGCCTGGTGCTGCACCCAGGTCGGCGGCCGGCCCGTGCGCATCGACTGCTCCAGAGAGGAGACCTTCGTCTCCAACCGGGTCCGCCATGCCATCCGCTTCCACATCGTCACCTGGCTGCGGCCCGACGCCACCATCGCCGCTCGGAAGGTGGAGCTCTGGTCCAACCAGGGTGCCTATGCCTCCCACGGCCACTCCATCGCCGCCAAGGCGGTCAACTCCTTCCCCCAGCACTATCCCTGCTCCAACATGGAGGGGGACGCCTGGACCGTCTACACCAACCGGCCAGCCGCCGGCGCCATGCGGGGCTACGGCATGCCCCAAGCCAGCTTCGCCGACGAATCCAACATTGACGACTGCGCCAAGGCCATGGGCATGGACCCGGTGGAGTTCCGCCGGCTGAACATCATGCCCCAGGGCTTCCACGACGCCTTCTCCGGCAACACCAACTACTACGACTCCTACCGCCAGTGCATGGCCCGGGGCGCCGAGATCATCGACTACGCCCGCAAGCGGGAGGAATACAGCCACGACACCGGCCCCATTCGCCGGGGCATCGGCGTGGCCACCTTCTGGTATAACACAGCGGTCTACCCCATCTCCCTGGAGACCTCCTCCAACCGGATGCAGCTGAACCTGGACGGCACCGTCACCATGCAGTGCGGCGAGACGGAGATCGGCCAAGGCGCCGACACCGCCTACGCCCAGATGACCGCCGAGGCCCTGGGCCTGGCCAGCTACCGGGACGTGCACGTGGTCTCCTGCCAGGACACGGACATCACCCCCACGGGTCTGGGGGCCTACGCTTCCCGGCAGACCTACGTGGCGGGCTTCTCCATCCGTCAGACCGCAGGGCTTCTCAAGGAAAAGATCCTGAAATACGCCCAGGAAGTCACCCGCCAGAGCCCGGACGTGATGGACATTACAGAGGGCAACATCGTCCGCAAGGCGGACGGCGCGGTCCTCATGAGCCTGAAGGAGCTGGCCATGACCGCCCAGTATAACCCGGTCCACTCGGAGCATCTCACCGCCGAGAGCACCTACACCATCCGCAACAACGCCTACTCCTTCGGCTGCACCTTCGCCGAGGTGGAGGTGGACATTCCCATGTGCAGGGCCCAGGTAAAGCGGATCGTCAACGTCCACGACTGCGGCAATCTGATCAACCCGGCCCTGGCGGAGGCCCAGGTCCACGGCGGCCAGTCCATGGCCATCGGCTTCGGCCTGTCCGAGCAGCTGATCTTCGACCCGAAGACCGGCAAGCCCCTGAACAACAATCTGCTGGACTACAAGCTCTCCACCTTCATGGACCATCCCAGGCTGGAGGCAGACTTCATCGAAAACCCGGAGCCCACCTCCCCCTATGGCACCAAGGCCCTGGGCGAGCCCCCCGCCTGCTCCGGCGCCCCTGCCATCCGCAACGCCATCCTACAGGCCACGGGCGTGGCCGTCAACCACACGCCCATCAACCCGCACACGCTGTTCGCGGAGTTCACGAAGGCCGGGCTGATTCACGATCCCTGGAGAGAGGAGGTATAATCCTATGTACGATATGAAAGCGCTCTATGAGGCGCAGAGCGTCCAGGACGCCATCCGGCTGCGGCTGGAGCATCCCGAGGCCCAGATCATCGC
>CAMNHH010000116.1 GCA_946539175.1 uncultured Clostridia bacterium | reverse complement strand
GAAAAGGCCATGAACATGCTGGCCTCCAAGCTCTACGAGATCGAGCAGGAGAAGCTGGACGCCGCGGTGTCCGGCGCCCGGAGGAGCCAGGTGGGCACGGGGATGCGGAACGAGAAGATCCGCACCTACAACTTCCCCCAGGACCGGGTCACAGACCACCGCATCGGCCTGACCCTCCACAACATCCAGGGCTTCATGGACGGAGACCTGGACGAGATGATCGACGCCTTGACCAACGCGGCCCAGGCGGAAAAACTGCAGAGCGGCAGCTCTGCAGAATAAAGGAAACAATATGACAACGCAACTGCTTACAACAACTGAACAAGACCTGAACATCGCAGCCGCCATCATCCGTTCCGGCGGTCTGGTGGCGATTCCCACGGAAACCGTCTACGGTCTGGGGGCCAACGGGCTGGATCCGGCGGCGGTCAAAAAAATATTCGAGGCCAAGGGGCGGCCCCAGGACAACCCCCTGATCCTGCACATCCACCACAAGCGCCAGCTCTACGATTTCTGCCGGGAGCTGCCGGAGACGGCCCTGCGGCTGGCCGACACCTTCTGGCCCGGCCCCCTCACCATGATCCTGCCGGTGCGGGACTGCGTGCCCAAAGTCACCACCGCCGGGCTGGACACCGTGGGGGTCCGCTGCCCGGCCAACGACGCCACCCGGGAGATCATCCGGCTGGCGGGGGTACCCATCGCGGCCCCCTCCGCCAACAGCTCCGGCAAGCCCTCCACCACCACGGCGGAGCACGTGCTCCACGACATGAACGGAAAAATCGACGCCATCGTGGACGGCGGTCCCTGTCGGGTGGGCGTGGAGTCCACCATCGTGGATCTGACCGGGCCCCGGCCCCGGCTGCTGCGGCCCGGCGGCATCGGCCCCGAGGCTCTGGAGGCGGTATTGGGGCCTCTGGTCATCGACCGGGCCGTCACCGGGGAGATCGCCGCCGACGCGGTGGTCCGGGCCCCCGGCATGAAATACAAGCACTACGCCCCGGCGGCGGAGGTGCTGATCGTGGAGGGCAGCCGTCAGGCCGCCGCCGCCTGGGTCCGGGCGCATTTTCAGCCCGGGGACGCGGTGCTCTGCTTTCGCGAGGAGCTGCCTCTCTACGAAGATCTGAACCCCACCGCCTACGGCGCCGAGGCGGACCCCGCCTCCCTCTCCGCCGGGCTCTTCGCGGCCCTGCGGAAGCTGGACGACGGCTCCGTGACCCGGATCTTCGCCCGCTGCCCCACCGGGGGCGGCGTCAACGTGGCCACCCGGAACCGGCTGCGGAAGTCGGCGGGCTTCCACATTGTAAACGCAAATGAAGCCTGAGCTTTTCCATTTGTAAATTGTACACAGGAGGATCAGCAGCATGACAAAGCGCATTCTTTCCCTGGCCCTGGTTTTGATTTTGGTGCTTGCTCTGGCGGCCTGCGGCGGCAAGGAGAGCCCCGCCGGGACCCTGCCCGTGGGGGAGCTGATCCCCGCGGCGGACAGCACCGCCCCAACCGAGGCGTCGGCTCCGGCTCTGCCCGCGCCCAAGGGTGCGGATTCCGTGAAGACCCTGCTGGAAAAGAGCCTGGAATACCTGCACAGCGGCTGCGATTACAGCAAGATCGAGGATCTGCACGACCCCGTGGCCTATCTGGCTTCCTTCTTCCAGGAGGAATTCTACGACGACGAGGAGATCAGCTTTGCCCAGGCTCGGGAGAAGGCGGCCCTGATCTTCACGGACCCGGATACCCTGCAGGCCAGGGACCCGAAGCTGGCGGAGCTGATCATGGAGGAGCTGGACGCGGAGGACCCGAAGGAGGCCCTGAACGAATACATGAACAATCTGCGGGACGCCTTCCGCAACGGGGAAATCACCCAGGAGAACCCCAACTATGACAGACTCTCCGCCCTGCTGACGGACTGGGACAAGGGCGCGGACTACATCTTTGCGCACTACCCCGAGCTGTTGGAGGACGCCAAAGCCCGTGGCGCGGTCTTCGGCCTGGAAGGGGCCATGGAGGCCATGCGGAAATACGCCCGCTTCGAGCTCTACAACGACGACCTGAAGCGCTTTCAGAGCCTGGAATGCGAATACCGGCCCGAGAACACTTACGTAAACGAATATGGCTGGTGCAGCTACGACATGGGCTATCTCATCCAGGACGGCAGCTCCTGGGGCATCGACATGCTCTACTACGTGGAGAACGAGACCTACTATCTCATGGGCTTTTCCGTCGTCGTGGGCGGCACCGGAGGCTGAGCGCCTGAAAAGCGCGCATTTGGAGGCGGGTGAGAAAACCGTATGTACGTAATCGGCATCACCGGGCCCTCCGGGGCCGGGAAAACCACGGCTCTGCGGGTGCTGGAGGAGATGGGGGGACAGGTCTATGACTGTGACGCTGTCTACCACGAGATGCTCCGCTCCGACCCGGAGCTGCTGGGGCGGATCGAGGCCGCCTTCCCCGGCTCCGTGGTGAAGGGGGCCCTGGACCGGAAAGCCCTGGGGGCCAAGCTCTTCGCGGACCCGGAGGGCCTGCAGCGCCTCACCGAGCTGACCCAGCCCCTGGTGGCCAAGCGGGTCCTGGAGGAGATCGCGAGCCCGGAGGCTCCCACAGGCTTCGCCGTCATCGACGCCATCGGGCTCTTTGAGAGCGGGCTGGGGGCGCAATGCGATCTGACCGCGGCGGTGATTGCGGACCCGGAGATTCGGGTCCGGCGTCTCACGGCCCGGGACGGGGTGACGGAGGCCTACGCCCGGGCCCGGATCGCCGCCCAAAAGCCCGCGGAATGGTACGCGCAGCGGGCGGAGCTCGTCCTGGAGAACAACGGCACGGAGGAGGCCTTTGCGGAAAAATGCCGCGCGCTTTTCACCCAAAGGCTTCGGATCACAGAACACGATCTGAAAGACTGCGGACGGCGGAGCGCCGTCCCTGCAATAAAAACCAAGGAGGCAAACACAATGAGCGAGAGAACCGATGAACTGAGAAAGACCCTGCTGCGGGCGCCCAAGAACGGCTACGACCGGATCAGCGCCGAGGAAAAGGCCGAGATGGAGCGCTACTGCCGCGACTACATGAAGTTCATGGACGCTGCCAAGACCGAGCGGGAGGCCGTGAGCTACACCATCGAGAAGGCCGAGGAGGCGGGCTTCGTCCCCTTCGAGCCCGGCATGGAGCTGAAGCCCGGCATGAAGATCTACCGGAACAACCGGGGCAAGAGCATCATCTTCGCCGTCATCGGCCGGGAGCACATCGACAACGGCGCCCAGATCGTGGCGTCCCACATCGACTCCCCCCGCATGGACATCAAGCCCAACCCCCTCTATGAGGACGCGGGCATGGCCTATCTGAAGACCCACTACTACGGCGGCATCAAGAAATACCAGTGGACCACCATCCCCCTGTCCATCCACGGCATCGTGGCCAAAAAGGACGGCTCCGTGGTGACGGTCCGCATCGGCGACGAGCCCAGCGACCCCTGCTTCATCGTTACCGACCTGCTGATTCACCTCTCCGCCGACCAGATGAAGAAGACCCTGGCCGAGGGCGTCACCGGCGAGGCCCTGAACATCCTCATCGGCTCCGAGCCCATTGCCGACGACGAGGGCGCCGACCGGGTGAAGCTGGCGGTGATGCAGCTGCTGAACGAGAAGTACGGCATCGTGGAGGAGGACTTCCTCTCCGCCGAGCTCACCATGGTGCCCGCCTCCCCCGCCCGGGAGATCGGCCTGGACCGCTCTCTGATCGGCGCCTACGGCCACGACGACCGGGTCTGCGCCTGGGCCTCCTTTGAGCCCCTGCTGCGCATGGAGGTCCCCGAGCATACCGCCGTCTGCGTCCTGGCGGACAAGGAGGAGATCGGCTCCGTGGGCGTTTCCGGCATGCAGAGCCGCTTCTTCGAGACCTTTATGGAGGACATCTGCGAGTGCCAGCAGGGTGCCCTGCGCCGCTGCCTGGAGCGCTCCTTCTGCCTGAGCTGCGACGTGTCCAACGCCTTCGATCCCATCTACGCCGAGACCTGCGACCGCCGCAACAACTCCCAGGTGAACTACGGCATCGCCCTGTGCAAGTACACCGGCTCCCGGGGCAAGGGCGGCTGCTCTGACGCCTCCGGCGAGGTCATGGGTCGCATCCGCCGTCTGTTTGACGACAACGGCGTCGTCTGGCAGACCGCTGAGCTGGGCAAGGTGGACCAGGGCGGCGGCGGCACCGTGGCCGCCTACATGGCCAACCGGAACATCGACACCCTGGACGCCGGCGTGCCCGTGCTGAGCATGCACGCGCCCATGGAGGTGGTCTCCAAGCTGGACTGCTACATGACCATGAAGGGCATGAAGGCAGTCTACAATGACTAAGATTCCGACCCAGGGGGAGACGAAGGTCTCCCCCTGGGTCAAACTGCAAACGGGGCTCCTGGCGGGAATCCTGGCGCTGCTGCTGGCGCTGACCCTGGTGATCGGCCTGGGGGCGCGCCGTGTGGAGAAGGGCTTTCAGCTGGTGCAGACAGAGCTGGAGGCCCTGGAAATGGACGAGATCAACCGGGCCGTCACCGCGCTGAAGCAGGCGGCGGAGGAGCTGGCCGCCGTGGACGCGGAGGGCCTCAACGAGACCGCCCAGTCCCTGAAGGCCGCCGCCAACAGTCTGGCCAACGTGGACGTCGACACGCTGAACGGGGCCATCACCTCCCTGAAGGAGGCTGCCGACACACTCAAGAGCATGGACATGGAGGCGCTGAACAACGTGGTCCAGTCCCTGAACAAGGCCGTCACCAGCCTGCAGAAGGTCAGCGATACTATATCCGGGATTTTCCATTGAGGGCCTGCAGGGGCTGCACAAATTGGGATTTGTCGATTAGGCAATAGGGATTAGGCAATAGGAGCGCGAAGGATACATCGCGGCTTCGCCGTTCTCCTATTGCCTATTCAACGATTGCCTATTGCCTCACCCAGACAAATCCGAATTTGCCTCTGTGGCTGTGATTGACAAGCACAGGTAAATATGCTATAATGAAAGAAGGAGAATTCGCTGCTTCTTGTGGAAATTGTCCAAGAGGAGCGACCCCAAACGCAGACTTGACTCCTTTCCCAAGGAGTCAATCATCAAAAGGAGGAATTATGCCAAACGCTTTTTTCACCATTGAACGGCCTGCAAACGACGCCTTCCGGGGCTATCTGCCCGGATCCAAAGAACGCGCGGAGCTGAAGCAGGAGCTTGCCCGCCAGTCCGCCGAGGTCGTGAAGATCCCGCTGATCATCGGCGGCAAGGAGATCTTCACCGAGAAGACCATCCGGGTCACCATGCCCCACGACCATCAGCACGTCATTGCTGAGTGCTGCATGGCCGGCGAGAAGGAGCTGACCATGGCCGTGGACGCCGCCCTGGCCGCCAAGCGGGCCTGGGAGGAGATGCCCTGGGAGCACCGCTCCGCGATTTTCCTGAAGGCGGCGGACATGATCACCGGCCCCTACCGCAAGGTTTTGAACGCCTCCACCATGCTGGGCCAGTCCAAGACTGTGTTCCAGGCGGAGATCGACATTGCGGAGCTGGCGGACTTCCTGCGCTTCGGCGTCTGGTCCGCCCAGGAGATCTTCAAGGATCAGCCCGCCTCCATCCCCGGCATCTGGGACCGCCAGGACTACCGGGCCCTGGACGGCTTCATCTGCGCCATTACCCCCTTCAACTTCACCTCCATCGGCGGCAACCTGCCCATGGCCCCGGCCATTGTGGGCAACGTGGCGGTGTGGAAGCCCTCCCGCACGGCGGTGCTCTCCAACTACTACTTCATGAAGCTGCTGATGGACTGCGGCCTGCCCGCCGGCGTCATCAACTTCGTGCCCTGCGCCGGCAGCGATATGTCCAGGTACGTCATTTCCCGGAAGGAGTTGGCCGGCTTCCACTTCACCGGCTCCACTGAGGTCTTCCAGAGCGTGTGGAAGCAGATCGGTGAAAACATCGCCTCCTACCGGAACTACCCCCGCATCGTGGGCGAGACCGGCGGCAAGGACTTCATCTTTGCCCACAGGAGCGCCAAGATCCGGCCTCTGGCCGCCGCCCTGATCCGGGGCTCCTTCGAGTACCAGGGCCAGAAGTGCTCCGCCTGCTCCCGGGCCTTCGTGCCCCAGAGCATCTGGCCGGAGGTTCTGGAGACCATGCGGGAAATGATGAAGCAGGTCAAGATGGGCGACGTGCAGGACTTCGACAGCTTCCTGGCCGCCGTCATCGACAAGGCCTCCTTCGACCGCTGCAAGGGCTACATTGACCGGGCCAAGGCCTGCCCCGACTGTGAGATCGTCATCGGCGGCAATTGCGACGACTCCAAGGGCTGGTTCGTGGAGCCCACGGTCATCGTCTGCAAGAAGCCCGACTACGAGTCCATGGTCCAGGAGATCTTCGGGCCCATCCTCTCCGTCTACGTCTACCCCGACGAGGAGCTGGACGAGACCCTGAGGATCTGCGACGAGGCCTCCCCCTACGCCCTGACCGGCGCCATCTTCGCCCAGGACCGGGAGGCCATCGTGAAGATGGAGAAGGCCCTGCTCCACGCCGAGGGCAACTTCTACATCAACGACAAGTGTACCGGCGCCGTGGTGGGCCAGCAGCCCTTCGGCGGCTCCCGGGCCTCCGGCACCAACGACAAGGCGGGCACCGCCCTGAACATGATCCGCTGGATGAGCCCCCACTGCGTCAAGGAGACCTTCAACCCCTCCGACGCCATCGTCTACCCCTATATGTCCGAGCAGTAA
>CAMNHH010000115.1 GCA_946539175.1 uncultured Clostridia bacterium | reverse complement strand
ATTTGATGTAAATACCGAACAATTGAGGGGACCGGTTTGCCGGTCCCCTCTTTTTTGTATCAAATTGTAAAAAAATAGTGGCCGAAAAAGGAAAAATATATTTGAAATCCATAAGACCCTGTAGTATAATAAACTTGTATTAAAAACAGGAGGTGGATTGGCTTGGAGAATTACGCAATCGAGATGCTCAACATCACCAAGCGCTTCCCGGGTATCATTGCCAACGACAATATTACCCTGCAGCTCAAAAAGGGCGAGATCCACGCGCTCCTGGGCGAGAACGGCGCCGGCAAGTCCACGCTGATGAGCGTGCTCTTCGGCCTGTATCAGCCTGAGGAGGGCGTCATTAAAAAGGACGGAAAGGTGGTCAAGATCAACGACCCCAACGACGCCAACCGGCTGGGCATCGGCATGGTGCACCAGCACTTCAAGCTGGTGGAGTGCTTCTCCGTTCTGGACAACATTATCCTGGGCGTGGAGCCCAACACCGCAGGCTTCCTGCAGAAAAAGGAAGCCAGGGAAAAGGTCGTGGCCCTGTCTGAAAAATACGGCCTGCAGGTGGATCCCGACGCCATCATCTCAGACATCACCGTGGGTATGCAGCAGCGTACCGAAATCCTCAAGATGCTCTACCGGGAGAACGAGATCCTGATCTTCGACGAGCCCACTGCGGTTCTGACCCCCCAGGAGATCGAAGAGTTGATGCAGATCATGAAGGGTCTGGCCAAGGAGGGCAAGTCCATCCTCTTCATCTCCCACAAGCTCAACGAGATCATGGAGGTGGCGGACCGCTGCTCCGTGCTCCGCAAGGGCAAGTATATCGGCACCGTCAACATCGCGGAGACCAGCAAGGAAGAGCTTTCCCGGATGATGGTGGGCCGCGACGTGGAGTTCGTGGTGGCCAAGGATCCCGCCCATCCCACCGACGTGGTGCTGAACGTGGACCACATGACCGTGGCCTCCAAGGCCCATCACAACAACGCCGTCAAGGACGTGTCCTTCCAGGTCCGCAAGGGCGAGATCGTCTGCATCGCCGGCATCGACGGCAACGGCCAGACGGAGCTGGTCTACGGACTCACCGGCCTGGAGCCTCTGAAGTCCGGCAAGGTGGAGTTCCTGGGTCAGGACATCACCAAAATGCCCATCCGCAAGCGCTCCGTCATGGGCATGTCCCATATTCCCGAGGACCGGCATAAGCACGGTCTGGTGCTGGACTACTCCCTGGAGAACAACATCGTGCTCCAGCGCTACTTTGAGCCGGAGTTCACCGGCATGGGCTTCCTCAAGAAGGACAACATCCGCCGCTATGCCGAGCGCCTGATCGACGAATACGACATCCGTTCCGGCCAGGGGCCCATCACCCCCGCCCGTGCCATGTCCGGCGGCAACCAGCAGAAGGCCATCGTGGCCCGTGAGATCGACAAGGATCCCAAGCTGCTGATCGCCGTGCAGCCCACCCGTGGCCTGGACGTGGGCGCCATCGAGTTCATCCACAAGCAGATTGTGGCCCACCGGGACGCCGGCAACGCGGTGCTGCTGGTCTCCCTGGAGCTGGACGAGGTCATGAGCCTCTCCGACCGCATCCTGGTGATGTACGAGGGCGAGATCGTGGGCGAGCTGGATCCCAAGAAGACCACCGTGGAAGAAATGGGCCTGTATATGGCAGGCGCCAAGAGACAGTAAGGAAGGAGGCACGCAGTTATGAAACAAAAGCACTCACTGCTTCGCAACAATGGCTTTCAGACCTTCGCAACCTCCATCCTCTGTATCATCCTGGGCCTGATCGTGGGCTATATTGCCCTGCTGATCATCGAGCCCAGCGGAGCCTGGAACGCCATCATCAACGTGATGAAGAATTTCTTCAAGTATCCCAGCGCCGCGGCCCGGATGAAGTACTTCGGCTCCACCCTGGCCAAGACCGCACCGCTGATCTTCTGCTCCCTGTCCGTGCTATTTGCCTATAAGGTGGGCCTGTTCAACATCGGCGCCGCCGGGCAGTACTGCCTGGGCATGGGCGTGGCCATCTACATGGCCATCTGCCTGCAGTGTCCCTGGTATCTGTGCCTGATCTGCGGCATCCTGGCCGGCGCGCTCAGCGGCGCCCTCTGCGGCGTGCTGAAGGCCTACTGCAACGTGAACGTGGTCATCTCCGGCATCATGCTGAACTGGATCTCCCTTTACGGCATGAACATGCTGCTGAAGCCCGCCATGGACCCCGCCGGCAAGGACACCTACCGTCTGGTCAGCAAGGCCAAGCAGGCCATCCTGCCCACCCTGGGCCTGGATAAGCTCTTCTCCAACAACCAGTATGTCACCATCGCAATCCCCCTGGCCATCATCGTCGCCATCGTGGTCTGGATCGTTCTGGACAAGACCAAGCTGGGCTATGAGCTGAAGGCTACCGGCAACAACCCCAATGCCGCCAAGTACTGCGGCATGAAGGAAAACCAGAACATCATCCTCACCATGATCCTCTCCGGCGGCCTGGCTGCCATGGGCGGCGCCCTGTACTATCTGTCCGACATTGAGCAGTGGAACGTCAACGCCTCCGCTGTCCCGGCCATGGGCTTCAACGGCATTGCCGCCGCCTTCCTGGGCGGCCTGAACCCCGTGGGCTCCATCTTCTCCTCCTACTTCATCACCCACATCACCGTGGGCGGCGGCAACGTGGATCTGAGCCACTACTGCGCACAGATCGCGGACTTCATCTCCGCGGTGATCATCTATCTCTGCGGCTTCGTCCTCTTCTTCAAGACCCTCATCAACAACCATCTGCGGAAGAGTGAGGAGCGCTTCACCGCCAAGGAGCGGGCTGCGGTCAAGGCTGCGGACGTCAAACCGGAAGGAGGTAACAAGTAATGTTATTGCTGATCCAATACACCTTGATTTTCGCCTCCGTGCTGCTGCTGGTGGCTCTGGGCGGCTGCGTCTCCGAGCATTCCGGCGTCATCAACCTGGGCCTGGAGGGCATCATGGTCATGGGCGCCCTGGGCGGAGCCCTGGTCATGAAGTTCCTGCCCTATCCCGGCACCCCGTCCTTCCTGATGTTCCTGGCGGTGCTGGGGGCCTGTATCCTGTTCGGCGTGCTCTATTCGTCCCTGCTGGCGGTGGCCTGTATCAACCTCAAGGCGGACCAGACCATCGTGGGCACGGCCTTGAACATGCTGGGCACGGCCCTGGCCACTGTGGCGGTGAAGTCCATGAACACCGCGATGAACCCCGATGACCACTCCTCTGAGATCTTCTACGGCAAGGCCAAGCGGGCCTTCCTCACCACCATCGACAAATTTGAGCTGAACTGGTTTATGATCGTGGCGGTGATCCTGCTGATCGTGGTCTACGTCCTGCTCTACAAGACCAAGTTCGGCCTCCGGCTCCGGGCCTGCGGCGAGCATCCCCAGGCGGCGGCCTCCGTGGGCATCTCCGTCTTCAAGATGCGCTGGGCGGGCGTTCTGCTCTCCGGCCTGCTGGGCGGCGTGGGCGGCATCACCTACATCACCGCCGGCGTCTCCACCTGGAAGTTTGAGAACGGCGTGGCCGGCTTCGGCTTCCTGGCCCTGGCCGTCATGATCTTCGGCGCCTGGCACCCCTTCAAGATCGCCGGGGCGGCCCTGCTCTTCGGCCTGTTCCGGGCTCTGGGCAACACCTATCAGGGCTTCGACTTCCTGAAGGCCATGAACATCCCCAGCGGCGTGTACAACATGCTGCCCTACATCGTCTCGCTGATCGTGCTGGCCTTCACCTCCAAGAACTCCGCGGCCCCCAAGGCCGAGGGCATTCCCTACGACAAGGGCATGCGTTAGGGCCCCGTCCTTCCTGCAAAGCAAGAATTCGTTCTCTTTCGCTTCGGGCGGATAACCCCTTGACAATTTCGACAATAGCTGATAAAATTTACACCGGCGGGAGCCCTTCCCGCCGGTGTCATGTTTTATTGAATACAGAGAGCGCAACGCGGGAGGTAGCTATGGCAAATCTGGACAACATTCTGGTCATCGGCATTGCGGGCGGCAGCGGCAGCGGAAAAACCACCCTGATGAAGAACCTCATGCAGGGCTTTGGCGACGATATCACCGTTCTGAGCCACGACAACTACTATCGTGCCCACGATGATCTGCCCTTTGAGCAGCGCAGCAAGCTGAACTACGACCACCCCGACGCCTTTGAGACGGATCTGATGATCGAGCACCTGAAGCAGCTCAAGCAGGGCAAGGCCATCCAGTGCCCTGTCTACGACTACGCCATCCACAATCGCACCGCGGAGACCATCACCGTGGAGCCCCGCAGCGTCATCATCGTGGAGGGGATCCTGATCTTTGAAAACAAGGCCCTCTGTGATCAGATGGACATCAAGATCTTCGTGGACACCGACGACGACGTGCGGCTGATCCGCCGCATCAAGCGGGACGTGGCCAAGCGAGGCCGCTCTCTCCAGTCAGTGCTGACCCAGTATCTGGAAACTGTCAAGCCCATGCACGAGCAATTCGTGGAGCCCAGCAAGAAGAACGCCGACGTGGTGGTGCTGGAGGGCGGTAAGAATCTGGTGGCCCTAAATATGATCACCAGCCAGATCCAGCACCACATCGACCACTGCGACGACCCCAAGCCCCAGCCGGAGGAATAAGGACGCAGGGCGAGCGTGGCTCGTCCGTCCCCACCCCGCGAACGTCAACGCAAAACGCGAAATCGCGTTTTCAAAATGAAAAGAGAAACGAGGAAAAAACAATGCGCAAAATTGCACTGCTCCTGACCCTGTGCCTGCTGCTGGGCCTGACGGCCTGCGTGTCCGCTCCGGTTGCCCCCGCCACCACCGAGGCGCCCAAGACGGAGGCGCCCGCCACTACCGAGGCGCCCAAGACGGAAGCGCCCGCCACCACGGAGGCCCCCACGACAGAGGCCCCTGTGACCACCGAGGCCCATGAGACCGACGCCCCCGCCACCGAAGCCCCGACTTCCGAGGAGATCCGCGGCACCATCACCGACTCCGCCTACGAAAATGAGGCGCTGAACCTGCGGATCGCCCGGCCCGAGGGCTGGACCTTCTATGACGACGATCAGATTGCCCAGGTCAACAACGTCACCGCCGAAATAATGGCGGGCACCGACGTGGCCGAGCTGATCGGCAAGAACGGCCAGTTCATGGATATGATGATGGCCAATCTTAGCGGCAACAACCTGAATCTGATCCTCCAGCCCAAGCAGGCGGTGCTGGACGCGTACAGCGACGAGCAGATTTTCACCCTTTCCGAGGCCACCTACAAGGCGCAGTTCTCTGCTGCCGGCATGGAGACCAAGGTCTATGAGCCCGTTACCATGAAGGTGGGCGGCGAGGACCGGACCGTGCTGCATCTGGTTATGGTGTCCAACGGAATCGAAATTAACGAGTATCAGATCTGGTACCGCACCGATGCCGACTACATGGGCGTCCTGACCGTGGGTCTTACGGACGGCAGCGACGTGCAGCCCATTCTGGACGGCATCACCGGCCTGAACTAACGAAAAAGAAACACCATCGCCGCAAGGCGATGGTGTTTCTTAGACACACAGGAGGCAATATGGCCTACGAATCCCTTGCCGCGTCCTATGACCGGCTGACCAATGACGTACCCTACGAGGCCGTGCTGGCCTTCTATCACAAAATCCTGGACCGTTACGGCTGCAAACCCGCTTCGGCGGTGGACCTGGCCTGCGGCACCGGAACTATGGCAATTCTCCTGGCCCGGGAGGGGCTCTCCGTTCTGGGTGTGGATCAGAGCGAGGAAATGTTGACCCAGGCAGCGGACAAGGCCGCAGGAATGGAAAACCCACCCTGGTTTGTCCGCCAGCGGATGGAAAAGCTGCGCCTGCCCCTGCCCGTGGACCTGGTGGTCTGCTGCCTGGACGGGGTCAACTACGTGACGAAACCGGACGCCTTGCGGGAGACCTTCACCAGGGCCTTCAAGGCTCTGAACCCAGGCGGTCTCTTCATCTTCGACATCAACACCGAGGCCAAGCTCCGGGCCCTGGACGGGCAGATTCTGCTGGACGAGGACGACGAGGTATTCTGCCTCTGGCGGGCCGCCTTCGACGAAGCGACCCGCATCTGTTGCTACGGCATGGATATTTTCCAAAAGGAGGGGAAGCTCTGGCGGCGCAGCCGGGAGGAGCACCTGGAATACGCCTACCGGACGGAGGAGCTGAACCAATGGCTCCGCGAGGCGGGCTTTGTCCGCGTCGGGCTCTACGCCGACAGGAAGCTGGAAGCTCCCGCCCCCGACGAGCAGCGGGTTTTCATCGCAGCACAAAAGGAATAAGGAATAGGTAATAGGTAATAAGTAATAGGTAATAAGTAATAACTGCAGCTGAACGATTTGGATACTTATTCCTTATTATCGATTACTTATTATTTCAGAAATAGGAGTCAAAAATGTCTGATACCATACTCCGAGCCATGACCACCGACGGGTGGGTCAAGGCCGTCGCCATCAATTCCAAACACATCGTGGAGCGGGCCCGGACCATCCACAACACCACGCCCACCGCCACGGCGGCCCTGGGCCGGGTCCTCTCGGCCTGCGCCATGCTGGGCAATATGCAGAAGATCGAAAACGGCTCCGTCACCCTGCAGATCAAGGGCGGCGGCCCCCTGGGCACCATCCTGGCGGTCTCCGACGCGGCGGGCAACGTCCGGGGCTATGTCCAGAACCCCCATATCTCCCTGCTGGAGAAGTACGCGGGCAAGCTGGACGTGGGCGCCGCCGTGGGCACCGACGGTCTGCTGACGGTCATTCGGGACCTGCAGATGAAGGAGCCCTACGTGGGCTCCGTGGAGCTGGTCTCCGGCGAGATCGG
>CAMNHH010000114.1 GCA_946539175.1 uncultured Clostridia bacterium | reverse complement strand
AGGAGATCGAGACCCAGGCCTTCGGCCGCATCGCCGCCCAGACCGCCAAGCAGGTGATCATCCAGGGCATCCGGGAGGCGGAGCACGGCATGATCTACGACAAGTTCGCCTCCAAGGAGCACGAGATCATTACGGCCACCGTTTCCCGGGTGGACAACAACTCCGGCGACATCTCCGTCCGCATCGGTCAGGGCAGCGACCGCACCGAGGCCTGGCTCTCCACCGGCGAGCAGATCAAGGGCGAGCGCTATCACGAGGGCGACCTGATCCGGGTCTACGTGGTGGAGGTCCGCCGCAGCACCCGGGGGCCCCAGGTCATCGTCTCCCGGACCCATCCCGGTCTGGTGAAGCGGCTGTTTGAGCTGAACGTACCCGAGATCGCGGACGGCGTGGTGGAAATCAAGTCCATCGCCCGGGAGGCCGGCTCCCGCACGAAGCTGGCCGTCCACGCGGTGGATGAGAATCTGGATCCCGTGGGCACCTGCGTGGGCCCGCGGGGCGGCCGCGTGGCGGCCGTGGTGGATGAGCTCCACGGCGAGAAGATGGACATCGTGGTCTGGGACGAGGACCCCGCCAAGTTCGTGGCCGCCGCTCTGGCGCCCGCCGAGGTGCTCAGCGTCACCATGGTGGAGGGCGAGAAGGCCTGCCGGGTCATCGTGCCCGACGATCAGCTCTCCCTGGCCATCGGCAAGGAGGGCCAGAACGCCCGCCTGGCCGCCAGACTGACGGGACATAAGATCGACATCAAGCCCGCAAGTCAGGCAGCGGAAGAATGAAAAATTGAGACTGTGAAAATAGTTCGGCGCTTTTCAAATTTCAATTTGAAAAACACGGTCACAGCTTCATAGTTTCCTATTGAGAAAGGAGGTATTTCCATGGCGAAGCGCATCCCCCTGCGGCAGTGTCTCGGCTGTCGGGAGATGAAGCCCAAGGCGAAGCTGGTGCGGGTGGTCCGGTCCCCGGAGGGGACGGTCAGCCTGGATCTGCGGGGCAAGGCCCCCGGACGGGGCGCCTACGTCTGCCGCAGCGCCGACTGCCTGAAAAGGGCCCTGCGGTCCAGGGCCATTGGCCGCAGCCTCGACGTGGAGATCCCACCGGAGATTTACGACGCGCTGACCGCGCAGATGGAGGAAGCAGATGGAACAGACACAGGATAAGGCCATCGGTCTGCTGGGTCTGGCCCGGAAGGCCGGCAAGCTCCAGACCGGAGAAGAAACCGTCGGCTCCCTGCTGCTGCAAAAGCGGGCCCGGCTGACCGTCCTGGCCAGCGACGCGGGCAGCGCCGTGGCCCGTAAGGTCCACAGTCTGGCGCAGGACAGCCGTCAGAGAATTTTGGAGATCCCCTATGATAAGCTGACCCTGGGCGCCGCCCTGGGGAAGCAAAGCGTTTCCGTGGCAGCCTTTGCCGACGTGTCTATGGCGCTGGCCTTTGTGAAGGCCCTGCCCGCCGGCACAGCGTCGGCGGAGCTCCTGGAGGACCTGGAGCGCCGCGTCGCCAGAGTCCGGGCGAAACGCAAAAAGAATTGACAGTTGCCCGATCAATTGTCAATCGTCAACTGTCAATCGTTTTGGAGGTGGCTATATGAGTACATTTGTGAAATACAGAATCAAAGAGGTGGCCGCGGATCTGGGCGTCACGCCCAAGGAGATCTCCGCCATCGTGGAGCAATATTTTGAGAAGCCCAAGAGCACGGCTCAGGTGCTGGACGAGCAGCAGCTGAACCTGATCTTCGACCTGATGACCCAGCGCAACCAGATTCCCTCCGTGGAGCTGGTCTTTGCCGCTGCCTTCGCTGCCAAGGAGGCCGAGGAAAAGAAAAAGGCCGAGGAGGCCGCCAGGAAGGCTGCCGAGGAGAAGAAAAAGGCCGAGGAGGCCCGGGCCGCCGGAAAGCCTGTCCCCGCCCCCAAGGCGGAGGGCAAGAAGCCCCAGCAGAACAAGCCCGCCGAGCCCCAGCGGAAGCGGGAGCGCCGGGTGGTGGACACCTCCGCCGTCCAGGTCAACGCGGACCGCTTTGACGACCGGGTGGATACCCTGATCTCCGAGCGGGATCAGAACCGCTCCGGCGGCAAGCAGAAGATCGGCGGCAAGAACAAGAAGCAGCAGGGGCCCAAGGGCGCCAAGTCCAAGGAGGACGAGCGCAAGAAGATGAACCGCCTCCGTCTGGAGGTCATCAAGAAGACCCCCCTCACCGTCAAGATCCCCGATGAGATCGCCGTGGGCGAGCTGGCCTCCCGCATGAAGAAGACCGCCGCCGAGCTGATCAAGTGCCTTATCAAAAACGGCGTCATGGCCACGGTCAACCAGACCATCGACTTTGACACCGCCGAGTTCGTGGCCACGGAGCTGGGCTGCAAGGTGGAGCGGGAGGTCGTTCTGACCATCGAAGACAAGCTCTTTGACGATCACGAGGACACCGCCGACGAGCTGGTGACCCGGCCCCCCGTGGTGGTGGTCATGGGTCACGTGGACCACGGCAAGACCAGTCTGCTGGACGCCGTGCGGAAGACCAACGTGGTGGCCGGCGAGGCCGGCGGCATCACCCAGCACATCGGCGCCTACACCGTGAAGATCAACGGCAATCTGATCACCTTCCTGGACACCCCGGGCCACGCCGCCTTTACCTCCATGCGGGCCCGCGGCGCCATGTGTACCGACGTGGCCATCCTGGTGGTGGCCGCCGACGACGGCATCATGCCCCAGACCATCGAGGCCATCAACCACGCCAAGGCCGCCAACATTCCCATCGTGGTGGCCGTCAACAAGATGGATAAGCCCGGCGCCAACCCGGATCGGATCCTGACCCAGCTCACCGAGCACGATCTGGTGCCCTCCGAGTGGGGCGGCGATACCGAGGTCTGCCGCATCTCCGCCAAGACCGGCATGGGCATCGACGAGCTGCTGGAGACCGTCATTCTGACGGCTGAGCTCCAGGAGCTGAAGGCCAACCCCAACCGGGCCGCCAAGGGCACCGTCATCGAGGCCCGGCTGGACAAGACCCGGGGCCCCATCGCCACCCTGCTGGTGCAGAACGGCACCCTGAACCAGGGCGACACCATCATCGCCGGCACCGCCGTGGGCCACGTCCGCGTCATGAACGACGACAAGGGCAAGCCCATCAAGCACGCCGGTCCCTCCATCCCCGTGGAGATCACGGGCCTGGCGGAGGTCCCCGGCCCCGGCGACGCCTTTGAGGCGGTCACCGACGAGCGCATGGCCCGCCAGCTGGTGGAGCAGCGGAAGCAGAAGGCCAAGGACGAGCTGGCCAAGCAGCAGTCCAAGGTCACCCTGGAGAATCTCTTCGACCAGATGAAGAAGGGCGAGATGAAGGAGCTGAACATCCTGGTGAAGGCCGACGTTCAGGGCTCCGCCGAGGCCGTGAAGGCCAATCTGATGAAGCTCAACAACGACGAGGTGGCCGTGAAGGTCATCCACTCCGGCGTGGGCGCCATCAACGAGTCCGACATTCTGCTGGCCTCCACCGCCAACGCCATCATCGTGGGCTTCAACGTGCGTCCCGACGCCGCTGCCGCCGCCTCCGCCCAGCGCTCCAACGTGGACATCCGGCTCTACTCCGTCATCTACGAATGCCTGGAGGAGATCGAGTCCGCCATGAAGGGCATGCTGGCCCCCAAGTACCGGGAGGTCGTCATCGGCCACGCGGAGGTCCGCGTGCTCTACAAGGTCAGCGCCATCGGCACCGTGGCCGGCTGCTACGTCAAGGACGGCAAGGTCACCCGGGATTCCAAGGTCCGGGTCCTGCGGGACAACGTGGTCATCTACACCGGCGAGCTGGGCTCCCTGCAGCGCTTCAAGGACTCCGTCAAGGAGGTCCAGGCCAACTTCGAGTGCGGCATGTCCGTGGCGAAGTACAACGACCTCAAGGAAGGCGACATCTTTGAGTGCTTCGTGATGGAGCAGTATCGTGACTAAGAATCCGATAAACCTACGGGCGGCATTGGCCGCCCGTAGGTTTATCGGGAATGAAGGATCCGCCGCGCGGATCGGAAATCCGGCTGTGCCGGGTACAGTCTGCTTCGCAGGTGCAGTATGGCTTCGCCAGCGGTGATTGCCTGGATTTGCTTCGCGCGGTGGACGATTGATCCGTACAGGACGATAAGCGGCTCTCCGCTGCCTGTGGAGAAATGCGCGTCATATTGATGCATTCCATCAACCCATCGAACTCGAATTCAGAGAAAAAACAGTCAAATTGATTATGATATGCGAAGCATACTTCATGCCGAAGGCACTTCATATGCATCGCATACTTCATATCTCCATCGGAGATACTTCATCTCCGGCTGAAAGGAGGATCCATCATGCCAAGTAATCGTATCGGCAGAATCAACGAGGAGATCCAGCGGGAGCTGTCAGATCTGCTGCGGGAGGTGAAGGACCCCCGGCTGCAGAAGACCATGGTCTCCGTGACCCGGGTGGACACCACCGCCGATCTTCGCTATGCCAAGGTTTATATTTCCATCTACGACAAGGAGCTGAGCAAGGAGGTCCTGAGGGGCCTCAAGGCCGCCGGGGGCTGGCTGCGCCACGAGCTGGCGGTGCGGCTGAGCCTGCGGCACACCCCGGAGCTGGTCTGGACCGAGGACCACTCCATCACCTACGGCGCCCGGATTCTGGACATCCTCTCCACCCTGGACATTCCCAGGGACGCGGACGGGACCGAGGACGGCGCCCAGGGCCCCGGGGAGCCCGAGGCATGAGCGCCCGGGTCAGCCTGCGGGAGGCCGCGGACTTTCTGCTGGCCCAGGACAGGTATCTGCTGCTGTCCCACCGCCGTCCCGACGGGGACGCGGTGGGCTCCAACGCCGCGCTCTGCCGGGCCCTCCGGGCCATCGGCAAGCAGGCCTGGGTCTATCCGAACCCGCAGTTTACGCCGAAATTTATGCCCTTTCTGGAGGACCTGATCCTCCGGCCAGAGCAATCGTCTATTCTCAATTCTCAATTCTCAATTGTTTCCTGCGACGTCGCCGCCCGCAGCCTCCTGCCCTTCGGGATGGAGGAGGCCGACGTGGACCTGGCCCTGGATCACCACGGGACCAACGACGGCTTCGCCGCCCGGACCCACACCGACGAGAGCCGGGCAGCCTGCGGCGAGCTGATGCTCGAGCTGCTGCCCCTGCTGGGCGCGGAGCTGACGCGGGAAATCGCAGACGCCCTCTACGTGGCGGTCTCCACGGACACCGGCTGCTTCCGCTATGCCAACGTCACCGCCGGGACCTTCCGGGCCGCGGCGGCCTGCACCGCGGCTGGCGCGGATATCTACCGCATCAACCGCATCTTTTTTGAGACCAAGCGCCGTCCCCGGCTTCAGCTGGAGGCCCGTCTGACGGAGGAGATGGAGTTTTTCGCCGATGGAAAGGTTGCCGTTTCCGCCATCCCCGACAGCCTGATCGACGAGCTGGGCCTCACCGAGGACGACATCGACGACATTTCCGGCTACGGCCGGACCGTGGAGGGCGTCCAGATCTCCGCCATGCTCCGGGAGGTGGAGGGCGGAAAGGGGAAGATTTCCCTGCGCTGCAGCCCCGCCTACGACGCCGCCCGTATCTGTGCGCGGCTGGGCGGCGGCGGCCACCCCGGCGCCGCCGGGGCCACCGTGGACGGCGGCATTCCCGCCGCGCGGGAGGCGATCCTGAAGGCGATTTCCAAGGAGATCGAACTGTAAATGGCAAACGGAATCCTGATTGTAGACAAGCCCGCGGGCTGGACCTCCCAGGACGTGGCGGCCAAGCTGCGGGGCGTCTTCCACGAAAAGCGGGTGGGCCACGGAGGCACCCTGGACCCCATGGCCACCGGGGTGCTGCCCGTCTTCATCGGCCGGGCCACCCGGGCCGTGCCCTTCTTTGAGCACGCCGACAAGGTCTATGAGGCCGAGCTGCGGCTGGGCCTGGTCACCGACACCCAGGACATCACCGGACGCACCCTGGAGGAGCATCCGGTTGACATAACACAAGAACAGCTGGAGGCGGCCCTGGCCCGATTCCGGGGGGAGATCCTGCAGATTCCCCCCATGTACTCCGCCGTCAAGGTCAACGGCCAGAAGCTCTACGCCCTGGCCCGCCAGGGCAAGGAGATCGAGCGGGCAGCCAGGCCGGTGACGATTTTTGAGCTGACGCTTGTGGATCACGACAATTCTCAATTCTCCATTCTCAATTCTCAATTCGCCCTGCGGGTCCACTGCTCCAAGGGCACCTACGTCCGCACCCTCTGTCACGACATCGGGGCGGCCCTGGGCTGCGGGGGCTGCATGGCGGCCCTGCGGCGGACCCGGGCGGGGCGCTACGGCATTGAGCAGGCCCATACCTTAGAGGAGATTCTGGCTGCCCCGGACCCGGAGGCCCTGCTGCTGCCGGTGGACAGCCTCTTCTCAGACCGCCCGGCCCTGACGGTCAACGCTGCCGCCGAGCGTAAGCTCCGCAACGGCGCGGTCGTGGGGACCCTGAACGCCCTGGACGGCGAATACCGCGTGTACGCCGAAAGCGGCGAGTTCCTGCTGCTCGGCCGCGTCACCAAGGGACAGTTGAACACCGTCAAGAGCTTTTTTGAGCCCATATGAGAACATTTCAGTTTGCGGTTCCCACAGTAGAGACGACAAGCTTCCGATCTTGTCATTGCCAGACCAGTGCGCACACTTAAGTGACGGCCCAAAGATGAAAACCTCGGCGCGGCATATTTGGCAGCCGGAACTTATGCAGAACTGGTCGTGGCCATCCGCTTCCCCTTGCGTTTCAGATCCTGAGACGTTTCATTATGATCGTAACGCTGGCATGCCTCCGGCGGCCCCCTTTCTTGTTCCGGCAAGAAAGGGGGGAAAGAACC
>CAMNHH010000113.1 GCA_946539175.1 uncultured Clostridia bacterium | reverse complement strand
GTGACGATGGGGGCGTTCAGATCGAAGGGCAGGGGATCGGGAATGTCGTCAAACTCCGTGGTGCCGTCGCTGTAATCGTATACGATGTCGATGCGGCGGTTCAGGGCCCGGGCTAGCTTGTGCAGCGGCATTTTGTCGGCCTTGGGGTCCATCCGGTTGAAGACCACCATCTCCGCGCCGCTGAGCTTGTCCACCACCAGAGAGCGGAGATTGGTATTGAAGGCCAGAATGGTGTTGGCGTCGGCAAACATGACCTCCTGGGCCAGCTCCCAGTCCTGGGGCATCTTCCGGTAGAAGGGCTCGATCATCTGCATGCCGTTGAGCTCCAGAATCACCCGTTTGGCGTGGTGCTTCTCCGCCAGGGCCTGCAGCTCCCGGGTGGTGACAGCCTCCTGGTCGATGACTTCCAGATAGACGGCCTTGTGGGGATAGGTGGACAGATCGTATTCCTCCTCGCCCTCCTCGCAGATCAGAACCAGGGTCCGCTCGCCGCTGTTGAAGCGTTCGTCCTCCAGGGTCTCCTGAATGAACTTGGTCTTGCCGGCCTCCAGGAAGCCGGTGAAGGTATAGACAGGAATGGGCATGGCGACTTCCTCTTACACGCCGAAGAGCTCCGCAATGGCGGCCTCGTCGATTTTGGAGCCGATGACGCAGAGCTTGCCGATCACGTCGGCGGCGCCGTAGCGCACGTCGATCTCGCCGGGCACGTGGTCAAAATGAATCCACTTGCCGTCCGCCGCGGGGACGATGCCCTTGGCCCGCAGGATGATGCCATACTCCAGGGCGTTGTCCAGCTGCTTCAGAGCGTTCTCGATCTCCTCCACGCTGTACTGCTTGGTGGTCTCCCGGCCCCAGCTGGTGAAGACCTCGTCGGCGTGATGATGGTGGTGATGCTCATGCCCGTCATGGTCGTGATGGTGGTGATGCTCATGCTCATCGTCATCGTCATGGTCGTGATGATGGTGATGCTCGTGCGCGTCCTCGTCGTCCTCGTCATGATCGTGATGGTGGTGCTCGTCCTCGTCCTCGTCGTGCTCGTCATGATCAGGATGGTGGTGATGATGCTCCGCCTCGTGCTCGGCCTCTTCCTCCTCGTGGGCCCGAATCAGCTCCTGCATCATGTCGTCCAGGGTGGGGTTAGCTTCCATGGCCTGCTTCAGCTGCTCGCCGGTGAGCTCATCCCAGGGGGTGGTCACCAGGGTGGCCCGGTCGTTGTGCTGACGGATCAGCTCCACAGCGGCCTTCAGCTTGGCCTCAGGCAGGTTCTGGGTGCGGCTCAGCACGATGCAGCCGGCGGTCTCGATCTGATTGTTGTAGAATTCCCCGAAGTTCTTCATATAGAGCTTCACCTTGGAGGCGTCGGCCACTGCCACGGTGGCGCCCAGGACGGCCTCGTGCTCGGCGGCCTTCTCAACGGCCACCATCACGTCGGAGAGCTTGCCCACGCCGGAGGGCTCAATCAGAATGCGGTCCGGGTGATAGTCGTGGATCACCTGCTTCAGCGCGGTGCCGAAATCGCCCACCAGGGAGCAGCAGATGCAGCCGGAGTTCATCTCGGTGATCTGGATGCCGGCCTCCTTCAGAAAACCGCCGTCGATGCCGATCTCACCGAATTCGTTTTCGATCAGCACCAGCTTCTGGCCCTTGTAGGCCTCGGAGATCATTTTCTTGATGAGGGTGGTCTTGCCGGCTCCCAGGAAACCGGAGTAAATGTCAATAACAGTCATGAAAAAACCTTCTTTTCATTAAATTTTCCAATCCCTATTATAACACAGTCTGTCAATTCCCCCGGCCTGAAAAATATGGCCGATTTGTAAATTTTTCAGAATCAGGAACTTTTTCGGAGCGGATACGTCTGAAAAGCAAAGCAAAAAACCGTAAAGGAGTGACCGAATATGAAACGCAGAATCCTCTTATTCCTCCTGGCTGCCTGCCTGGGTCTGACCGCCTGCCAGGCCGCCGGCGTCCCCGGAGAGCAGCCGACCCCGCAGTCCAGTGACGTTCCCAGCCCGAGCACGAACGCCCCGGAGCCGTTCTCCACGGAAACACCCACCGAGCAGAGCGTCACGGAGCCTGCGCCCACCGAGGAGCCCACGCCCGTTTTGCCGGAG
Source organism: uncultured Clostridia bacterium (assembly GCA_946539175.1). Classification (GTDB taxonomy): domain Bacteria; phylum Bacillota; class Clostridia; order Oscillospirales; family Oscillospiraceae; genus JAFRPC01. The sequence goes on along the minus strand of CAMNHH010000113.1, from coordinate 4,761 downwards.
ATCCCTCCGGAGCAGGGCCGGGGCTTTACCGCCCTGGACAACGGCTTGATCGAATACCTGCGCAATACGAAGCTGGGCAGCGAGAGCTTCACCGTGTCCCCCCTGTCCTACAAGGCGGCCCTGGCCTTGACGGCCCTTGGCGCGGAAGGGGAGACCCAGCGTCAGATCCTGGACGCCCTGGGCTTTGAGACCGTGGAGGAGCTGAACGCCTGGTATGCCTCCGTGCTGGTGGGCGTCGCGGATTTCGACGGACGCATCTACGGCCGGGACAAGGCCGACTGCGCCTACCGGGTGGTCAACGCCATCTTCCACAATTCCGACTGTGACGGCGCGTTCCGGGAGGAATACAAGGAGCTGGTGGCCCGGACCCTGGCCGCCCAGGCCAGCTCCTTCCCGGCGGCGGAGCTCACCGGCGCCATCAACCGCTGGGTCAGCGATCAGACCAACGGCCTGATCCCCAATCTGGTGCAGGATGCCTCCAAGTCCGCCTCCGTGCTGGTGAACGCCCTGTACCTCAAGACCAAGTGGATCGAGGCCTTCGAAGAATCTCCCCTGACGGTGTTCACCACTCTGACCGGGAAGACGGTGCAGAAGCAGTTCATCCAGAAGACCGACAAATTCGCGTACTATGAGGACGAGGGCTGTCAGCTGGTGGTGCTGCCCATGCAGGGCGGGATCAATATGGCCCTGATCCTGGGGGACGGCGGCAATCTGCCCGCCAAGCTGGCGGCAGCCCAGAATCGCAAGGTCCACGTGTCCATGCCTATGTTTGAGGTGGAAACCAGCCTGGAGGAAAAGGAACTGGTGGATTACCTGAAGGCCATCGGCTGCGGGAAAATGTTCGTGGACAGCGTGGCGGAGTTCGATCCCATGTTCACCCAGGGCATCTATGTCAGCGACATCATCCAGAAGGCCAGGGTTAAAGTGGACGAGAAGGGCCTGGAGGCTGCTGCCGCCACCGCCGTCATCATGATGCGGAACACCGCCATGCCCAACCCGGAGGAGCCTGTGGAATTCACCGCCGATCGCCCCTTCCAGTTTGCGATCTATCGGCAGGACGAGGCCCCGGAGCTGCTGTTCTGGGGACAGGTGAACAATTGAAACTTGAGCTTTGCGCATTGACAATTCAGCGCCCCGGGAGGACCTTGCGGTTTTTCCCGGGGTGTGCTATCATATAAAAACAGAGAGGAGAGAGGACCATGGGAGCGTGGAGCGCAAGCGTCAACGGAAACGACACCGCCCAGGATCTGCTGCCGGAGTACAGCGCAGCCTTCTACAAGTACCCGGTGGAGGAGGCTTTGGAGAAGCTGGACGCCTACGTGCGGGCCAACTTCTGCGACGAATCAGACCCCGAGGAGTGGGTAAACTACTACTATTCCCTGGCGGATTTCCTTTGGAAAAAGGGAATTCTTCCGGACCGGGTCCGGGACAGGGCGGTGGAGATGATCGACAGCCGCTTCGGCATGGAGCTCTGGGAGCAGGAGGAGAAATCCCTTCTGCGCCAGCGGGAGAAGGCCCTGGCCCAGCTTCGGCAGCGGCTGCTGTCCCCCCTTTCCCCCAAAAAGAAAATCAAGCCCAAGGTCCACATGAACCCCATTTTCCAACCCGGGGACCTGATCGCAGTCCGGCTTCGGACCGCCGGGCGGTCCTATGTGTTTCACCATTCCGAAAAAGGCGGCGGCCTGATTCATACCCAGGAGGAATTCCAGGCCCTGGACGGAAAATATGTGGTGATTCAGCTGATCCAATGTCACGCCAGCTGGTCCTCCGCCTTTGCCCCGGAGATCAAGGACTGGTGGGCCTACTTCCGACTCTTTGAAGGCGTTCATGACGGGCCGCCGGTGGGGCTTGACCCCGACAGCCTGCGGCCCGTGCTCTTCGACAACAGCGGGGAAGGGCTGTATCCGGGATACGAGCAATACCACGGAGGCTTCTACTGCGAAAGCAGCATGTTCTGGTTCAAAAAGCGGGACTATGTGCTGCTGGGCAACAGACCCGTCCGCTCCCACAGCTTCGAGCAATGCCGGTACTTCCCCCTGATCTGGGGTATGGACAAGCCTTGGAGTAACCCGGACTCGGAGCTGATCTCCGCAATGGGCCGGAAGACGGAGGCCTTTCCGTATCAAGGCGCTTTGGAGCCCTTAGACAAGATGTGCAGAGCGGCGGTGGGCCAGTCCCTCCGCAACGCCGGAATCCGGGGACTCGATCACAGAGAGGAAATTCTGAAGGAAAAGAACCGGGCCTCCGACGCTCTGAAACAGGCGGCGGAGCAGGGCCGGGTCTATGTGCTGACCCACAGCGGCCACCTGCTGGCGGTGCTGGGGGTGACGGAGAGACAGATCAATCTCCTCTCTGTCCATCCCCAGGCCTGGGGTCTGGGTTACGAAGAACAGCTGCTGCGTTTCGTCCTGAATCAGGAGCCGAACGAGCTGTCAATCGCGGTCTCAGCGGAGGATCCCACCCTGTTTAATACCTTGAAACAAGTCGGCTTCCATGGGGCTTCGGAGGAAGCAGGCGTCATCCTGATGCAGGCCGAAGCATAAACAAAGCGAAAAGCAAGAAAGAGGCCCCACCCTGGACCTCTTTCTTGTTACGGATTATTGATGATCTGCTGCTTGCTGCTTATCACCCGTCCCTTACCCTCTGGTGAGCAGCCTCCCCGGCCTCGCCCCGGTGAGCTTGCCGTCCAGCAGCACCGGCACGCCGGAGACCAGCACATGGTCAATGCCCTGGGAGAATTGAGCGGGCTCCAGGTAGGTCCCCGCCTCGTGGATTCGGGCGGGGTCAAAGATCAGCAGATCCGCGTCGGCGCCGACGGCGATCCGGCCCTTTTGCCGCAAGCCCAGGGCGTCGGCGGGGGCCTGGGTCATCTTGTGAATGGCCTCCGGCAGGGTCAGCACCTTCTCTTGGTTGACATAACGCTCAATCACCCGGAGGAAATTGCCGTAGAGCCTGGGATGGGGCCGTCCGGTGGCGGGGTAGGTGGCGTCGGAGATGACGCTGACCGCATCAGAGCGGAGAATGGACCGGATGTCCGCCTCGTGGGTGATGAAGTCGATCATGGTAACGGTGCAGTGCTCCGAGCGCAGCAGATCCAGGGTGAAATCCACCTCGTCCAGGCCCCGAAGGGCCGCCGCCTCCGGGATCCGCAGCCCCAGGCAGTCCCGGTTTTCCGGCTGCCGCAGGGAGGAGATAATGATGTTCTCCCAGCCCACCAGCCGGGCGATGTTGTTGTAGTCGTCTCCGGTGGCCAGACGCTGCCGGATATTGGCCCGTACCGCCGGATCAGAGAGCCGCCGGGTCAGCACCTCGGTGCCCCCCTCCAGCACCTCCGGGGGCAGAACATGGAGCAGCTGGGTGGAGCCCGCCGTGTAGGGGTAGACGTCCCAGGAGACCCGCAGCCCATCCTGCCGGGCCTGCTTCAGCAGCTCCAGCACCTGGGGAATCTTCCTGCCCCAGTTTTCGGTGCCGATGGCCTTCAGGTGGCTGATCTCCATGGGGCAGTCCAGGGCCCGGACCACCCGCAGCATCTCCTCCACGGAGCGATCCACGTTGGTGCCCTCGTCCCGCATGTGAACGGTGAAGGGGATGTCTCCGCCCTTCAGGGGGACCAGGGCCTCGATGAGCTCCTCCGTGTTGTAGAAGCAGTCCGGGGCGTAGCCCAGGCCCAGGGAGATGCCCAGAGCGCCCTCCGCCAGGGCCTTTTCCATGTTCCGGTGAAGCAGGTTCAGCTGGGCCTTGTCCAGGCCTCCGGTGGCAAAGCCGGATATATCTGCCCGCAGTACCCCGGAACCCGCCAACATCCCCACGTGGATGGGGGGCATGGAGGCCCCCACCGCCGCCAGATAGGCGGCCATAGTGTCGGAGGGAAAATCCTCCGCCGTGCCGATGACAGGGGAGAGGTAGGCCAGAATTTCCTTCCGATGGCCGGGACCGAAGGGGGCGGCGGACATGCCGCAGTTGCCGTTTACAATCGTGGTGAGACCCTGCCGCAGCTCCAGCTCCCCAAAGTCCGGATTCAGCACCGCCAGATCCGCGTGGCGGTGAATGTCCAGAAAGCCCGGACATATGATCTTGCCTTCGGCGCGGACCCGTTCCGCCGCCTCGGCGCCTTCCAGACGTCCCATGCAGGCGATGACCCCGTCCTGCAGACCCAAATCCAGGGCCTCGGCCTCCCGCCCGCTGCCGTCCAGCACCAGCCCGCCTTGTATGATCCGATCCAGCATGCTTCATCCTCCCTTTTCCGGCTGTGTTCTATCCTCCAGTATACCACAAATAGCCGGAAACGCAAGCGGGATCATCAAAGCTTTCCGGAAACATATTGGAAAAAAACAGAATTAATCAAAAATAGTCCTTGACAAATCTGTAATCCTGTGATATTATATCGGGGCAGTCGAGAGATTGCGAAACGCGCGAGTGGTGGAATTGGTAGACTCGCTAGATTCAGGTTCTAGTGTCCACTCCGGACGTGCGGGTTCAACTCCCGCCTCGCGCACCAGAGAATCACCGTGTATTTATTCAAATACACGGTGATTTTCTTGTATATCCGGCGAATATCGGATGATTTTTATACATTTGAGAACTCCCGCAAAAAGTTTTCCCTTATGTTTTCCCTTATAGTACCTCCACGGTATGGGTAAACCGCTCCATCCGGTCCGCGCTGTCCTGACGCATATCCTGGGTGAAATGCGCGTAGACGTCCAGCGTGTAACACAGGGGACGGTTCTCTGTGTTCCCTGTGAAGCGCGGCTTCTCCCTTGT
>CAMNHH010000112.1 GCA_946539175.1 uncultured Clostridia bacterium | reverse complement strand
GCGGCAGATTATTTTCGGATTTTTTCAGAGTTCCTGGAGCTTGAATGGATTTGAGGAGCGCGGTATGGGTGCTGGCGCGGCGGTCTTGAATGGTCTGTGGGGAAGCAAAAGAAAACCTCTCCGGAACGGTGCGTTCCGGGGAGGTTTTTGGGATGAGAAGCGACGGGCTTTTGGGTGGGCGGCGCCGGGCTTTTGGGCGGGCGGTGGCGGGTTTATGATTTTGCCCCGCGGCGGCGTTTGTCCAGGCGGAGGGCCAGGCGGGTCCCGACGCTCTGAAAAAGCTGGACCAGCAGGATCAGCAGCAGCACCGCTGCGGCCATGATCAGATATTGGTAGCGGTAGTAGCCGTAATTGATGGCGATCTTTCCCAGGCCGCCGCCGCCCAGGATGCCGCTCATGGCGGAATAGCCCAGGATAGTGGTGACGGCGATGGTGCCGTTGGAGACCAGAGAGGGGACGCACTCCGGCAGCATGACCTTGCAGATGATCTGCAGGGGCGAGGCCCCCATGCTGCGGGCCATTTCGACGGTGCTGGGGCTGATCTCCCGCAGGCTGCTCTCCACCAGCCGGGCCACGAAGGGAAAGGCCGCGATCACCAGAGGCACGATGGAGGCGGCGGTGCCCACCACGGTGCCCATGATCAGCCGGGTCAGAGGGAAAACCAGGATCATCAGGATCAAAAAGGGCACGGAGCGCAGCAGGTTCACGATCCAGTTCAGCAGCCGCAGCAGCCAGGCGGGCAGGGGCAGGACCCCATCCTTCTCCCCTGCCACCAGCAGGACCCCCAGGGGCAGCCCCAGGACAAAGGCAAAGAGGGCGGAGAGCAGGGTCACGAAGACCGTCTCCCAGAGGGCCCCCAGGAATTCCGAGCGGATGATCCGCCAGGCGTCCTGCAAGACCGGAGAGGCAAGCAGCTCATTCAGCATCGTCCGACACCTCCTCCAGCACCACGTTGGATACGCCGGTCAGATAATCCCGGGCGGTCTGCAGCTGCCCCGCCCCGGCGGGCAGGCCCAGCAGCATGGAGCCGTAGACCTTCTCCCCGATGGTCCGGGTGGAGGCGAAGAGAATGTTGGCCTCCACCCCCTTTTCCACCGCCATCCGGGCGATCAGGGGGGAACCGGCGGCGTCGGCTCCGTTGAAGATGACCCGCACCAGCTGCTCGTCGGCGTTCCGGCGGACCGGGGACGGACCGCTGCCCTCCGGGAACACCAGCCGCTTTGCGGCGGCGGATTTGGGATGGGCGAAAATCTCCGCCACCTCCCCTGCCTCCCGCACCCGGCCCTGATCCAGAATGGCCACGTGGCGGCAGATCTGCTCGATCACCTGCATCTGGTGGGTGATGACCACCACGGTGATGCCCAGCCGCCGGTTGATGTCCCGGATCAGCTCCAGGATGGAATGGGTGGTGCTGGGGTCCAGGGCGCTGGTGGCCTCGTCGCAGAGCAGGACCTTGGGATCGGTGGCCAGGGCTCTGGCAATGGCCACCCGCTGCTGCTGGCCGCCGGAGAGCTGGGCCGGGTAGGCTCCGGCCTTGTCCGCCAGACCCACCAGCTCCAGCAGCTCCAGAGCCCGCCGGGCAGCCTCACGCCGCCGGACGCCGCTGAGCTCCAGGGGAAAGCATACGTTCCGCAGCACAGTCCGCTGGGCCAGCAGGTGGAAGCCCTGAAAGATCATGGTGATCTGCCGCCGCAGGGGCCGCAGAGCCTGCTCTGAAAGTCCCTCCAGGGCGACGCCGTCCACCAGGACGCTGCCGGAGCTGGGCCGCTCCAGCAGATTGATGCAGCGGACCAGGGTGCTCTTGCCGGCGCCGCTCATGCCGATGATGCCGAAGACGTCCCCGTCCGGAATGGTCAGGGAGACGTCCTTCAGGGCCTCCAGGGTCCCGTCCGGCGTTTGAAATTCCTTACAAAGATGCTTCAGCTCGATCATGGATTTCCTCCGACCCCGGCAAGCCCTTGGGCTGCCGGGGACTCTGTTTGGTTTGGATCATTTGAGGGGGTCCAGGCTGGACTGTCTGCCGCCGTAGACGCCCAGGGGCTCCACGTGGACGGCGGAGACGGAGACGACGTGGGTGCCGTTCTCCCGGTTGAAGTCCTCCAGGTAGGGGAGGTGCTGGAAGTAGTTGGCGTCGATTTCCCCGCTGTCCACCACGTTGTTGGGCTGGACGTAGTCGGTGAATTCCCGGATCTCCAGGGTGATGTCCCTGGCGGCCAGGATCTCCTTGGCCACCGCCAGAATCTCCGCGTGGGGCGTGGGAGAGGCGGCCACGGAGATCTTCTGCCCCGCAAGGGCGGCGTAGTCCAGGGCCGGATCGTAGCCGTCGGTGGGATGCTCCACCACAGAGACCACGGCGCCGTCGTAGCCGGAGGCGATGAAGTCGGCGCACTGTTGGCTTTCCAGGGCGGCCTTCAGAGCCAGGATCAGGGGCTCCTGCTCCCGGCTCTCCTTCACCGCCAGAATGTTGCTGTAGGCGGAGGAGGAGTTTTCAAGACCCAGGGCGTCCCGGGTGGGATTCAGCTTCGCCGCGATTGCGTAGTTGGAGTTGATGACGGCGTAATCCACGTCCTGCAGGATGTTGGGGAGCTGGGCCGCTTCCACCTCCCGGAACTGGAGATTGTGGGGATTTTCTGTAATATCCAGGGGGGTGGCGGTGATGCCCGCGCCATCCTTCAGGCGGATCAGTCCCAGGTTCTCCAGCAGCAGCAGGGCCCGGGCTTCGTTGGTGGTGTCGTTGGGGATGGCCACGGTGAGACCTTCCTCCTTGTTGGAGCAGGCGGCCAGGGAAAACAGAATGGCCAGGGCCAGAATGACCGGCAGGATACGGGAAATGACGGGATGCTTCATGATGGGTTCCTCCTTGATGATATAATAATTATGCGCGAAACCATGAAAAAAACACCGGAAGTCCTCCGATGAGGTCTTCCGGTGTGGATCACTGGGTCAGGCGCCGGGGGCGGCGTCTACGGGCACGGTGAACCGGAGAACAGATCGGAAGGAAGCGCACGCAAAGCCATGCACATGCTGAACATGCACATCCTGCCCATCATCATGGATTCCGCGAAACGGAATGGCTTCATCTTCCGGTTCTCCTTTCCTCTGTGTTGCACGGATTATAGCACTGGCTTTGCCGTTTGTCAAGTGGTTTTTTATGCATGGCGCAAAGCGGCGGATCCGTCCCGGACCGCCCGGGCCAGATAGGCCCGGCAGGCCCGATCGGCCTCCTGGGCCAGGCGCTGCTCGTCCAGACCGCAGAGACGGCCCTCGCGGACGGTGAATTTGCCGTTGACCATGGTGTAGTCCACCGGCTGGCGGAAGCCCACGGTGGCCAGCAGGCTCTTGGGATCCTCCAGGGCGCCCGCCAGCTCCGGCTTCCGGCAGTCGATCAAAAAGAGGTCGGCGCACTTGCCCACCGCCAGCAGGCCGACGTCCGTCCGGCCCAGGAGTCGTGCGCCGCCCCGGGTGGCCAGCTTCAGGATCTCATAGCCGGAGGGCGCCCGGCTGCTCCAGCTCAGCCGGTGCAGCAGATAGCAGAGGCGGATCTCCTCCAGCAGATCCGAGCCGTCCTGGGAGGCGGAGCCGTCCACCGCCAGGCCCACCGGGACCCCCAGAGCCAGCAGCTCCGGCAGTCGGGCCACGCCGGAGGAGAGCTTCATATTGGAGCCGGGGCAGTGGGCCACGCCGGTGCCGGTCCGGGCCAGCAGGCGGAGCTCCTCGTCGTTGAAGTGGATGCCGTGGGCGTACCACACGTCCGGGCCCACCCAGCCCAGGGACTCCATGTAGGCCAGAGGCCGCAGGCCAAAGCGCTCCAGGGTAAAGCGCTCCTCGTCCCTGGTCTCGCAGAGGTGGGTGTGGAGCCGCACGCCCCGCTGCCGGGCCAGCTTTGCGCTCTCCCGCAGCAGGGTCTCCGACACGGAGAAGGGGGAACAGGGAGCCAGGGCCACGGTCCGCATGGAGCCAAAGCCGGGATCGTGCCAGCGGGAGATGGCGTCGTCGCAGTCTGTGAGGATCTCGTCCACGGTCTGGACCACGGAATCCGGGGGCAGCCCCCCGTCCTTGCGGCTCAGATCCATGCTGCCCCGGCTGGCGGCAAAGCGGATGCCCAGGGTATCGGCCGCCGAAAACTGGGCGGCCAGCAGATCCCCGCTGCCCCGGGGGAAAACGTAGTGGTGGTCAAAGCAGGTGGTGCAGCCGTTTTTCATCAGCTCCCCCATGCCCGTCAGGGAGGACAGGCGCACCAGCTCTTCATCCAGATTCTTCCAGATCTCATAGAGGGCCCGGAGCCAGTCGAAGAGCTCCAGATTCTGCACCGCGGGCAGATTCCGGGAGAACTGCTGGTACAGATGGTGGTGGGTGTTGATCAGGCCCGGATAGCAGAGCATCCGGGAGCAGTCCAGCTCCTCGTCGGCCCGGTCCGGCAGATTTTTGCCGATGGCGGCGATTACCCCGTCCCGTACCAGCAGGTCCGCCCCCCGATACACGCGATCCTCGTCGTCGCAGCTCACCAGACTGCGGATGTTTCGCAAAAGCACGCTTGCCATGGCTCGCGCCTCCCTTTTTTCTTTGATTGTAGCATATTTTTAGCCATTGGGCAAGAAAAGACTGTGCTTTCTCCCGCCGGTATGCTATAATATGAAACATGATTTCCAAAAGAACTTGCGGAGGCGGCCCATGAAACGGATTCTCGCGTTTTTGAAAAAAGAACTGATGCTGAGCCTGTCGCTGCTGGCAGCGGCGGCAGCCCTGATCATTACGCCTCCCTCGGCCCGGCTGCTGGAGGACATCGACTGGCGGACCCTGGGGACCCTGCTGATGATGCTCTGCGTGCTGGAGGGCTTCAAGCAGGAGAACGTGCTGCGGCCCCTGGCGCGGCTGGCGGGGGGCCTGAGGCGGATGACGAGCCTGAGCCTGTTTCTGATCTTCGGGGTGTTTTTCAGCTCCATGTTCGTCACCAACGACGTGTCGCTGATCATCTTCGTGCCGCTGACCATTCTGCTCTTCCGCAGCGGCGGCAAGGAGAAATACATCCTGCCGGTGATCTCCATGGAGAACATCGCGGCCATCCGGGGCAGCCTGCTGACCCCCTTCGGCAGCCCCCAGAATCTCTTCCTCTACGGCCAGGCCGGGGTCAGCGCCGGGCATTTCATGCTCCACATGCTGCCCCTGTGCGCCATGTCCGCGGCCCTGCTGACGGGCTTCGTCTTCTTCCTCTACCGGAGGGATCTCCGGGAGGAGATCAGCGCCGCCGGAGCCGAGACCCCCTGGGCGCCGGAGCGGAAGCGGCAGCGGATCGTCTACGCCCTGCTGTTCCTGTTGATTCTGGGGGTCATCGTCAGCCGGACGGACCGGTGGTACGCCGCGGTGGTCATCGTGCTGGGGACCATTCTGATCTTTGACCGGAAGCTCTTCCGGAAGGTGGACTACGTGCTGCTCCTCACCTTCCTCTGCTTCTTCGTCTTCTCCTCCTCCATCGCCGCCAACGAAAAGATCGCCGGCCTGCTGAAGCGGGCGGTGGCCGGGCGGGAATACTGGTGGGCCATCGGTCTGAGCCAGATCATCTCCAACGTGCCGGCCTCCATCGTTCTGTACCCCTTTACGGAGAACTTCGCGGGGCTGATCTACGGGGCGGACACGGCGGGGCTCTGCTCGCTGATCGGCTCCCTGGCCTCGGTCATCAACTACCGGATCTACGTGCGGGAGTACCCGGGCCGGGGCGGGGCCTTCGTGAAGACCTTCACCCTGGTGAGCTGGGCCTTCTTCGCCATCGTGGTGATCCCCGGCCTGCTGCTCTCCCGCTGGGCGTTTTTCTGAATGACGGAACGAAACAGGACCTTCCCGCAGGAAGGTCCTGTTTCCTTTGGCCTCAGGCCTGGCGCTCCTGGATCAGACGGACGATCAGATCCTGGAGCTTTTCCACGGTGTAGCTGCCCACGATGGGCTCCAGGTGGGATTCACCGATGCCGGAGTCGTCGGTCAGAAAGACGTAGGTGCCGCCGGTGAGGATGGCCAGAGCCCGTCCGAAGAGCTCCGTATCCCGCTCGGCGTTGGAGGCCACCACGGGGATCAGCCGGATGCCCCGGGCCGCGGCGGCCCTGACGGCGGCCTGCAGCTCCTCGTCCTTCCCCCCGTGGGGCGGGGCGTCGAAGATCAGAAAGGCCAGCTTCACCGCGTTCTCGTCCCAGTCCTCCCGCCGGGTCAGGCACTCCGTCAGCACCTGGGCCACGGCCTCGGGGGTGTCCCCGCCGCCGTCGGCGTACTCGGCGTTGATTTTGGCCTGGAGGGCCGCGGCGTCGTTGGTGAACTCGCTGTGGCGGGTGACGTAGTCGTCCCCCTCGTCCCGGTAGAAGCTAACGGCCCAGCGGATGTCTCCGTCCACCCGATCCGTGATGGCGGAGAAATCCTTCTGCAAATAGGCCAGCTCATCCCCCATGGAGCCGGTGGTGTCCAGGATGAACATCACCTGGGTCCCGGCGGGGGCGGGGCCGGCGGAGCTGCCCTCCAGACGCAGCGTCTCCATGGGCCGCATGACGGTTTCCCCCTGGGGGTCGCCGCCGGCCTCCGGCGCCTGCACGGGAGCGGACTGCTCCCCCCAGACCACCCGGTCGGGGCTCCGGCCCTCGGGCCAGAAGAGATAGGCCACGCCGTTTTTGTCGCTGCGGGCGGTCCAGAGGACGCTGCCCTCCGCGTCCAGCAGGGTCACGGTCTCGTTGGCCCCGGTGTTGAGCCGGACCTCGATCCGGTTCCGGGGATCCAGGCCGAAGCTGGGGAAGGCGACGGCGCCCGTATTCACCAGATTGGTGAAGAAGGGCCAGTTGTCGTTGTCCTTCCACTCGGCGGCGGTCAGCAGCAGGGGCTGGGCCGGGTCGGGAACGACGATGGTCTCGGGATCCGGTTCGGGGGGCGCCGGATCGACGCCCGGCTCGGGCTCCGCGGGCTCGCTGCCGCCGCCCTCTCCCTTGGCGCCGATACTGCCGGAGGAGAGACCG
>CAMNHH010000111.1 GCA_946539175.1 uncultured Clostridia bacterium | reverse complement strand
GCCTACGGCTGCCTGGTGCCCCGGCTGGTCACCGGTCAGTTTGACGCCGACTACCACCACGCGGTCTGGCCCTCCACCGGCAACTACTGCCGGGGCGGCGCCTTCAACTCCAAGCTGCTGGCGGTGGACTCCGTGGCCATCCTGCCCGAGGACATGTCCAAGGAGCGCTTCGACTGGCTCAAGACCATCGCCGGTCAGATCATCGCCACCCCCGGCTGCGAGTCCAACGTGAAGGAAATCTTCGACAAGACCTGGGAGCTGAAGCAGGATCCCTCCATGATGATCTTCAACCAGTTCGCGGAGATGGGCAACCCCCTGTGGCACTACAACGTCACCGGCACCGCCCTGGCGGAGCTCTTTGAGGCCGTCAAAAAGCCCGGCCAGCGCCTGGCTGGCGCCGCCTTCACCTCCGGCTCCGCCGGCACCATGTCCGCGGGCGATCTGCTGAAGGAGCGCTATCCCCGGATGAAGCTGGCGGTGGGCGAGGCCCTGCAGTGCCCCACCATCCTGAACAACGGCTTCGGCGGCCACCGGATCGAGGGCATCGGCGACAAGCACATCCCCTGGGTCCACAACGTCCGCAACACCGACATGGGCATCGCCATCGACGACGAAGACTCCCAGCGCCTGCTGCGGCTCTTCAACACCCCCGCGGGCCAGAAGTATCTGAAGGAAGAACTCCACATGTCCGACGAGCAGATCGAGAAGTTCACCTGGATGGGCATCTCCGGCATCGCCAACGTGCTGTGCTGCATCAAGATGGCCAAGTGGTACGAGCTGACCGAGGACGACGTGGTGGTCACCGTGCTCACCGACTCCGCCGTCATGTACAAGTCCCGTGTGGAGGAGCTCAACGAGCAGTACGGCGCCTACGACGTCCATGAGGCCGCCAAGGATCACGCTCTGCACATGCTGGGGCTGAAGACCGACTCCATGCTGGAGCTGAGCTATCCCGAGCGCAAGCGGGTCCACAACCTGAAGTACTACACCTGGGTGGAGCAGCAGCAGATGAAGGTGGAGGACCTGAACGACCAGTGGTACAAGCCCCAGGTCTGGGACGAGGTCCACAAGCAGGCCGCCGAGCTGGACAAGCTCACTGAGGCCTTCAACGAGGAAGTCGGCCTGCTGGCGAAGCTCTAAGGCAGAAAAAAGAGAAGAGCGGCCGCGGGGATCTGGTCCCCCGCGCCGCTCCGCGCCCCACCCCGGTCCCCAAGCAGCAGACAAAGGCAAATTGACCATTTTACCACGACGGAAAGGAGCTCAACATGAAAAAATCAATCGTAAAGATTCTGTCGATCCTTCTGGCGCTGATGATGATGCTCGGCGTCATGCCCGTCGGTGCAGAGGCCGGCGGGGATCCCGATCCCATTCAGAACGCCAGGGTCTTCGTCCACTACCCGATGGGCGGCCAGCTCCCGAATATGCAGGGCACCGTCGTCGGCAGCAAGGACTTCACCATCGACTTTGTCCACTTCTTTGACTGTCAGAACGGGATGCCTGTGGGCAAATTCCTGGAGGACACGCTGTTCACCGCCGGCCGTCTTTACGCCTGCCAGGTCCACCTGGTCCCGAAGACGGAGGAATATGCCTTTACCGATGCCTCGGAGGTATATATCAACGGCCACTGGCCGGATGCTGTAACGTTGGACGACGACGGCTCGGCGTATTACACGGTGTTCTTCCGGGCCGCACTGGGAACCTGGACCGTCACCTTTGACACCGGCGGCCGCGGAACGCCCCACGATCCCGTGCAGGTACCAAAGGGCGCGACTCTGGCCGACGCGGTGGCGGACGTCAGCACCCTGGACCCGATACAGGATTATGAGAGCTTCGTCATGTGGGCTCTGGATCCTCTGGACATTCCCTACTCCTACAACGCGGTCGGTTATTACGATCCGATCACGGAGGACGTCACCTACTACGCCCTCTGGTCCGTCACGGTGGATACCGTGGACCTCTACGTGCAGGTACCGCCCAACTGCTTTACGCAGGATGTGTACAAGCCGACCATCACCGTTCCGGCCAACGCCGACTACTACGTGGAACCGGAGTACTTCTATCTTGGCCTGGTGGACGGCCATCTGCACAACGATCTGGTCTACATCCAGCCCTTCCGGAAGGGAGACACCTACTACAGCCAGGCCATGATCCACACACGCCTGGCCGGGAAGCTGCCCAAGATCAATCTCTACGGCGGCACCGTGGTCTCTGTCGAGCGTTGGGGCGATGACCGCATCAGCGTGATCTACAAGCTGACGGTCCCCGGCGGAAGCTCTCTGACTTCCGCTGCGGCCTATGTGGAGACGCCCCAGGCGGGCCAGAGCGCTTCCGGCAGCAAGCCGAAGATCACAGGTCTGACCCCCGGCCTGGATATGAAGATCGCGGGCTGGTATCAGAACTCGAGCTGCTCCGGTTCCTACTACACGGGCACCCTTGCGGCGGGCAATACCTACTACGCCATGATCACCATCGGCGGCTCCGGCTGCGCCTATTCCATCGCCTACAACACCCTGAAGCTCACGCTGCGGGGGCGCGGCGTGAAGCTGGTGAAGATGGTTAATCTTGCCACCGGCAGCGCGCCGAACACCGTCGGCGCGGTGATCTCGGTGACGATCCCGCGGCAATACCAGCTTTATGGGACCGTTCCCCACGGCGGCGGCATGATCCGTTACGCAAAGGAGAACCCCTTCTATGAGACCACATTGAACTATGAGGTGGAGGAGGGACCCGTTACCGTGGAGGCCATGGCGGACGCCAATCATCTGTTCAAAAGCTGGTACAATACCGAAACCTATGAGATGCTCAGCAAAAACGCCGTCTATACCTTCAACCTGAACAAAAACACAAAAATCTCGGCAACTTTTGTAGTGAAGCCTCCCTTCGTGGACGTGGGGGCCTGGGATTACTTCTATGAGCCCGTCATGTGGGCCCTTGCGCATGATCCCCAGATCACCGGCGGCGTGGACGCCACCCACTTCGGTCCCAATGAGAACTGCACCCGGGCCCAGGTGATGACCTTCCTCTGGAAGGCCCTGAAGGAGCCCTGGAGCAGCAGCTACAGCTGTCCCTTCGTGGACGTGAAGCCCGGCAATTACTACTACAAGCCCGTGGTCTGGGCCTACCGGAACAACGTCACCGGCGGCGTGGACCCCACCCACTTTGGCCCCGGCGAGAACTGCACCCGGGCCCAGGTGATGACCTACCTCTGGGCCTCCAAGGGCCGTCCCCAGCCCAGCGGCAATTACAACCCCTTCAAGGACGTGAAGCCCTCGGATTACTACTACAAGGCGGTGCTCTGGGCCGTGGAGAACGGCGTCACCGCCGGCGTGGGGGACGGGCTCTTCGGCTCCGGCGAGACCTGCACCCGGGCCCAGGTGATCACCTTCCTCTGCAAGGTTTACGGACCCAAGGGATAAACCAGACAAGGGGCCGCAGGCCCCGGACCCGAGGCGTTCCCGACGGCCCGGATCCGAAACGCCCGACAAAGCCGCGATACCGACAAAAGACCAGCCGCAACAGTTGAGAAAGGAGCGATCTCCATGAAAAAGTCATTGACCCGCATTCTTGCCCTGCTGTTCGTACTGTCCATCCTGTTTGGCCTGATGCCCACGATCTCCTACGCCGGCGGAGACGAGGAGATCAGCAGCGCCGACCTGTTTATCAGCTACCCCATGGCGGGGCAGCATCCCAATACCAAGGCCGTTCCCTGCAGTCCGCAGGATACGGAATACTATACCGTCGATTACTGCTATTACTACAACGACGACGGCATGGGCCGGGTGGTCTTCGATGAGGAGACCTTCGTGGCCGGCGAAACCTATAAGGCCCAGGTCCACCTGTACGCCAAGCCCGGCTACGACTTCACCGAATTCACCGCCGCGACCATCAACCGCCGCAGCGTAGAGGCGGAGGACGTATTCCTGGTCAACAGCGACGAGGTCTTTTATGCCGTTTCCCTGACGGCGGCCTCCGAGACCGTCACCGTGAGCTTCGACGCCAACGGCTACGGCACGGCCCCCAAGCCCATCCAGGTGCCCATAGGCGGCACCGTCTGGGACTGCATCCGCAACTTCGACGCGGTGCGTATGAGCGCCCCCTACGCGAGATTCTGGGATTGGAGCGACGATCCCTTTGACGTAAGCGGCTTTTTCCCCTTTACAACGGAGCTGTATGCGCCCATGACCCTCTACGGCGTCTGGACCCGCTGCGTAAAAAGCGTGGAGCTCTACGTGACGCTGCCGGAAAAATGCCTGACCGAAGACGTGGGGATTCCCACGGTCCGCACGGGCCGCGGCGCGTCCTATTCGGCGGACGCGGATTGGTTCTACCCCTCGCAAAACAGCGTCGGCGTGGACGATTTGATCTACAACTTCCCCATGGAAAAGGGCAAGACCTACTACAGCAGAATCTCGGTCTATACGGATTTGGGCGGCGCCCTGCCTGAGATCCATCTCTACGGCGGCACGTATCTGGAGGCCAGAAGAGTCAACGACTACTGGTTTGACGTCATCTACAGCGTGACCGTCCCCAGCGGAAGCTCCATCACCAGCTGTCAGTTCTATCTGGAGACCCCGAAGGCCGGCAGCTCCGCCGACAACTGGCTGGTTTCCGGTTCCCTGACGCCGGGCATCATCGCGGAAGCCGACGCGTGGTATCCCAGCTCTGCCGTGGGCGTCACTGCCCCCTGCGAGGGCGTTCTGGAGGCCGGCAAGACCTATTACACCCGGGTGGATTTCCGCTCCTCCTCCTACAGCATCCGTTACGACAAGCTGAAGCCCACCCCCGTGGGTCTGAACGTGAAGGTGCTGGAGCTGTACGATCTGGCCAGCTGGTATTCCATTCCCAACTTCGTGGGCGCCTGCGTCTCGGTGCGGATTCCCAATACCTATATCCTGGCGGCGGAAGTGCCCTACGGCGGCGGAAAGATCCGCTATGACCGGGCGCCCAACGACGCATGGCACACCGTGCTGGACTTCGGCGGCGAGGAGGAGGGCCCCGTCACCCTGGAGGCCAAGGCCGATCCCAATCATCTGTTCAAAATGTGGTACGACGCCAAAACCTATGAGCGGCTCAGCAAGAACGCCGTCTATACCTTCAACCTGAACAAGGACGTGAACATCCGCGCCAGCTTCGTGGAAAAGCCTCCCTTCGTGGACGTGGGCGCCTGGGACTACTTCTACGAGCCCGTCATGTGGGCCCTTGCGCATGATCCCCAGATCACCGGCGGCGTGGACGCCACCCACTTCGGTCCCAATGAGAACTGCACCCGGGCCCAGGTGATGACCTTCCTCTGGAAGGCCCTGAAGGAGCCCTGGAGCAGCAGCTACAGCTGTCCCTTCGTGGACGTGAAGCCCGGCAATTACTACTACAAGCCCGTGGTCTGGGCCTACCGGAACAACGTCACCGGCGGCGTGGACCCCACCCACTTTGGCCCCGGCGAGAACTGCACCCGGGCCCAGGTGATGACCTACCTCTGGGCCTCCAAGGGCCGTCCCCAGCCCAGCGGCAATTACAACCCCTTCAAGGACGTGAAGCCCTCGGATTACTACTACAAGGCGGTGCTCTGGGCCGTGGAGAACGGCGTCACCGCCGGCGTGGGGGACGGGCTCTTCGGCTCCGACGAGACCTGTACCCGGGCCCAGGTCATGACCTTCCTCTGCAAGGTTTACGGACCCAAGGGATAAACCCATTGCGCGGACGGCTGCGGGCCGTCTGGGAACGACAAGGAGAGACGATTGACATGCGAAATGTGATTTGCGCCCGCTGCGTGAAATGCGGGAAGGAATACGAGGCTGTCCCGGATCTCACCAACTGCGTCTGCGGCGGCATCCTGGACGTTATCTACGACTACGACTACATCAAGGCCCGCTTCACCAAGGAGCAGCTGGCCGCCCGGAAGAATCCCACCATGTGGCGCTACCGGGAGCTGCTGCCCGTGGAGGAAACGACCCCAGACACGGAGCTGCGGGTGGGCTGGTCCCCCCTCTATGAGGCGCCCCGGCTGGCAGAGCGGCTGGGACTGAAAAAGCTCTGGATCAAGGACGACGGGGTGAACCCCACCGCCTCTTTGAAGGACCGGGCCTCCGCCATGGCGGTGGCCAAGGCCCGGGAGGCCGGCGCCAAGGTGATCGCCTGCTCCTCCACCGGCAACGCCGCCTCCTCTCTGGCCGGCAACGCCGCCGCGGCTGGGCTGAAGACCTATATCTTCGTGCCCGCCCGGGCCCCCAAGGGCAAGGTGGCCCAGCTCATGACCTTCGGCGCCACGGTGATCTCCGTCCAGGGCAGCTATGAGGACACCTTCGAGCTGTCCAAGGCCGCCATTGAGAAATGGGGCTGGTACAACCGCAACGCCGCCATCAACCCCTACCTCTCCGAGGGCAAGAAGACCGTGGGCCTGGAGATCATGGAGCAGCTGAACTGGCAGGTGCCGGACTATATCGCCATCTCCGTGGGCGACGGCTGCACCATCGCCGGGCTCTGGAAGGGTCTCAAGGACCTCTACGCCATCGGCTTCATCGACCGGCTGCCGAGGCTGATCTCCGCCCAGGCCGCCGGCTGCTATCCCATCAACCGGGCCGTGGAGACCGGGGAGCCCTGGCAGCCCATGGAGGAGAACACCCTGGCGGACTCCATCGCCGTGGGCGTGCCCCGGAACGCGGACAAGGCCATCGCCGCCATCCGGGAATCCGGCGGCCTCACCGTGGAGCTCACGGACGCGGAGATCATGGCGGCCCAGAAGCTGCTGGGCGAGAGCTGCGGCGTCTTCGGGGAGCCCGCAGGCGTCACCGGCACCGCCGGCGTCAAAAAGCTCCTGGAGCAGGGGAGACTGCCCGCCGATTCCACGGTGGTCTGCGTGGTCACCGGCAACGGTCTGAAGGACGTTGCCAACGCCATCGCCGCCCGGGGCGAGCCGTTGCGCTGCCCCTCCGATATGGAGAAGCTGCTGGAGGCTTTTGCCGCCAACGAGATTTATCCTTAATACCAAAGAA
>CAMNHH010000110.1 GCA_946539175.1 uncultured Clostridia bacterium | reverse complement strand
TGACAATTCCGCCTTTCTGCCGATTGTACTAATTTTGCCGACATATTATACTATCCAGCCGCTACTTTGTCAAGACCTCCAGGGCCTTTTGCAGCTGGGCGTCCTGCTCCATGGGAAGGCGGCTGTAGTAGAGGTCCATCTTCTCCTCCTCCGTCAGCTCCACCTCGTAGTCGGGGGTGATGCCCTTGCCCACCAGGCTGACGCCCATGGGCGTGGTGTACTGGCCGATGGAGATGTTGATGGCGGAGCCGTCGTCCAGGTTCAGGGCCGTCTGGAAGCGGCCTTTGCCGTAGGTCTGCTCCCCCACGACGTCGGCTGCCCCGTACTCCTGCAGGGCGGCGGCAAAGAACTCGGCGGCGGAATAGGAATCGTAGTTCACCAGCACCGCCATGGGCAGCTCCAGGTGCTCCGGGTCGGACTCATCCACGCTCTCCCGGCCGGAGTAGTCCACGCTGCGGAACAGGGGGCCGGCGGGCAGCAGGTAGTCCAGCAGCTCCACCAGCTCATGCTTGTAGCCGCCGGGGTTGTAGCGCACGTCGAAAAGCAGGCTCTTCGCCCCCTGGGCCCGGGCGGCCTCGATGGCGGCGATGCTGTCCCGGGCGGCGTCCTGCTCGAAGTTGCGGATGTGGATATAGCCCACGCCGTTGTCCAGCAGCTCCCAGCTGACGTTGACGGTCTTGATGGTGGCCCGGGTGATGGTCACGTCCCGGCTCACCCCGTCGTGGACCACGGTGATGGTGACCTCGGTGCCCTCCTTGCCCCGGACCCGATTCCTGGTCTCGTTCAGGTCGATGGCGTTCTCGGAGCCGTCCAGGATGGGGACGCCCTCCACCGCCGTCACGATGTCCCCGATCTCCAGCCCGGCGTGATAGGCGGGGCTGTCCGGGGTCACGTCCACGATCTCGATGCCCTGCTCCACGTTCTCAGCGGAGATGGTGACGCCGATGCCCACGTAGGAATTGGTGACGCTCTCCTGGTAGGCGGCGTAGTCGTCGGCGGAGATGTAGTAGCTCCACTCGTCCCCCAGGCCCTCGATCATGCCCGCGGCGGCGGCGTCGGCCAGCTTGCCCTCGTCCACGTCCCCGATGAAATACTCGTCCACGTATTCCTTGATCTGGTCCAGCTTCCGCTCCCAGAGCGCCTGCTGGCTCCCGCCGGAATCGGCGGAGGGGGCCGGGGTCCTGCTCCGCAGCCCGAAGTAGAGCCAGCAGCCCCAGAAGGTGATCAGGGCCGCGGCGGCGGAGCAGAGCACCACGGGCCAGATCCGGGTTTTCACCACGGTCCGCAGCTGGGGCACGGGCTGGCCGCAGGGATTGGTCTGCGGGATGGGCGCGGAGCGGGATTCGATCTGCTCTTCGCCCGGGTTTTCGGTTTGAAATTCGTTGTGATCCATATTGCAGCCTCGTTTTCTTTCAGATAGAACGATAGGACGAGCGGGCTCGTCCTATCGGGGAAGTTCCTGCGGGCGGAGCCTTACACAAAGTAGCCGCCGGCGGGGAGATAGCTCAGGGGATTTACCAGCGCCCCGTTGTAGTACATGGTCAGATGCAGGTGGGGGGCCGTGGACCAGCCGGTGCTGCCCACGTAGCCGATGATCTCCCCCCGGGTCACGTACTGGCCCGGCTTCACGGTGTAGCGGATCATGTGGGCGTAGAGGGTGGAGAAGCCGTTGCCGTGGTTGATCACCACGTGGTAGCCGTAGGCGGTGCCGAAGGTGGTGGTGGTCACGGTGCCGGAGGCGCAGGCGTAGATGGGACTGCCGTAGCCGGCGCCGATGTCCATGCCGCTGTGGTTGCTGTAGACCCCGGTGATGGGATGGATCCGGGGCCCGAAGGGGCAGGTGATGGCCCGGGCCGTGCAGGGCCACTGGAAGCCGTAGCTGCTGACGGCGGCGCTGTAGGAGCCGTTGGAGCTGCCGGAGCTGCCGGAGCTGCTGGAGCTGGAGCTGGAGCTGCTGGAGCTGGAGCTGCTGCCGCCGCCGGAGGCGGCCTGCTGCCGGGCTCTGGCCGCGGCCTCCGCCGCCGCCCTTCTGGCCCGCTCCGCGGCCTCGGCCTCCTTGCGGGCCTTCTCCTCGGCGCTGACGGCGTCCCGATAGTTGACCTGCTCCTGGGCGATCCGGGCCAGCAGGACCTCCTTCTCCTCGTCGTACTGGGCCTCGGCGGCCTCAAAGGCCGCATGGTCCTCCATCAGCTTGGCCATCAGCTCATCCGCCTCGACACGCTGCGCCTCCAGCTCCGTCTGCTGGGCGGCCAGCTCCTCCTTGGTCTGCTCCATCTCCAGCTTCTCGGCGGCCAGATCCTGGCGGGCGGTCTCGATCTGCTGGGCCACGGCCTGGAGCTTGTCGATCATGCCGGCGTCGGAGCGGGCGATTTCGTTGATCATGTCCACCCGGTCCAGCAGATCCGCGAAGCTGCTGGCCTTGAAGAGGATGGACCAATAGGTGAGCTTGCCCTTCTCCTCCATGGAGCGGATGCGGGTGCGGTAGCGCTGGTTCAGCTCCTCCCGCTGGTCCATGGCGTCGCTCAGCTCGTTCTGCTTTTCCGCGATCAGCAGGCTGTATTCCAGGATCTGCTCGTTTTTGTTCTCGATGGAGTCCTGGGTCAGCTTGATCTGCTGGTCGATCTGGTTCTTCTCCGTCACCAGGTCATTGATGTCGGATTCATTCTCCAGCCGCTGCTTTTTGATCTCCGCCTGCTGGGCCTCGATGGCGGCCTCCTGGGTCTTCAGGGCCTCGATGCGGGCCTTGATGGTGCTGGAGCTCTCGGCAAAGGCGGAGAGCACCACGCCGCCCACCATCAGCAGGGCCAGCAGCCCCGCGATCACGGCAACGATCACGCGACGGTATTTATACATAGGCAATGCCTCCTTTTTCAGTTTCCGGGGCGGAACACGGCGGGCGCGCCCCGGGCGCCGGGTCTGACGCCTATACGTCCAGGAACTTCCGGATGGACATGACGGAGCCGAACATGCCCACAAAGAGGCCCGCGGCCCCGAAGGTGACCACCATGGGGAAGAACACCTGCCGGAAGGGAACGATGTTGAACAGCTGCAGACTCTGCATCTCGGTGATGCGCCGGGCCAGCAGATCGTAGAGCCCCCACTCCAGGAAGAAGGCCACGGCGCCGGAGATGACGCCGATCAAAAAGCCCTCCACGAAATAGGGGAAGCGGATGAAGCGGTTGGTGGCGCCGATCATTTTCATGATGGCGATCTCATCCCGCCGGTCGTACATGGCCAGCTTGATGGTGTTGGAGATCATGAACAGGGACACCACCAGCAGCACCAGGATGATGGCGATGGAGGCGATGTTCAGAATCCGCTGGATGGTGGTGAAGCCCTCCGCCAGCTCCGGCCGGTCGGAGATGGAGGCCACCCCCTGCAGCTGCCGGATCTGCTCCACGGTCTCCTGCATTTTGGAGTTGTCCTCCAGGGTGACGATGAAGCGGTCCCGGAAGGTGGAGGCGTCGATGCCCTCATAGGCCTCGCCCCCGCCCTGCTGCTCGATGAAGCGGCGGCCCGCCTCCTCCCGGGACATGAACTCCGCCTCCCGGACGTTCTCGATGAGATTGATCCGGGAGCCCACGGATTTGGCCTCGGCGCTGTCGTAGCTCTCGTCCACGTAGACCAGCACCCGGTTCTGCTGCTCCATGTCGGAGACAAAGATACTGAGATTGTAGATGATCAGAGAAAAGCTGCCGATGATGACGAGACACGCCACCGTCACGCAGACGGCCGCAAAGGACATGAAGCCGTGGGTGTACATATTGCGGATACCCTCTCTGAAGAGGTATCCCATCTTCCTAACTCTCTTCATGGATATAGTACCCGTCCATTCCGTCGTTGATGACCCGGCCCTCGTCGATGGCGATGACCCGCTTGGTGAAGCGGTTCACCAGCTCCCGTTCGTGGGTCACCACCAGCACGGTGGTGCCCAGGGCGTTGATCCGCTCCAGCAGCATCATGATCTCGTAGGAGCGCTGGGGGTCCAGGTTGCCGGTGGGCTCGTCCGCCACGATCATGGCGGGGTTGTTCACCAGGGCCCTGGCAATGGCCACACGCTGCTGCTCGCCGCCGGAGAGCTCATGGGGCAGGCGGCGGCCCCGGTTTTCCAGTCCCACCAGATCCAGCACGTAGGGCACCCGGGTCTTGATCTCCTTGCCGGAGGCGCCCACCACCCGCATGCCGTAGGCCACGTTCTCGAAGACGGTCTTGTTCTCGATGAGGCGGAAGTCCTGGAAGATGACCCCGACGGTGCGGCGCATGTAGGGGATCTGGCGTTTTTTGATGGTCTCCAGCTTGTAGCCGTTGACCTCGATGGAGCCGGAGGTGGGCTCCAGCTCGGCGGTCAGGAGCTTGATGATGGTGGACTTTCCGGAGCCGGAGGGGCCCACCAGGAACACAAACTCGCCGTCCTCGATCCGCAGGTCCACGCTCTCCAGAGCCCGGTTGCCCGCTTCATAGACCTTGCTGACGTTTCTGAATTCGATCATAGCTTCTCCTAATTTCCGGCGCGGGGCGCCGTGATGCTCAGAACATTCTGCTGTCCCGGGAGGCCAGGTACTTCTTGACCATCAGGGCCACCTTGAAGATGATGGCGTGGTCAAACTCCCGCAGATCCAGGCCGGTGAGCTTCTTGATCTTCTCCAGCCGGTAGACCAGGGTGTTCCGGTGGACAAAGAGCTTCCGGGAGGTCTCGGACACGTTCAGATTGTTCTCAAAGAACTTGTTGATGGTGAACAGGGTCTCCTGGTCCAGGGTGTCGATGGAGTTCTTCTTGAAGACCTCGCCCAGGAAAATCTCACAGAGGGTGGTGGGCAGCTGGTAGATCAGCCGTCCGATGCCCAGATTCTCGTAGTTGATGATGGTCTTCTCGGTGTCGAAGACCTTGCCCACCTCGATGGCCACCTGGGCGCCCTTGTAGGAGTCGGCCAGCTCCCGCAGGTGCTCCGCCACGCCGCCGATGCCGATGATGGTCTTGACAAAGAGCTGGCTCTTGAGGGTCTCCTCCATGTTGAGCGCCAGCTCCGTCAGCTCGGCCTGCTCCACCTCCGGGTTGACGGCCTTCACCACGGCCACGTCGGTCTCGTTGACGGAGATGACGAAATCCTGCTGCCGGTCCGGGAACAGGCCCTGGAGCACCTCCACGGCCCCCACGTCCACGGTGCCCTGCTGCCGCACCAGGAATACGATGTGGTTCTGGTCGGCGGGGAAATGGAGCTCCTTGGCCCGGATGTAGATGTCGCCGGGGAGGATGTTGTCGGTGATGATGTTCTTGATGAAGGTGGCCTTGTCGTGCTTTTCCTCATAATAGATCTTGGTGCAGTTCAGGGCCACCTGGGCCATCACGCAGAGGCTCTGGGCAAGCTCGCTCTCCCCCTCCACGTAGACGGCGTAGTCAAAGCTGCCGCCGAAGTTGTTGAGTACCTTGACGGTCTTGCCGGAAAAATGTACGACCTGCTCCTCGGACAGAGCTACGACTCTGGCCAGCTTGGGGAGCTTGACGCCCAGCTGTTCGGGGTCGGTGCAGGCGACGACGGTGCCCTCGGCGTCGATGACGCCGATCTGGTTTTCGGTGGCGGCCTTCAGCTGTTGGATCACGTCGGAAAAGATATGGTTGGTCATAGGATCACGTCTCCTGTTATTGTAAGGTTTCGTCGTGTGCGTTTTTTGTACAAGTTCTACCCCTTATCTTACCCGATAATCTCCGATTTTGCAAGACCCTTTTGGCATTTTCTTTGAAAAATATATGGTTTTTTTATGCAAAAACACAACAAATCCGGCGATATGGCCAATTTGCTTCCGGCCCTTTCCCGGGATTTTTGCAAATTCGTCAATCTGTTTCTTTGTTAAAAATGACAAGACCGGACGCGGCGCCGGCTTCGGCCCCTGTCACTTCTCCCCCGCTTCCTCCCGCAGGGCGGCGATCTCCTCCGGGCGCAGCTCCCGGAGAGCGCCCTTTTCCAGACCGGCCAGGCTCAGACTGCCCTCCCGGTCCCGGCGCAGGTAATCCACCGGCATGCCCCGGGCCGCCATCATGCGGCGGACCTGGTGGTACTTGCCCTCCGTGACGGTGATCTCGCTCTCCCCCGGGCCCAGGGGCCGCAGCAGGGCCGGGCGGCACCGGGTCCCGTCCCGCAGCACCAGGCCCTGGGCAAAGGCCGCCGCGTCCGCCTCCCCCGCCGTGCCCGCGTGCCGGGCGTAATAGCACTTCTCCACCCGGTATTTGGGGGAGATCAGCCGGTGGGCCAGCGCTCCGTCGTTGGTCAGCAGCAGCAGGCCCTCGGTGTCCTTGTCCAGGCGGCCCACAGGGGCCACCCCCTGCCGCCGGTAGCGCTCGGGGATCAGCTCCATGACGGTCCTGTCCCGGGGATCCTCCGTGGAGCACACGTAGCCCGCGGGCTTGTGGAGCAGCAGCACCAGCCGCCGGGGCCCCTCCACCGGAGCGCCCCGGAAGCAGACCGCGTCCCGCTCCGGGTCGATCTTCACGGCCCCGTCGGCAACGGGCCTGCCGTTGAGGGTCACGGCCCCGGCCTTCAGCAGGGCCTTCAGCTCCCGCCGGGAGGCCAGTCCCGCCTCCCCCAGGAATTTGTCTAATCGAATCACGTTTCTCTCCTCATATCCCGGCGGACCGGGGAATAGATTGCTGTGTAGATTTCTTCTTGAAAGGGTGTATCCTATGTTTGTCATCACCACGAAGCTCTCCAAAACCAGGATCGCCGCTGTGGCGGTGCTGCTGATCGCGGCCATCGTGCTGGCAGCCGTTGCGGCGGCGGCCCGGAGCGCCGACCCGGAGGAGGACCCCCTGGAGGGCGGCACCAACGACGCCCGTCTCGCCTACCTGACCCGGTGCGGCTGGGAGCTGAACGGGGAGCCCATCCAGACCCAGACCGTCAAGATCCCCGCGGAGGAGAGCGAGGTCTTCACCCGCTACAACGAGCTGCAGAAATCCCAGGGCTTTGATCTGAGCCAATACGCCGGCCAGCAGGCCACCCGCTACGTCTACGAGGTGCTGAACTACCCCGACGCCGACGGACCGGTGTACGCCACCCTCTTTGTCCTGCGGGGCAGGATCATCGGCGGCGACGTGACGGACTCCGGCCCCCAGGGGAAGATACGGGGGCTCGAAAAGTAGCAGAGGCAGGCTACAGGCAACGGGCAATCGG
>CAMNHH010000109.1 GCA_946539175.1 uncultured Clostridia bacterium | reverse complement strand
GCAGCTCTGTGGACCTTCGCTTCGTGGCGGAGGTTGGGGAGTCGGACATCTATTCCGGCGCCCGGATTTTGAACCACGATCTCTTTGTGGGCTTCCGCAGGCTGGGTGTGGAGTGCCCCTTCCCCCAGGTGGACGTCCACAGCAAATAAGCGTGCTGCCGCGGAGGTCACGCTATGGAATATGACAAGCATACCCCGGAGCTGAGCGCCCCGCCGCCGGAGACCGGGCTGCCGCCGGAGCTTCCGGTCCTGCCGCCGGAGTTCGGGCAGGGGAGCGGTTCCCAGCCGGAGGCGCCGAAGAAGCGCCGTCTGCGGCAGCTGCTGTTGATCCCGGCCCTGCTGCTGAGCGTCTTCCTCCTTTTCCACGGAACGAAGGCCCCGGCGTCGATTCCCACCGAGCGCACGGAGCCCACGGATCCCTTTCCCATGGAAAGCAGCAAGCCCGACGCCCCGGCAAGCTCCGATGAAACGGAGCCTGCCCCATCCAACGAGCCTGCCGCGCCCAGCCTGTCCGGCAGCCTGGAGATCGACCCCGACGGCAGGGGAGAGGCGGAGTTCCGCTTTGTTCCGGATCCCGGCGATCCCCGGGATTACGACCTTCGGGTGGTCCTCATGGGGCAGCAGGCCTATTGGAAGGATGAAAGCATGGGCTTTTCCCTGGTAGACGATCCCGCTTCCGTCCCCGTCACCGGCGACCGGGAAAACGGCTACAGCGTCCGCTACAGCGGCGGCACTGCCGCGGCCATGATCCCGCTGAGCAGCCAGCTCAGCCTCTACGTGGTGCTGGAGGATCAGCACAGCGGAAAGCGCTGGACCATCGAAACCAACCGCGTAGACGCCGTTGCGCCGGAACCCGAAGTCGAGACCTGGCCCTTGGCGGAGGGAACGCTGACCATTACGGTCTATAACGACACCACCACCTACGAATTCCCCAGTCTCGTCGACGCCGGGGACTACCAGACCCTGCTGGCCATGGAAACCATGCCCGAGGCGGAGTTCACGGACTACGTCCTGCCGAGCCCGCTGATCCCGGAGGGCTACGAGTTCGCGGGCTGGGTGATCCACGTAAACAATCCCATGGACCTCAGCGCGGAGGGCAATCTCTTTGCGGAGTACAACGGCGACCCGCCGCCGGAGGCGCTGTTGGAGGGCGGCTTTGCCTTCCCGGTGCAGGGAACGCTGACCCGGGAGGATGTGGAACGGGTTCCACCCTCCGAGGACGGCGTCCGCTATGTGAACGTCCACGCGGTCTGGATTTCCGCAGAGCCGGAGCGGGAGCTGCTGTTCCTGGACGACGGCGACGGGAACGTCAGCGCCTACGGCATGGAGCTGCCCATGGCCTCGGAGGGCTATCTGTACCTCTGCAATTACCCGGTCCCGGAGCGGGAGGGGCTGGTCTTTGAGGGCTGGTATGACGACAGCGGGAACAAGGTGGAGCTGCTGGTCTGCTATTTCTCCTTTGTGCCCATCCTGGAAAACGAGGACGGCAGCTTCGGCGGCTACGATTGGGGCAGCCTTGTGCCCGTTCACCTGACCGCCCATTGGCGGCCCGCTTGAAGATCCAAACAACAAAAGGGAAGCGCTTTCGTTTCTGAGGCGCTTCCCTTTGTATATTTCAGCCCGGATTTGGAAAGATAATAGCATCTTTGCACAGGAGACGTGATTATGGAAAACGAACAGCTTCAAAACCAGAATCCCCCCATGGACCAGACCCTGGAGCTGGGCTCCGGCCTGGTCAGCACCCGGTACGGTAAAATCTATATCCTCACCATCATCGGCCAGATCGAGGGCCACCAGGTCCTGCCGGAGACGGTGAAGACCACCAAGTACGAGCATCTGATGCCCCTGCTGGCCCAGATCGAGGAGAGCGAGGAGGTGGACGGCCTGCTGCTGCTTCTGAACACCGTGGGCGGCGACATCGAGGCGGGCCTTGCCATTGCGGAGCTGATCTCCGGCATGAAGACCCCTACGGTCTCCCTGGTGCTGGGGGGCGGGCACTCCATCGGCGTTCCCCTGGCTGTGGCGGCAAAGTGCTGCATGATCGCGCCCACTGCGGGCATGACCATCCATCCGGTCCGCATGAGCGGAACCGTGGTTGGAGCGCCCGCCACCTTCCAGTATTTCAACCGCATCCAGAGCCAGATCGTGGACTTCGTGGCGGCCAATTCCCATATTTCCAAAAAGCGCTTCACCGAGTTCATGATGGCCACAGGGGAACTGGCCACAGACGTGGGCACTGTGCTCTATGGCAGACAGGCGGTGGACTGCGGCCTGATCCAGCGTCTGGGCAGCCTTTCCGAGGCTCTGGAGGCTCTGCATGAGATGATTGCAAAAAAAGCTGGTAATTCCGGGCGGGATGTGTTATAATATCTCTAATGTGGCGCCCTGTCGCCACCGGGAGGTTTTTTATGACCATCATTGCCGCTGTTTTGCTGGCCCTGGCCGTTGGCGTCACGGAGCTGCTGCCCGTGTCCGGCACGGGCCACCTCTATATCCTGTCCGAGCTGCTGGGCATTTCCTTCACCGGCGCGGTGTTCCGCTCGGTGCGGGGGATGCTCTGCCTGGGCGGGGCCTTCGCCGGGATCCTGTTTTACCGGACCCAGCTGGCCGATATGCTCCGGGAGACCCTGGTGCTCTGCGGCCTGTCCAGACCCCGGACCCGGCAGCGGGGCGAACCCTTCGGCCGCCGCCTGGCGCTGCTGCTTCTGATGGGGACTCTGCCCATGGCGCCGGCCCTGCTGCTGAACGGCCTGCGCCGTCGGCTGGAGGAGGGGGATTACACCCTTGTGGCCGTCAGCCTGCTGCTCTGCGTCTCCGGCGCGGTGCTCTACTTTGTGGCCCGCAGCGCCAGAGGCAAGCGGACCATCCATCAGATGACGCTGGCCGACGCCCTGACGGCCGGCCTGGTTCAGGTTCTTTCCGTCTTCCCCGGCGTGTCCCGTGTGGGGCTCACCACGGCTGTTCTGCTGGGCAGGGGAATGGACGGCCCCGCCGCAGCGGAATTTTCCGGACTCATGGGGGTCCCGGTGCTGCTGGCCGCCGGCGCGCTGGAGCTGATCGGCGCGGGCAGCAGCGGCGAGGCCATGGCGGCGACGCCCTATCTGATTCTGGCGTTTGCCCTTTCTGCCCTGGCTGGCTTCTTCACCCTTCGTTTTTTCACGGACCGGATGGAATACCGCCGTCCCACGGGCTTCGCCTACTGGTCCTGGGGAGCGGCGATCCTGGCGCTGATCCTGTTTCTGGCCTCCGCCTGATCCCTCGCTACACTATCTCAATACAGGAGTTTACATAATATGCCAACAACCAAAAAGAAAAGCAACGGAAAAACCGCGGCCAAGCAGAGCGGGAAGAAGATCCCCGCGAAGCAGCAGCCTCTGCGGGAGGAAAGCGTACTGCGCCATTTCCGGCGGGAGATCTGGGGCGGCGTCTGCGCCGTGCTGGCCCTGCTGATTTTGCTCAGCGGTCTGGATAAGAGCAGCGCCCTGGCCCGCTTCTTCATGGGAATGGGCGGGCGCGTGGGTCTGATCGTGCTGCCCATTGGCCTGATCCTCTGCGCCATCGCCCTGTTTTCCCACGGAGAGAGACCCGTTACCATGCGGGTCATCAGCTCTCTGGGCTTTGCCCTGCTGGTCTCCGCCATTGCCCATCTGGCCATCGGAGATTCCAAGGCCGTTTGGGGCTTGGATATGTTCGGCGTGCTCTATGAGGAGGGCGCTCAGAATCTTTCCGGCGGCCTTTTGGGCGGAGCGCTGGCGATGCTCTTCTGTCTGCCCGGCGGCAAGCCTGTGGGCTGGGCCATCTGCATCCTTCTGCTGCTGGTGGCCCTGCCGGCCTCGGTGGATCTGACCCTGACGGGCCTTCTGCGGGCCATCAACGACCACAGAGACGAGCTGCGGCGGCAGAACAAGCCTGCCCGGAAGGAGCCTGCCGAGGTCCTGGTGGAGCGGGCCATCCAGCATCGGGAGAACCGGGAGATCCGCCGCCAGGAGCGGGAGGAGCGCCGGGAAGAACGGGAGGAGCGGCGGGAGGAACGCCGCCAGCGCCGCCGCTTCGACTACGATCTGCCCATTGACGATCCTGATGAGACCCGGGAGGAGCAGAAGCTGCCGGTGCAGCTTCCCCTGGAGCCGGTGGAGACGGTCCGGCCTGCCCGGAAAAAGTACGCGGAATTCGACATCCCGCTGGACGACCCGATCCCTGCCCAGCCCGCTCCCGCGGCGCCTGTGGAGGGTCCGATTCCGGTGACTCCCGCGCCTGTGGCGGAGCCGACCCCGGCAGAAAAGCCCGCCGCCTCCGCAGAGGCCCCGAAGCTGAAGCCCCTGCCGTCGGATAAGGTCAAGGCCTCCGAGGCCCGGAAGGCCGCTGCGGAGATCGGCAGGGAAATTGAGAACGCTCCCGCCACGGAGAAGCCTGCCTACGTCTATCCGCCCATCGACCTGCTGGACACGGTGGCCAACAACAACGTGGACGCCAGCGCGGAAATGCGGGAGAATACCCGCCGCCTGCAGGAGAAGCTGGCCTGCTTCAACGTGGACGCCCAGATCGTCAACGTGACCCGGGGCCCCAACGTCACCATGTACGAGCTGCAGCTGGCCCAGGGGGTCCGGCTGAACAAGCTGACGGGTCTGGCGGACGACATCGCCCTGGAGCTGGGCGCCTCCGGCGTCCGCATCTCCGCCATCCCCGAAAAGAACTCCATGGTGGGCATCGAGGTGCCCAACAAGCAGGTGAGCACCGTCTCCATCCGGGAGGTCATCGACTCCCGGGAGTTCCGCTCCGCCAAGTCCAAGATTTCCTTTGCCGTGGGCAAGGACATCAACGGCAACTGCGTCGTGGGGGATATTTCCAAGATGCCCCACGTGCTGATTGCGGGTACCACAGGCTCCGGCAAGTCCGTCTGCACCAACAGCATTCTGATCTCCCTGCTCTATAAGGCCACCCCCGACGAGGTGAAGCTCATCGTGGTGGATCCGAAGATGGTGGAGTTCGGCATCTACAACGGCATTCCCCATCTGTTGATCCCCGTTGTCACCGACGCCAAGAAGGCCGCCGGCGCCCTGCAGTGGGCGGTGACGGAGATGATGCGCCGCTACCGCTCCCTCTCCGAGGCGGGAGTCCGGGACATCGACTCCTACAACAAGCTGGCCGCCTCCGACGAAGCCCTGGAGTTCATCCCCAAGCTGGTGGTGGTCATCGACGAGCTGGCTGACCTGATGCTGGTGGCGGGCAAGGAAGTGGAGGAGGCCATCTGCCGCATCGCGCAGATGGGCCGCGCAGCCGGCGTCCATCTGGTCATCGCCACCCAGCGTCCCTCCGCCGACGTGATCACCGGCCTGATGAAGGCCAACATCCCCTCCCGCATTGCTCTGGTGGTCTCCAGTGCCATGGAGTCCCGCATCATTCTGGACGCCATGGGCGCCGAGAAGCTGATCGGCCGGGGCGATATGCTCTACGCCCCTCTGGGCAAGGGCAAGAAGCGGGTCCAGGGCTGCTACATCGACGAGACTGAGGTCCAGCGGGTCATCGACTTTGTCAAGGCCAACGGCAGCGCCAACTACAACGACGAGGTCCAGCAGGAGATCGAGCAGCGGGCGGCCCAGTCCGGCAAGGGGAATGCCGCCAGCGCCAGCGCCACGCCCTCCAATCCCAGCGGCGCGGCCCCGGAGGAGGACGGGGGAGACGAGCTGCTGCCCGCCGCCGTCGAGGTCATTCTGGAGAGCGGCCTTTGCTCGGTATCCCTGCTCCAGCGCCGCCTGAAGCTGGGCTATGCCCGGGCTGCCCGGATCGTGGACGAGATGGAGGAGCGCGGCATCGTCGGTCCCTTCGAGGGCTCCAAGCCCCGCAGTCTGCTGATCACCAAGGAGCAGTGGGACGCCATGCAGAACGGTGTGCCGATGGATCTGGGTACGGCGGAGGACGCCGAACCGGACGATCCCGTCGAGGAACTGATCGACTAAATATTTTTGTAAAAAGCTATTGACTTTTCCGGATAATGTGCTATAATATCCCCGTTGCTTGCGGGTGTAGCTCATCCGGTAGAGCGCCACCTTGCCAAGGTGGAGGTAGCGAGTTCGAGCCTCGTCACCCGCTCCAAACCCCTCTTTTGCTTCGGCAAAAGAGGGGTTTTTGTGCGTTCTTTCATTTTTCGGAACAATATGCACTTCGCCTTCGTCTATATCATGCGATCTGTTGATGAAACGCTTGGAATCCGTTTCATCAAGCGCGGTGAAACAGCGGTTCTGATGATCGGTTTAACGCAGCAAACACTCCGTCACAAAAATGTGGGGTGACGGATCAATGAAATATTCGTATAACAGGCATTCCTGACGAAAGGACGTGTTTCCCATGAAAAGGAACCCCATTGTCGCACTGAGTCTGGTTCTGCTTCTGCTGGCTGCCTGTCTGAGCGGCTGTGCCGGCGCTGCTGCCGACAAAGGCAACGGCAATTACGCCTACATCGACAACATCTCTGACAGCCTGAGCGACAACGCCCGTTGGGCGGCCGGGGTGGCCGAGGCGGCCATGGTGCTGCGGGACTCCAAGTACAAGGGCAGCGCCACCCTTGAGAGCGCCCGGACGCTGCTGGCCCCCCTTGCCTCCGATGCGTTCCGGGAGGAATATGTGTCCCTGCCGGACAGGCTCGATTGAGGGGGGGAGAGGCTGTGAACCGTTTGCTTCTGACCTGCTTTGAGCCCTTCGGGGGAGAACGCAGCAACGCCTCCGCATCGGCGACGGAGCTGCTGCCGGAGCGGATCGGGAACTGGACGCTGGTGAAGCGGCAGCTGCCCGTGGTCTTTGGCCTGGCCGGAGCGCAATGCCTGGAGATGATCCGGACGCTTCGGCCCGACGCCGTACTGCTGCTGGGGCAGGCCGGCGGCAGGAAGGCCGTCACCCCGGAGCTGGCGGCCCGGAACTGGCGCTGGGCCAGGATCCCGGACAATGCCGGTCGCAGTCCGAAGGGGGAGCCTTCGGTTCTCGGGGGCGAGGTCGCGCTGTTCGCCACGCTTCCCGTGGAGACGATGTGCGAAGCGATCCGGACCGGCGGCCTTCCCGCCAAGCTGTCCTGCTCCGCCGGATACTATGTCTGCAACGATCTGTATTACAGCGTGCTTTTCCATCTGCGGGGCAGCGGAATCCGCTGCGCGTTCCTCCACGTCCCCGATGAACAAAGCATGGACGCCGGGCAGAGCGCTAGGGCCCTGGAGCTTGCCATCCGGGCACTGTAGACGAATAGACGAAAAACCCAGCGG
>CAMNHH010000108.1 GCA_946539175.1 uncultured Clostridia bacterium | reverse complement strand
TGGGCCAACCGGGGCGTGGCCACGGTGGTCTCCGCCCACATCATGAAGCTCCTGCGGGAGGAGGGCGTGGAATACTGCGAGACCAACCTGAACCTGGAGGACAACCGCTCCATCATCAACATGTGGAAGCGCTTCAAGGCCGTGCAGCACAAAAAGCGCCGCGCTTACGTCAAGGCCCTGCCGTAACGCCGCCCCCCACGGGGGAGGGAATCGGGATTCGGAATTCGGGAATCGGGATTCGTCCCGTCCCTCCGCCGTAGGGGCGCTTATCAAGCGCCCGCCGATGAGCGACCACGCCTGTAAGAGCGCACAGTGTGCGCCCTGTGCCCACGGAAAGGAGCCTGTTATGAACGGAACCCAAACCAAGCGCGCCGTGTATTACGGTCTGCTGATCGTTTGCCTGGCTGCCGCGCTGCTGACGCTGTTTCTGCCCTACACGGTCATCAATAACTGCTATTTCTACAGGGGGGAGCTGCTCTACAGCCTTGGCAGCATCCCGATCTCCGCCTTCTCGTATCTGCATCCCGGTATCATCGGTCACTATCTTCGGGATGGCTATACCAATTATGATTTTGTTCTGCTGCTGAGCATGGTTTTCGGCGCCGTTGCCGTCCTGTTTCAGCTTCTGTCCATCCGCCGCGTTCTGGAGGCGCTGCGTTGGGAGGGATACCACATTCAGCAGCTTTCCCTGGGGGCCGGCCCCATCGCAGGGCTGACGGCCAGCGGAATACTCCTTGTTATTTCCCTCCTTTTTCCGATCAATCAGGAGCGCATTGAGCTTCCGGACCCAAGCTTGGTCCCCACTGTCTGGCCTTTATTTGGGATTCTGTTCCATCTCTGCGCCATGCGTCTTGCACGGGTCCTCAACGAAGAACGCCCCGCCAAGGGGACGGATCCCACCCACTCCTGAACCGGAACCGGGAAGGAGCCTGTCATGAACAATCTCACCTTCAAGCGCGCCGTCTGTTACGTCCTGCTCATCGTCTGTCTGGCGGCGGCAATTCCCGCCGTGCTGCTGCCCTTTGCCTACAAGCTGGAGGCCCACAGCTTCGCTGACTTTCTCATCCCCGTGTCCGTTCTGCGCTATGTGAACCTGGACGCTTCCGTGGTGCTGGCGGGCGTCGCGGATGAGGGCATCCTGCGGATCCTCAACGCCCTGCTCCTGGTCTTTGCCTGCGTGACCGTCCTTGGGCTGATTCGTGCCCTGCTCCGGGTCCTGCAAGGCATGGAGCAGAAGCCCGAAACCGCCTCGGCCCTTGGGAAGGGCCCCCTCGTGGGAATCTGCTATTTTGCCCTGCTGCTGATCCTCGGTGGGGTACATCAGGTCCGCAGCCTGAACCCGCTTTTGGACCATGGGGCCTATTTCCAGCCCCTCTGGCCTCTGGCAGGTCTGCTTCTCAATCTCGCCGCCCTTCGCCTGAGCCGGGTCCTGAACCCCCGGCGACCGGGTCCGGCGTCTGAATCCGAAATCAAAAAGTTTTAGAAAGAGGTAATTGTTATGTTTGAAGAACTCGTATCCATTCTCTGCGATCAGCTCCCCGTGAAGCCCGAGGACGTGACCACCGACTCCCGCATCAAGGAAGACCTGGGGGCTGACTCCCTGGACGTGCTCCAGCTCCTGATGGCTCTGGAGGAGGAGAAGGGCATCGTCATCCCCGACGACGTGCTGCCCACCCTGAAAACCGTGGGCGACATCGTGGCCTACATGGAAAGCCAGCAGTAAGGGAACGTGACAAGGCCCCCGGCTCGAGCCGGGGGCCTTGCCTGTTTATTTCTCCAGCGTCAGCAGGAAGTCGTCCTCCCGCTCCTCCACCCGGACGGCGTAGCCGCTGTTCCGGGCGAAGCGGGTGACGTTTTCCACCGCGCAGCGGTTGTCCACCAGGACCTCCAGGGTCCTGGGGGCCCTGGCCTTGACCTCCTTCTGCACCATCAGCACGGGGGTGGGGCAGGAATAACCGGTGGCGTCGATCATTTCTTCCCCTCCTTTCCCTTGACAAAGCTCATCACCAGGGAAACCGCCAGCAGGATCACCAGGGCGATGATCACCGCGATGTGGCCGTTGGGGGTGGCGCCGTCCCCGGAGGAGGCCAGCTTGAAGTTGTGGCTCAGGGCCGCGCCGAAGAGCATGCCCAGCACCGTCACGGCGGAGTCGGAGTTGCCCTCACCCGCCAGCACCAGCTGCCGCAGGGGGCAGCCGCCCAGCAGCACGGAGCCCCAGCCCACCACGCTCATGCCCAGGAAGTTCCACAGGCCGTCGCTGTGGGCCACGGGCTGCCCTTCAAAGGAGAAGCCGTTAAATCTCCCCAGGATCAGATTGCCCAGCAGCACCGTGACGATCACCATGCCGAAGGCGGAGATCAGACCGAAGTCCTTGAACATCACCGCGTCCCGGACGCCGCCCACCATGCAGAAGCGGCTGCGCTGGGCCAGGGCGCCCACCAGCAGCCCCGCCAGGATGGCCGCGTACCAGGGCGCCCGCATGGAGCCGGGGCCGACCTCGGAGCTGCGGAAGAGACCGCAGAGCCCGGTGAGGCAGAGCAGGAACATCAGCAGCAGGGCGCCGGGGAAGGCCAGGCCCTCCAGGGGGCTCTGCCTGTAGGCCCGGCCCAGGTTGAAGCCCTTCTTCAGGAACACCAGGCCCGCCAGGATGCCCGCAATGAAGCCCAAGAGGCCCACAACCGCGTTCAGATCGCCGCCGCCGATGCGGATCACCATCCGCAGGGGGCAGCCCAGGAACACCAGGGCGCCGATCATCACCAGGGCGCCCAGACCGAAGCGCAAGGCCGGGGCGCTGCCGCCCTTGCCCTTGAATTCCCTCCGGGCCAGGGCCATCAGCAGGGAGCCCAGGACGATGCCCACGATCTCGGGGCGGAAATACTGCACCGGGGCCGCGCTGTGGAGTCCCAGAGCTCCGGCAATGTCCCGCTCAAAGCAGGCGATGCAAAAGCCCATGTTGCCGGGATTGCCCAGCAGATTCAGCAGGATGGCCGCCGCCCCCACCAGAAAGCCGGTCAGCAGCAGGAGCCAGTTCCGGCCCAGCCAGCCGGTTTTCACCGGGCTCAGTTCCGATTTCTTTGCCATGTCTCATCTCTCCATTTCGTTATATTTTTATAAGGATAACGCTTCGTACAGGATTCACTCATTCCGGGGTTTTGTCAATACATCCGCTCCCGGCAGTCGGCGGGCTCGATGCCCGCTTCCCGGAGGGCCGCCAGCAGGGCGGGCCGGGTCCGGGCCGGGCCGCACCAGGCGATGCCGCAGTCCGCAGTGATGTCCCGGGGGGCCGGGATCAGGCGTCCGTCCAGACCCGCGGCCCGGCAGACCCGCTCCGTGTCCATGGCGTCGGCGGTGGTGTGAAAGGTGAGGATGCAGCTTGGCTGTTTTTGTCTCATGGGGACCTCCCGGCGTTATTCTGAATACAGGATCACGCCTTCTTTATGATACCACGCTTTTCCGAAAAAAACAAGGGGATTTCTCTCCGGGAAGGGCCTTTCCCGCCCGGTCGGGCCATTGACGAAGCCGGAAATTTCGGGTATAATATTATTTTGGAATGAGTGGAAAGGAAGTGAGCCCCATGCCCCAGTCTCTGCGTCCCGTGATCTCCCTGCGCTTGTTTACTGACCGGAAGTGCTTCGGCCCCGGTGTGGCCGCCCTGCTCCACGGTGTGGAGGGGCAGCGCTCCCTGCGGGCGGCGGCCCAGGAAATGGGCATGGCCTATTCCAAGGCCTGGCGCATCCTCCATGAGGCGGAGGAGCAGCTGGGCTTCAGGCTGCTGGACTCCACGGTGGGAGGCAAAAACGGCGGCGGCGCCGTTCTGACCCCGGAGGGGGCCCGCTTTCTGGCCGCCTACGACGGCTGGGCCGCAGCGGCCCGGGCCGAGGCGGAGCGCCTGTTTGCCCAGCATCTGGCGCCCTGGGCAGGCCCGGCAGTCCATCCCAATGAAACGCAGTCCTGTGAGACGGAGGAATAAACTATGGAACGGAATTATGACGTGATCATCATCGGCGGCGGCATCGGCGGACTGATGGCCGCCTACGCCCTGCGCAGCCAAAGCCCGGCCCTCCGGGTGGCCATCGCGGAGAAGGGCCGCATGGTGGAGCAGCGGAAGTGCCCCGCCGCGGGAGGCAGGAGCTGCGTCTACTGCCCCGTCTGCTCCATCACCTCGGGCTTCGCCGGGGCGGGGGCCTTCTCCGACGGCAAGTTCAACCTGGGCACCGCCTACGGCGGCACGCTGGGGGAGGAGCTGGGGGAGCGGCTGGCCATGGAATACATTGACCGGGTCAGCCAGGTGCTGGACCGCTTCACCCCCGAGGGCATCCGGATCCGGGAATACGGCTCCAACGAGGCCCTGAAGCTGAAGTGCCTGCAAAATAACCTGCGGCTTCTGGACATGAACGTGAAGCACCTGGGCACCGACAACAATCTGCTGATCATGCAGAATCTGATCCGCTGGCTCTTGGAGAACGGAGTGGTCCTGCTGCCCAACACCGAGGTCCGGTCCGTGGACGCCATATCCGGCGGCTACCGGCTGCAGACCGCGGAGGAGCCCCTGGAGGCCCGGCAGATCATCGTGGCCACGGGCCGCAACGGGGCAGAGTTCGTGGGGGAGCTGTGCCGGAAGTTCGGCATCGCCGTCCGCTCCAACGCCGTGGACATCGGCGTGCGGGTGGAAATGAAGGACGCCATCTGGCGGGAATTCTCCTCCCAGATCTACGAGCCCAAGATTCTCTGCCGCACCAGGACCTTCGAGGACCGGACCCGGATGTTCTGCTTCAACCAGGGCGGCATCGTCTCGGCGGAGAACAACGACGGAGTCATCACCGCCAACGGCCACAGCTTTGCGGACCCGGCGAAAAAGACCGAGAACTGCAACTTCGCCATTCTCTCCTCCATCCACTTCACGGAGCCCTTCAACAACCCCACGGAGTACGCCAAGTCCTTCTCCAAGATGGCCAATCTCATCGGCAGCGGCAACGTGCTGGTGCAGCGCTTCGGGGATCTGATCCGGGGCCGCCGCACCAACGACCACCGGCTGGGGCAGAACACCGTGATCCCCACCCTGAAGGCCACGGCGGGGGACCTGTCCCTGGCCCTGCCCCACCGGATTCTCACCAACATCATCGAGACCATCTACGCCCTGGACAAGGTGGCCCCCGGCACCGCCAACGACGACACCCTGCTCTACGGCCTGGAGTCCAAGTATTACTCCCTGAAGCCGGAGCACGACAAGGATTTCCGCGTCTATGACGGCATCTACCTGATCGGAGACGGCTCCGGCATCTGCCGCGGCCTCAGCCAGTCCGGCGCCATGGGCCTCTACGTGGCGGACAAAATCACCCGCCCGTAGCGGCGAGCATCGCTCGCCATCGCCGCCCGCGCCCGTAGGGGCGGCGTCCCCGGGAGGGGGCTGCCGCCTGAAAAAAACAAAAAAAGTTCTTTACAATTGACATAACTTGTGGTAAACTATAGCGGCTGGCAAAATGCCATGCCATATCATTTGGCCAAAGGCCATAGCCCCGGTACTCAGTTGACGGATCACACCGACCGCCTACTTAGCCCAGGGGCAGAAACAACAGAAAGGTGGTAAAACCATGATCCAGAAGGAAAAGAAGACTCAGGTCATCCTCGACAACGCGACCCACGAAGGCGACACCGGTTCTCCCGAGGTCCAGATCGCGATCCTCACCGCCCGCATCCAGGAGCTCACCGAGCACCTGCGGACCCACACCCACGACAACCACAGCCGCCGCGGCCTGCTGAAGATGGTCGGTAAGCGCCGTTCCCTGCTTGACTACCTGGCCAAGAAGGACATCAACCGCTACCGCGCGATCATCGCCAAGCTGGGCATCCGTAAGTAATTATGTTTGCGAAACGGGGGATTCCCTGGGCGGGGAGCCCCCGTTTTTCAAGCCCTCACCCCCGGGAGGGTGTTTCGTATTTGAAGGTGCTGTCAAGGCAGTCCGGCGCGGGCATTCCCCAATCCCCTCGCCGCATTCCCCGTCCCCTATTGCCTATTGCCTGTTCCCTATTGCCTTAACATCAGCTTCAAGTGCGAAAACCTCCCGCAACAAAAAAATTAAGGAGGTTTTCCAATGATCACCAGAAAGCAATACCCCAACCATCACGTATTTGAGACCGAGATCGGCGGCCGCACCCTGACCGTCGAGACCGGCATGGTGGCGGAGCTGGCCGACGCCGAGTGCATCGTCCGCTACGGCGACACCGTGGTGCTCACCACCATCACCTGCAACCCCATCCCCAAGGCCGGCATGGACTACTTCCCCCTGACCATCGAGTTCGAGGAGCGTCTGTACGGCGTGGGCCGGATTCCCGGCTCCTTCAACCGCCGGGAGGGCCGTCCCTCCGAGAAGGCCATCCTCACCATGCGTCTGATTGACCGTCCCATGCGCCCCTTCTTTGACGACGAGCTGCGCAACGACGTGGTCATCACCTGCACCAGCCTGGCCGTGGACCACGAGAACCCCGTGGAGGTCGTGGCCTCCCTGGGCGCCTTCATCGCCACCGCCTGCTCCACCGTGCCCTGGAACGGCCCCATGGCCACCACCGAGGTGGCCTATCTGGACGGCGAGTATATCATCAACCCCTCCTGCGAGCAGCGGGCCGCCGCCGAGATGTTCGTCACCATCGCCTCCACCGCGGAGAAGGTGGTCATGATCGAGACCGAGGCCAAGGAAGTCAAGGAAGATATCCTGCTCAAGGGCATTGAGCTGGCCCACGAGACCAACAAGCAGATCGTGGCCTTCATCAACACCATCGTGGCCGCCATCGGCAAGCCCAAGTTCAGCTTCGAGAAGGCCGCCGTCAACCACGAGCTGCTGGACGAGCTGTGCGCCTACGGCATGAACCAGATCGAGTACGCCCTGGACACCGACGACAAGAACGTCCGCGAGGAGCGCCTCACCGCCGCCCGGCTGGACTTTGCGGAGAAGTTTGCCGAGAAGTACGAGGACTTCGAGGAGAATATCGAGGTCTGCCTCTACAAGATGCAGAAGAAGGTGGTCAAGAAGTGGCTGCTGGCCGGCAAGCGCGTGGACGGCAGATCCATGGACGAGATCAGGCCCCTGGACGCCCAGGTCGCCGTGCTGCCCAGAGTCCACGGCTCCGGTCTCTTCACCCGCGGCCAGACCCAGGTCCTCTCCATCTGCACCCTGAACACCCTCTCCGCCAACCAGAAGCTGGACACCATCTTCCCCGAGACGGAGAAGCGCTATATCCACCACTACAACTTCCCCGCCTTCTCCACCGGTGAGGCCAGAG
>CAMNHH010000107.1 GCA_946539175.1 uncultured Clostridia bacterium | reverse complement strand
AGGCCCATCATCAGGCCGGAGGCCACGATGGCGGGGAGGATGGGAACGAAGATGTCGCCGGGGGTCTTGAGGATCTTCTTCCACAGGGGCATCTTGGAGGCGGCGGCCTCCTTGACCTCCGCCTTGGTGGCGGCGGTGAGCCCGGTGACGGCCAGGAACTCGTCGTAGACCTTGTTGACGGTGCCGGTGCCGATGATCAGCTGGAGCTGACCGTTGGATTCAAACATGCCCTTGACGCCGTCCACGTCCTCCAGGGCCTTGGAGTTCACCTTGCTGTTGTCGGCAATGACCAGGCGGAGGCGGGTGGCACAGTGGGCCGCGCTGATGATGTTGTCCTTGCCGCCTAAGTTGGCAAAGATCTCCTCAGCGCACTTGCGATAATCGAGTGCCATTGAGATTTCTCTCCTTTTCCTTTATTTTTTCAGCGAATCGCTGAAAATTACAAATTAAATATTCTCCATCAGGGCGTCCACGATGGTGGGCACGACCCTGGTGGCCTTTTTCTGCACAAAATCCGGGGCGTAGGGGAAGGTGTAGCTGAGATCGGAGGCCTCCAGCAGGGGCAGATCGTTGACGGAATCCCCGATGCCGTAGAGGGTGACGTCTCCGTACTTCTGCTTCATGTACTCCTTCAGCAGCAGCACGCCCTTGCCCTTGGTGCAGCCCAGGGGGGCGATGTCCACCTCCTGGACGTTCTGAAAGGCGTTGACGTATTGGCCGAAGCGCTCGTTGACCCAGGCGCTGACGGCGGCGGCCTCTTCGGGGCTCTCGGTGTGGATGCTGACCTGGTGGATCAGACCCTCCGGGGCTTCCTCCACGCCGTTGATCACATAGTAGAAGCCCGGGTAGTCCATCCGGGCGAAGACGCAGATGTCCCCCTCCACGTCCAGCGTCAGCCGGTAGCCCCTGGGCCGCATCTCCCGGACGATGGCGTCCGCCGCGGCCCGGTCCACGCCCCGCTTGTAGATGGGCTTCAGATCCCGGTCCACAATGTTGGCGCCGGTGGAGGTAATGTAGAAGTCCGGCTCCACCAGACCGTTGATAAAGGGGGTCAGGCCCCCCACCTGGCGGCCGGTGCAGAGGCCGAAGAGATGGCCCGCGGCCTGCCAGCGGCGAATGGCCTCCACGTTCTCCGGCGGCAGCTTGACCTCCGCCTTGTAGAAGTACATGGTGCCGTCGAAGTCGGAAGCGAAAACCTTTTTCATCGTAAACTCCTTCCCGGCGGGCCCTCGCTGAGCCCCCGCGTCAAACCACAAACTCGTCCGTAACGGAGTCCTTCAGCGCCCAAAGCTTCAGCTCCGCCGGGGAGTGGGTCATGTAGTGCTCGTCCTCCTCGGGGTAGAGGTGGGTGGTGAAGACGGCCTCGCCGTCGTTGAAGAAGAGCTCGGCGGAGCTGCTGTCCAGGAAGATCCGCAGGCTGCGCAGGCCGTTCTCCAGGGGCAGCTCCAGCCGCTCGAAGACCTGGGTGTTGAAGCGCTGCTTCATGCCGCTGCGGTCCAGGCTGCAGATCCCGGAGGCGGCGTCATAGCGGAGCCGCAGACCGCCGGAGCCGTCGGCCCGGGCCAGCAGGGCCAGATCGAAGTCCCCCGCCGGGATCCGGAGCTCCAGCTCACAGGCGTCGGGCAGGACCCCGTCGTCCGGCTTCTCGCAGGCGCGCAGGGCCTCGATGCC
This sequence comes from uncultured Clostridia bacterium, assembly GCA_946539175.1. Lineage (GTDB taxonomy): Bacteria > Bacillota > Clostridia > Oscillospirales > Oscillospiraceae > JAFRPC01. Next base: position 5,609 of record CAMNHH010000107.1, on the reverse strand, counting down.
GGAAATGGGGGTCTGCAGCAGCTTTCCGTCCGCAACCCGCAGCTCCCGGGGCAGGCTCATGCTGCCCTCCCAGTCGTCCTCCGCGGAGGGGTAGTGGTTGTCCGGCAGGCCGATCCAGGCGATCAGAATGGCCTTCTCCGGGTCCGTCACGTTGGCGGCGCCCTGGGCGGCGTAGAAATCGAAGCCGTAGTCCAGGAAGTGATAGGGGCCGTCGGGGGTGAAGGTCAGGGTATCGTAGTCCATGGAGCCCAGGAAGTAGACGTTGTGGTTGGTGCTGGCGCCCCGGCCCGGCAGGGTGGTGTACTGGGGGGAGAAGATCAGCAGGTCCCTGCCCCCCACCCGGGTGATGTAGGGACACTCCCACATGCCGCCGAAGGCCTCGTAGCCGGGCACCTTCAGCTCGCCCGCGAAGCGCCAGCCCTCCAGGGGCTGTTCGGATTCATAGACCAGCACGCAGCCCCGCTTATCCAGGGTCTGAGCGCCGATGAAGATGTAATACCGCTGCTTTTCCGCGTTCCAGACCACCTTGGGGTCCCGCTGGTGCTCAGAATGGTCGTCCCGGGGCCCGAAGAGGGGCTCGGGCAGCTTCTTCAGTTTGCCGTCGGGCTCCAGCACCGCAGCGCAGGTCCAGGGGGTCCGGACCCAGTTCTCGTCCCGGTGGTTGCCGGTGTAATAGAAGTAGAGCTCGTCTCCCACGGAGATTGCGGAGCCGGAGTGGGCGCCCTTGTTGTCGTAATCCCGGTCCGGGGCCAGGCCGATGCCCCGGTTGGTCCAGTGGATCAGATCCGGGCTGGTGACGTGATACCAGTATTTCAGGCCGTGAACCGCGCCCCAGGGGCACCACTGGTAGCACAGGTGCCACACGCCCCGATGCAGGGCGAAGCCGTTGGGGTCCGAGGACAGGCCGGTGACCGGCTGCACGTGGTAGTGCTGCCGCCAGGGGGCCTGCTTCACCTGCTCGTACAGCTCCTTGATCTCGTCGGGGCTTTGCAGCACCCGGTAACGCTCATCGCGGGTCCATTCTTTCATGGAGCATCCTCCATTCCTTTCGCAGATTGATTTAGACGGAATCTCGTTCCTGGATGGTGTAGCTCAGCTCCACCTGCTGCACCGGAGCGGAGCGGTCCCGCTCGGTCAGGCTCTCGATCAGCAGGCGGGCGGCGGTCTCGCCGCAGGTCTTATAGTAGAAGCGGGCGGTGGTCAGATGGGGCCGGATGTGCTCGCCGCCCCAACTGTCCCCCATGCCGGTGACGCTGACCTCCTCGGGCAGACGCCTGCCGGCCTCCCGCAGGGCCTGCATGGCCCCGAAGGCCATCCGGTCCGTGGCGCAGAGCACCGCGTCCAGCTCCGGGACCCGGGCCAGCAGCCGCTCCATGGCGGCCCGCCCCCCTTCGATCTCAAAGCTGCTGATTTCCCGGGGCAGCTCCGGGTCCAGTCCCGCCTCCCGGAGTCCCGCCTGGACGCCCCGGCGGCGGGCAAGGCCCGCGGCGGCGTCCTGCTCGATGGCGCCGATGTAAACCGGGCGCCTCCGCCCCCGGGCCATCACCAATCGGGTCAGCTCCAGCGCCGCGCCGTAATCGTCGTGATAGACGCAGGGAACCCCCCGAAAGCGCTGGCCGGCCACCACCACGGGCAGGGCCCCGCGCCGCAGGAAGCTCTCCAGCCCCGGGGTCATCACCGTTCCCATCAGGATAACGCCGGCGGCGGAGCGATTCTGAAAGAGCTGGAGAAAGGCCAGCTCCTTCTCCGGGTCGTTGCCGCTGACGCCCAACTGACAGGCGTAGCCCGCCTCTGCCAGCAGCTCCGAGGCCCCCGCCGCCAGGCGGGACACGGACTCGGAGTCCAGCTTCGGGACGACGAGCCCCACCACGTCGGTGCTGCGGGTGCGGAGCATCTGGGCCGCGGGGTCCGGCTGGTAGCCGGTCTTCTCCACCGCGGCGCGGATGATCCGCCGTTTCTCCTCGCTGAGGGGCCCGCCGTTGAGATAGCGGCTGACCGCTGCCGGGGAGACCCCCGCCAGCTTCGCCAGCTCCTTCATATTCATTTGTCCGCCACCTTCTTCAGTCCCCAGAGGAAGCCGTAGCCGGGCAGCTCAAGGCTGCTCAGATCCACGGGTCTGCCGCTGAGCAGGTCGGTGGCCTCTCCCTCCAGCCGGAGGGTCCGGGGCTCCTCGGAGAAGTTGAACAGGGCCACAAGCCGCTCCCCCGCCCGCTCCCGGACGACGCCAAGGACGCTGTTGTCCCCGGTGTTGAAGCCGTAGAAGGCGGCGTCCGCGGAGAAGATGGGCTGATCGGCCCGGACGGTCTCCAGCTGCCGGAGCATGGCGAAGGTCCGGCCCTGGATGGACCCGGGATCCCGCCGCTTTTCCGCCAGCTTCCAGTCGAAGGGACCCCGGTGGATGTAGCGGCTGTCCGCCTGCTTGTCCGGGTCCTTGTGATAGTCGTAGTCGTTCAGCTGGGCGATCTCGTCGCCGCTGTAGAGCACGGGGATGCCGCTCTGGGTCAGCATCCAGGCGTGGAGCATCCGGTCCGCCCGGAAGCCCAGCTCCTCGTCCCGCTCCATACCGCAGAGGGAGGCGGTGGTACCGCAGAGCCGGGCGTCCCCCAGCCGGGGATCGTCGTTATACAGCTCGCCCCTGGACCAGGAGCCCGGCCACTTGCCGGTGAACCAGTCGTTGAGATATTTCTTGTGGGCCACCTCCTCGATGCCGAACTGCCTGAGCCAGGGATAGTCCAGGCCCCAGCCGATGTCGTCGTGGCAGCGGAGGTAGTTCTGGAAGGAATACTCCCTGGGCAGGGCGCTGAGCTGCTCCAGCTGACGGCCCAGCAGCCGCACGTCCCGGGTGGCCAGGCAGCTCCAGGTGGAGCACATGGTGGTGACGTTGTAGAGCAGATGGCACTCCGGCTTCTCCCGGGTGCCGAAATAGGGGGCCACCTTGGCGGGCTCCATGACCACCTCCCCCAGCAGCAGCACGCCGGGGCAGACGATCTCACAGGCCAGCCGCAGCATACGAGCGAGGGTATGGACCTTGGGCAGATTGCGGCAGTCGGTGCCCAGCTCCTTCCAGATGTAGGGAATGGCGTCCAGACGGATCACGTCCATGCCCCGGTTGGTCAGGAACAGGAGGTTCTCGGTCATGTCGTTGAACACCATGGGATTGGCGTAGTTCAGATCCCACTGGTAGGGATAGAAGGAGGTCATGACGATCTGCCCGCAGTCCTCCAGATAGGTGAAGTTGCCGGGGGCCGTGGTGGGGAACACCTGGGGCACGGTCTTCTCGAATTCATTGGGCACGTCCCAGTTTTTGTAGAAGAAGTAGCGGGCCCTGGCCACGGGATCTCCGGCCCGGGCTGCCCGGGCCCACTCGTGGTCCTCGCTGGTGTGGTTCATGACGAAGTCCAGGGCCAGGGAGATGCCGGCGGCCCGGCAGTCGTCCGCCAGGGCCTCCAGATCCGCCATGGTGCCCAGCTCCGGCTGAACCTGGCGGAAATCCGCCACGGCGTAGCCGCCGTCGGAGCGTCCCTTCACGGTCCGCAGCAGGGGCATCAGATGCAGATAGTTGACGCCGCACTCCTTCAGGTAGGGCAGCTTCTCCCGCACGCCCTGCAGATTGCCGGCGAAATTGTCCACGTAGAGCATCATGCCCAGCATTTTGTTGGAGCGGAACCAGTCGGGGCGCTCCATCCGGGCGGCGTCCCGGTCCCGCAGCGCCTGCTTACGGTCCGCGTAGCAGCGGCGCAGCATATCCACAAAGTAGTGGAAGGCCATCATATCGTTGTGGTACAGCTCACAGTACAGCCACTTCAGCTCATCGTAGTGGGTGTTCAAGCGGGTTACAAATTCTGTATAATCCATAAGCGCCTCCCCGGAATCACAGGTGGAAGCAGCGGTCGTTCCGGACCGTTGCTGAAAACGTTTTCACTGTAATATCATACCACAGCGGACGCGCAAATGCAAGAGCAAATCGCAGGCTTTTCTGGGCAAATTTACCGGAGTCCTCCCGGCAGAGCCGCCATATATCGTATTTTTGCACAAAAAATACAATTGTTTCTTGTTCACATTCCCATATAGACAGCGCTTGAAAAAGCGTGTAAAATATTCGGGAGAAGGCATATGGTTTTGAAACCGATTTCATGCAATTCAACTATTTTCAAAGTAAAGGAGTCTAAGGAAAATGAAGCAGTTCGACTATACCATCAAGGACCCCCTGGGGATCCACGCCCGCCCCGCCGGTATGTTCGCCAAGCTGGCCAAGGGCTTCGGTGACACCGTCGTCACCATCTCCAAGGACGGCAACACCGTCAAGGCTTCCCAGCTGATGAAGGTCATGGCCATGGGCATCAAGAGCGGCCACACCATCACCGTCGCCGCCGAAGGCCCCGACGAGGACAAGGCCATCGAGGAAGTCAGAAAGTTCCTGGAAGAGAATCTGTAAGGACCAACAAAACAGGGCGGGGCCACGACCCCGCCCTGTCATTTCACAGGAGGACATACAATGATTTTATTACAAGGCAAAGGCGTTTCCAAGGGTGTGACCAGCGGACCCATCTACTTCTTCCGCCGCTCTGACGCCACCGTGACCAAGCTGGCTGTCGACGATTTGGAGGCCGAAAAGGCCCGTCTGGCCGAGGCCCAGGAGAAGTCCATCGAGCAGCTCAACCGGCTGGCCGACAAGTGCCGCGAGGAGGCCGGCGACGAGGCCGCCGTCCTCTTTGAGACCCACGCCATGTTCGTGGAGGACGAGGACTTCGTGGACTGCATGATGCAGACCCTGGAGGAGGAGCAGTGCAACATGGAGTACGCCGTGCAGCAGGCCGGCGAGCAGTTTGCCGCCATGTTTGCCGCCATGGACGACGCCTATATGCGGGCCCGCTCCGCCGACATCAAGGACGTCACCGCCCGCATCCTCAACAATCTGATGGGCGTGGTGGAGGGCGGCATCGACTCCGACGTGCCCGTGGTGCTGGCCGCCGACGACCTGGCTCCCTCCGAGACCCTGCAGCTGGACAAGTCCAAGATCCTGGGCTTCATGACCCAGGGAGGCTCCGGCAACTCCCACACCGCCATCCTGGCCCGGACCATGGGCATTCCCGCCATCTGCGGCCTGGGCGACAACCTGAAGCCCGAGCTGGAGGGACGCACCGCCTACATCGACGGCGAGACCGGCAAGGTGGCGCTGGAGCCCGACGAGATCACCCTGGCCGCCTACAACGCCAAGCTGAAGAAGCAGCAGGAGATGAAGCTCCTCATGGACACCATGAAGGGCCAGAAGGACGTGACCCTGGACGGCCGGGAGCTGATGGTCTACTGCAACATCGGGTCCCCCGAGGATCTGCCCGCCGTGCTGAACAACGACGGCCAGGGCATCGGCCTGTTCCGCTCCGAGTTCCTGTATCTGAAGGCCAGCGACTTCCCCGACGAGGAGACCCAGTTCAAGGCCTACAAGACCGTGGCCGAGGGTCTGGACGGCAAGCGGGTGGTCATCCGCACCCTGGACATCGGCGCCGACAAGCAGGTGGCCTACTTCGACATGAAGAAGGAAGAGAACCCCGCTCTGGGCGTCCGGGCCATCCGGATCTGCCTGAACCGGCCTGAGATCTTCCGCACCC
>CAMNHH010000106.1 GCA_946539175.1 uncultured Clostridia bacterium | reverse complement strand
TGCCGCCCAGAGGCTGCTGGGTGACCAGGGAGTAGGGGCCGGTGGAGCGGGCGTGGATCTTGTCGTCCACCAGATGGTGGAGCTTCAGGAAGTAGACCCAGCCCACGGTGACCAGATTGTCGAACTGCTCGCCGGTGCGGCCGTCGTAGAGGATGGACTTGCCGTCCTCCCGCAGGCCCGCCAGCTTCAGGGTCTCGCGGATGTCCTTCTCGTTGGCACCGTCGAAGATGGGGGTGGAGACCTTCCAGCCCAGGGCCTTGGCGGCGTAGCCCAGGTGCACGTCCAGCACCTGGCCGATGTTCATACGGGAGGGCACGCCCAGGGGGTTCAGCACGATGTCCAGGGGGGTGCCGTCGGGCAGGAAGGGCATATCCTCCTCAGGCAGGACCCGGGAGACGACGCCCTTGTTGCCGTGGCGGCCGGCCATCTTGTCGCCCACGGAGATCTTCCGCTTCTGGGCGATGTAGACCCGGACCACCTTGTTGACGCCGGGGGCCATTTCGTCGCCGTTGGCGCGGGTGAACTTCTTCACGTCCACGATGATGCCGCTCTCGCCGTGGGGGACCTTCAGAGAGGAGTCCCGGACCTCCCGGGCCTTCTCACCGAAGATGGCCCGCAGCAGCCGCTCCTCGGCGGTGAGCTCGGTTTCGCCCTTGGGGGTGACCTTGCCCACCAGGTAGTCACCGGAGGTGACCTCGGCGCCCACCCGGATGATGCCTTCCTCGTCCAGATCCTTCAGGGTGTCCTCGCCCACGTTGGGGATGTCCCGGGTGATCTCCTCGGGCCCCAGCTTGGTGTCCCGGGCCTCGGTCTCGTACTCCTCGATGTGGATGGAGGTGAACACGTCCTCCCGGACCAGGCGCTCGTTCAGCAGGATGGCGTCCTCGTAGTTGTAGCCCTCCCAGGTCATGAAGCCGATCAGCACGTTCTTGCCCAGGGAGATTTCGCCCTGGGAGCAGGCGGGACCGTCGGCAATGACCTGACCGGCCTCCACCCGCTCGCCGACCTCCACGATGGGCCGCTGGTTGACGCAGGTGCCCTGGTTGGAGCGGGCGAATTTGGTGAGCTTGTGGTCCACCACGCTGCCGTCGTCATAGCGGACGGTGATCCAGTCGGCGGAGACCCGGGTGACCTCGCCGTCGGCCTGGGCCTTGATGCAGACCTCGGAGTCCACGGCGCACTTGTGCTCCACACCGGTGGCCACGATGGGAGCCTCGGTCACCATCAGCGGCACGGCCTGACGCTGCATGTTGGCGCCCATCAGGGCACGGTTGGCGTCGTCGTTCTGCAGGAAGGGAATGAAAGCGGTGGCCACGGAGACCATCATCTTGGGGGAGACGTCGATGTAGTCGATCTGCTCCCGGTCCACGGCGATGATCTCGTTGCGGTGGCGGCAGGTGACGCGGGCGTTCAGCAGGAAGCCGTTCTCGTCCAGGGGCTCGTTGGCCTGGGCCACCCGGAAGTCGTCCTCCACGTCGGCGGTCATGTAGTCCACCTGGTCGGTGACCCGGGAGCCCACGTACTTGCCGTTCTCGTCGTAAACCTTTTCCAGCTTGCGGAAGGGAGCCTCCACAAAGCCGTATTCATTGATCTTGGCAAAGCAGGCCAGATAGTTGATCAGGCCGATGTTGGGACCTTCGGGGGTCTCGATGGGGCACATACGGCCGTAGTGGGAGTAGTGTACGTCACGGACGTCGAAGGAGGCCCGCTCTCTGGACAGGCCGCCGGGGCCCAGGGCGGAGAGACGGCGCTTGTGGGTCAGCTCCGCCAGAGGGTTGTTCTGGTCCATGAACTGGGACAGGGGGGAGGAGCCGAAGAATTCCTTGATGACGGCGGTGACAGGCCGGATGTTGATGAGGCTCTGGGGGGTGACGGTGTCCAGATCCTGGACGGTCATCCGCTCCCGGATCACCCGCTCCAGACGGGTGAAGCCCACCCGGAACTGGTTCTGCAGCAGCTCGCCCACGCAGCGCAGGCGGCGGTTGCCCAGATGGTCGATGTCGTCGATGGTGCCCACGCCGTTGGCCACGCAGATCAGATAGTTGATGGAGGCCAGGATGTCGTTGGCGGTGATGTGCTTGGGCATCAGCTGGTCGGCGTGATCCTCAATGGCGTAGCCCCAGTCCTCGGTGCTCCAGTTTTCCGCCTGGGCCTGCTCCAGCAGGGCCTTCAGGGTGGTGAAGTCGATCTTTTCCTTGATGCCGAACTGCCTGGGGTCAAAGTCCACGAACTTGGCCATGTCGGCCATGTTGTTGGAGAAGATCTTCAGGGGCTTGCCGTTTACCAGCAGCACCGCCTCGTTGACGCCCCGGGCGGAAATGGCCTTGGCCTCGTCCCGGGTGAAGATCTTGCCGGGCTCCGCCAGAATCTCGCCGGTCAGGGGGTCCGCGATGGGCTCCGCCAGCTCGTTGCCGGCCAGACGCCACCACAGATCCATCTTCTTGTTGAACTTGTAGCGGCCCACCTTGGACACGTCGTAGCGGCGCTCGTCAAAGAACAGGGCGTCCAGATAGGAACGGGCGTTGTCCACCGTGGGGGGCTCGCCGGGCCGCAGTCTGCGGTAGATCTCCAGCAGGCTCTCCTCGGGATTGTGGCAGGTGTCCTTTTCCAGGGTGGCGGTGATCCGGGGATCGTCACCGAACATCTCGACGATCTTGGCGTCGGTGTCCACGCCCAGGGCGCGGATCAGGCAGGTGATGGGCAGCTTGCGGTTCTTGTCGATGCGAACGTAAAACACGTTCTGGGCGTCGGTCTCATATTCCAGCCAGGCGCCCCGGTAGGGAATGATCTGGGCGGTGTAGGAGTGCTGGTCGGCCTTGTCCACCAGATCGTCGTAGTACATGCCGGGGGAGCGGACGATCTGGGAGACGATGACGCGCTCGGCGCCGTTGATGACGAAGGTGCCGCCGTTGGTCATCAGGGGGAAATCTCCCATGAAGATCTCCTGCTCCTTGATCTCACCGGTCTCCTTGTTCCGCAGACGGACCTTGACCTTGATGGGCTTGGCGTAGGTGGCGTCCCGCTCCTTGCATTCCTCCACGGTGTACTTGGGCTTGTCGTTCATGGAGTAGTCCAGGAAGGTGAGCTCCAGATTGCCGGTGTAGTCGGTGATGGCGTCCGTGTCCCGGAAGACCTCGTGCAGGCCCTCCTCCAGGAACCAGTTGTAGGAATCCTTCTGGATCTTCAGCAGATTGGGCATCTCCAGAATTTCCTCGTACTTGGCATAGCTCTTGCGGAGGGTCTTGCCGAAGTACTTGTCTTTCACCAATGCCATGTGGGTTCATCACTGCCTTTCTTAAAGGTATTAGATAGTAGTTCTCAGTTCTCAGACGCGGGGGTCGGCCTGTGTGACACGCCCGGATGAGTTTATTGTTTCTCGGGCTTCCCGCTTGCGTTTCTCGTTTGCCTGTGCTATACTGTCCAATGTAAGGGTGAAGTCTGCCGGTGGGCAGAGAACCGCATATTGGAGCTACATTATAGCACAGCGCGCCGGACTTGTCAATGGGACAATTCCGGGTTTTTTACTGTTTTCGGGGCTTTTCCCGCGGCCCGCGGCCCGATGAAATGTAAACTTTTTCTTAAAACACGCCGCGCCCCCTTTTTTCGGGGGCGCTTTTTGTGTATAATGCGGGCAAAAAGAGCGGGCGTTCTGTCTGCATTCTGCCTTTCGAAAGGAGGCGTTTCCATGCTCCAGATCAAGGATATTAAAAAGGTATATAAAACCGGCTCACTGGTGCAGCGGGCGCTGGACGGGGTGAGCCTCAGTCTGCGGGACAACGAGTTTGTGGCCATCCTGGGGCCCAGCGGCTCCGGCAAGACCACCCTGCTGAACGTCATCGGCGGCCTGGACCGCTACGACTCCGGCGAGCTGATCATCAACGGGGTCTCCACCAGAAAGTATTCCGCCCGGGACTGGGACTCCTACCGCAACCATACCGTGGGCTTCGTGTTCCAGAGCTACAATCTGATCCCCCACCAGACCATCCTGGCCAACGTGGAGCTGGCGCTGACCATCTCCGGCATCGGTCGGGGCGAGCGCCGCCGCCGGGCCAGAGAGGCCCTGACCAAGGTGGGCCTGGCGGAGCACATGCACAAGAAGCCCGCCCAGCTTTCCGGCGGCCAGATGCAGCGGGTGGCCATCGCCCGGGCCCTGGTGAACGACCCGGACATCCTGCTGGCCGACGAGCCCACCGGCGCCCTGGACAGCGAGACCTCCGTCCAGGTGATGGAGCTTTTGAAGCAGGTGGCGGAGGACCGGCTGGTGGTGATGGTGACCCACAACCCGGAGCTGGCGGACCAGTACGCCACCCGCATCGTCCGGCTCAAGGACGGCAGGATCACCGACGACTCCGACCCCTTCGACCCGGAGACCGAGACCCCGGCGGTCCACCGGAATCTGGGCAAGGCCTCCATGTCCCTGCTGACGGCCCTGAGCCTCAGCTTCAACAACCTGTGGACCAAGAAGGTCCGGACCCTGCTTGTGGCCTTTGCGGGCTCCATCGGCATCATCGGCATCGCCATGATCCTGTCCATGTCCAACGGCGTGGACCGCTATATCCAGTCCGTGGAGGAGGACACCCTCAAAAGCTATCCCCTTCAGATCACCGACTCCAGCTTCAACCTGGCGGCCTTCATGCCCCAGAACCGGGCCGCGGCGAGTGAGGAGGAGAAGGAGCCCGCGGAGGTGCGGGAGTGGAAGACCGTCACGAATCTCTTCTCCCGGGTCAGCGTCAACGATCTGAACGCCCTGCGGGCCTATCTGGAATCCGGCAAGACCGACGTGTACGACCAGGTCCAGGCCATCACCTATGATTACAACATCATCCCCCGGATCTACAAGCTGGAGGAGGATCGGGTCCGGCAGGTGAACCCGGACAGCAGCTTCGCCGCCATGGGCTTTTCCTCCGCCGAGGGCATGAGCTCCATGCTCTCCCAGTTCTCCTCCACCGACTCCTTCCGGGTCATGCCCTCCTCCGCCTCCCTCTATGAGGAGCAGTACGAGGTGAAGGCCGGCCACTGGCCCCAGGCCTGGAACGAGTGCGTGGTGGTGCTGACCCAGCGGGGCCGGGTGTCGGATCTGACCCTTTACACCCTTGGACTCAAGGACCCCGCCGAGCTGGAGGAAATGGTCCGCCGCTTCGCCCAGGGGGAAAGCGTGAAAGCGGACGACCCGGAGCTGGAGCTGCGCTACGAGGACCTTTTGGGCATCACCTTCAAGGTGCTGCCCGCCTCGGAGCTCTACAGCTACGACGCGGACTATCAGGTCTGGGCGGACCGCTCCGGCGACGAAAACTGGATGCGCCGGACCCTGGAGGCCGCCGACGATCTGACGGTGGTGGGCGTGGTGCTGCCCAAGGAGGACATGAGCAACCCTACCCTGAGCTACGGCATCGCCTATCCCGCCGCCCTGGCGGATCATCTGCGGGCCATCTCCGCCCAGAGCCAGGTGACCAAAAGCCAGCTGGCGGACCAGAGCATCGACGTGTTCACGGGCCTGCCCTTCGGGGAGATCCCGCAGGACCGGGAGATGGATCTTTCCACCCTCTTTACCGTGGATGAGGAGGCTATCTCCAATGCCTTCCGGTTCGACCTGGAGGAGGGGGGAGATCTGGACTTCTCCGATTTTGACCTCTCCGGTCTGGATCTTTCGGGGCTGGATCTCAGCGGGGCCATCGACCCCAACGCCTTCTCCGCCGCCATGCCCAGCCTGAGCCAGAAGGATCTGGCGGAGCTGATGAAGGGGGTGAAGCTCCGGATCGGCGCCGAGGATCTGCGGTCCCTCTTCGAGCAGCTGCTGGCCGGTTGGCTGGCGGAGGCCAGGAAGGACCCGGCCACCGACCCCACCCGCCTGCCCCAGGCCCTGCGGGACTACCTGGGCTCCGGGGAGGCCCGGCTGCTGCTGGAGCAGGGCATTCAGCAGGCCCTTGCCGAAAACGGCGCCACGGCCGTCACCGAGGAGGAGCTGGGGCAGCTGCTGACCGCCGTGCTGGCGGGCTACCCGGCTTACGCCGCGGAGCGGGACCCGGAGGGGGAGGCCCTGCCCCTGCAGTTTTTGGCGGACTATCTCCAGACGGAGGAGGCCCGGGCCGCCCTGGGCGCCGCCGCGGAGGAGCTGCAGCTCCGGGCCGAGGCCTACACCCTGAGCCCGGAGCAGATCCGGGGCCTGACCCAGTCCGTCTATGAGGGCTACGAGGCCTATGCCGCCGAGAACGGCCAGCCCGGCGTGGCGGCCATCGGGGACTCCTTCGCCGCCTACCTCTCCTCCGACGGGGCCAACAGCCTGCTGACGGAGGCCGTCACCAAGGCCCTGGATACCTCCGGCCTGGAGCAGCGGGCCGCCGCCCTCTTCTCCCGCTACGCCGCCTCCATGGGCTCCGCCGTGGGTAAGGCCATGGAGTCCGCCATGGGCGGCCTGACGGAGCAGCTGACCCAGGCCATCAGCCAGAATCTCTCCGGCCTGACGGAGCAGTTTGCAGCCAATCTGCAGGACGCCTTCCGGATCGACCCGGAGGCTCTGGCGGAGGCCTTCTCCATGAACATGGACCCGGCGGAGCTGCGGGATCTGATGACCGCCCTCATGAGCAGGCAGAGCAACAGCTATTCCGGCAACCTGCGGAAGCTGGGCTACGCCGCCGACGAGGACCCCGCCTCCATCACCATCTACCCCAGGGACTTTGACGGCAAGACCCGGGTCAAGCAGATCCTGGAGGACTACAACGCCCGCATGGAGCGGGAGGACCCGGACAAGGTCATCACCTACACCGACATCGTGGACACCCTTATGAGCTCTGTCACCGACATCGTGGACGCCATCTCCGCCGTGCTGATCGCCTTCGTGGCGGTATCGTTGGTGGTGAGCTCCGTGATGATCGGCGTCATCACCTATATCTCCGTGCTGGAGCGCCGGAAGGAAATCGGCATTCTCCGGGCCATCGGCGCCTCCAAGCGGAATATCTCCCAGGTCTTCAACGCCGAGACCTTCATCATCGGCGCCCTGGCGGGACTGCTGGGCGTGGGCATCACCTACGCGCTGCTGGTGCCCGCCAACCGGATCATCGCCTCCGTGGCGGATCAGGTGAACATCCGGGCCTATCTGCCGCCTCTGGCGGCGGCCATCCTGGTGGCCCTGTCCATCTTCCTGACCCTCCTGGGCGGCCTGATCCCCTCCCGCAAGGCGGCCAGACAGGACCCCGTCACCGCCCTGCGCTCCGAGTAAGGGATCAGGCATCAGGGATCAGACCCGCCCGTAGGGGCCGATGCCCACATCGGCCCGCTTACCCCGCACCGACG
>CAMNHH010000105.1 GCA_946539175.1 uncultured Clostridia bacterium | reverse complement strand
GACAAATCCCGATTTGTGCTGTTATCACAGGCTCTTGTCCCGCAGGCGCAGCCAGTCCTCCCGGGTCAGGATGCGGAGCTCATGGTCCTCGGCCCTGCCGGTTTTGGTGTGGAAGACGCCGAAATCGTAATGGCGGAAGCCGCACTTTTCCTGGACCCGCAGGGACTGTCGATTCCAGAGGAAATGGCCGCAAAGGATGATGTCCAGGTCCATTTCCTCGAAGAGCCAGCGGATGACCGCCTTGGCTGCCTCCGGCATCAGACCCAGGCCCCAGCAGTCCTTCGCCAGAACGAAGCCCAGCGATCGGACCCGCTGTGCGGCAAATTCCGGGTATTGTTCCTCGTCGTAGCGCTCCACGCCCAGGGAGCCCACGACCCTGCCCTGATATTCCAGGGCGAAGGTCTTCCTGCCGCTGATGAAGCGATCCAGAATCCTTTGAGATTCCTCCCGGTTCTCATGGGGGTTCCAGCCCGCCATGGGGCCGACCCCCGGAACGGAGGCGTAGGCATAAAAATCCTCCAGATCCGTCTGCCGCCAGGGGCGAAGGATCAGCCGCGGGGTCCGCAGCGTCACGCTGCTGACGTCGATTTCCGGGATCATGGCAATTACCTCTCGTTCTGTTTTCTGTTGACGGCTTGGCGCACACTGTGCGCCGCTACAGGGCTTTGCGCAGCAGGGATCGCAGATCCGCTGCTTGCCGGTCCGGCAGAGCAGCGCCTTGAAGGCGCTCCTCCAGCGCTTCGCCGCGGAAGGCGCTGCCGACCAGGCTCCGCTCCAGTCTTTCGGCCAGTGTCTCGTCCATGGCGTCGGTGTAGACCCTGGCGGACCGGACGACGCCGGATTCCACTTGTAATTGGATTTCCACGCCGCCCCAGGGGAAACGGTCCTCCACGGAGAGGGTAAAGGGCAGCTTCGGGCCGTAGAGCCAGGCGTCGGAGGCATATTTCTCCGTCAGCCCCCGCAGGTCAAATTCGTTGGGGCTGAGGGCTTGGACGGATGGAAAGGGGACGGATTCTTCGCTGCGCTCAGAATGACAAGCCTGGAAAGCTGCTGCCTCGTCGGGCCGGCTGATAGCCGGCGCTACAGCATAGACCTCCGCCAGGGCGGCGATCAGGGCGTCGGCAAGCCGGGGGATGGTCAGATCGGGGACGAACTCCCGCAGATTCACCACCCGGGAGCGGACGGAGTCCACGCCCTTGGCGGCCAGCTTGGCCTTGGAGGGGCTGAGATAGCGCTGGACCCGCTCCAGGTCCACGTCCACCATCAGGGTGCCGTGGTGGTAGGCCTTGCCGTTGTGCTTGTAAAAGGCGTTGCCGGAGAATTTGCGGCCGTCGGCCAGCAGGTCGTTGCGGCCGGAGCGTTGGGCCGGGATGCCCAGGCTCCGGCAGGCCCGCTCCAGCACCGCCAGCTGCCGGGGCAGATCGTAATCCGCCTCGTTCATGAGAAAGGTGAAGTTCAAATTCCCCAGGTCGTGAAAAACAGCGCCGCCGCCGGAGAGGCGGCGGGCCAGGTGACCGCCCTCCTCCGCGAGGAGGGCGGTTCTGCATTCCTTCCAGGGATTTTGATTTCTGCCGATCACCACGGTGCGTTCATTCTGCCAGAGATAGAGAATCAGCTCCCCCTCCCCCACCCGGTGAAGCAGAGCCTCCTCCAGGGCCAGGTTCTCATAGGGGTCGAAGCCTCGGCTCCGGCAGACCAGCAGCCGTTGGATCATGCCTTTACCCAGCGGACCACAGGGTTCCGGGCGGCGGCCACCTCGTCGGGCCGGCCGATCTGGGCATGATGGGGCGCGGCGTGCATATACTCCGGATCGGTATGGGCCAGATCGTAGAGCTTGCGGAAAACCTCGGCGGCCTCGTCCAGAGTCTCCTTGCTCTCGGTCTCGGTGGGCTCCAGCATCAGCGCCTCATGGACGATCAGCGGGAAGTACATTGTGGGAGGATGCATGCCGTTGTCGATCAGGGACTTGGCCACGTCCAGGGCGGAGACGCCGGTCTCCTTCTTGAACTCGGACAGATCCAGCACGAACTCGTGCATGCAGACCCGGTCGAAGGCGGGGGTAAAGCTGCCCTTGATCTTCTGCATCAGATAGTTGGCGTTGAGGACGGCGTTGGCGGAGGCCTCGGGGACGCCTTCCCTGCCCAGAGTCAGCAGATAGGCCAGCGCCCGGACCACCACCAGGAAGTTGCCGGCAAAGCCCCGGACCTGGATGTGGCCCTCGCCCTCCATCAGCGCGGATTTGGGCAGGAATTCCTTGAGGAACGCCTTGCAGCCCACGGCGCCCGCGCCGGGACCGCCGCCGCCGTGGGGCGTGGCGAAGGTCTTGTGGAGGTTCATATGGATGCAGTCGAAGCCCATGTCGCCGGGCCGGACGTGGCCCATGACGGCGTTCAGATTGGCGCCGTCATAGTAGCACAGGCCGCCGCACGCGTGGACCAGGCGGGTGATCTCCAGAATGTTCTCGTCGAAGATACCCACGGTGTTGGGGTTGGTCAGCATCAGACCCGCGATGTCGGGACCCAGAACGGCCTTCAGCGCCTCCAGATCCACGCAGCCGTTGGGGGCGGAGGCCACGTTCACCACGTCGTAGCCGCACATGGCGGCGGTGGCAGGGTTGGTGCCGTGGGCGGAGTCGGGGACGATGATCTTGGTGCGGGCCTTGTCGCCCCGGGCATCGTGGTACTGCTTGATCAGCAGCACGCCGGTGAATTCCCCGTGGGCGCCGGCGGCGGGCTGGAAGGTCATGCCGTCCATGCCGGAGATCTCGCACAGATACCTGGCGGCCAGGTCCAGCACCTCCAGGCTGCCCTTCACGGAAGCCTTGGGAGCCAGGGGATGGACGTTGGTGAAGCCGGGCAGGCTTGCCGCCTCCTCGTCGATCCGGGGGTTATACTTCATGGTGCAGGAGCCCAGGGGATAGAAGCCGCAGTTGACGCCGTGGACCCGCTGGCAGAGCTGGGTATAGTGGCGGCTGACGTCGTTCTCGCAGAGCTCGGGCAGCTCCAGAGGCTCCTGACGGGTCTCGGGCAGCTCGAAGGCGGGGACGTCGCAGGGGGGCAGAAGGCTGCTGTGGCGGCCGGGGACGCTCTTCTCAAAAATCAGCTTCATTACGCCAGCACCTCCTTCACGATGGCAACGGCTCTGTCCAGCTCGGCGCGGGTGTTCTTCTCGGTGGCGCACCAGAGGATCTCGTTTTCACCCAGGGGCAGACCGCCCAGGATGCCGGCCTCGTCCAGGGCCGCCAGAACGGCGTCCCGCTTGGGCAGCACGGTGACGAACTCCTGATAGAAGGCGCCGCCATATTTCAGCTCCACGCCGGGGAGCTTGCAGAGCTCCGCCTGGAGATAGTGGGCCTTGGCAGTGGTCTGCCGGGCGGCCTCCTTCATGCCCTCGGGCCCCATCGCGGCCATATACAGGCCGGCGGTCAGCGCGCAGAGCGCCTCGTTGGAGCAGATGTTGGAGCTGGCCTTCTCCCGGCGGATGTGCTGCTCCCGGGCCTGCAGGGACAGGACGTAGGCCTTGTTGCCCGCGTCGTCGTGGGTCTCGCCCACGATGCGGCCGGGGAGCTTGCGCATCATCTTGGAGGTGGCGGCCATGATGCCCAGATAGGGGCCGCCCCAGGCAATGGGCAGACCCAGGCACTGGCCCTCGCCCACCATCACGTCGGCGCCCAGCTCCTTGGGGGTGGGCAGGATGGCAAGGCTCAAGGGATCGCAGGACAGGATGAACATGGCCTTGGCGGCGTGGACCGCCTCCCCGATGGCCCTGGCATCCTCCAGCTGGCCGAAGAAGTTGGGCTGCTGCAGCACCAGAGAGGCCACGTCGGGCGTCAGCATCTGCTTCAGCGCGTCCAGATCGGTCTTGCCGTCCTTGCAGGGCACGATCCGCAGCTCGGTGTTGGAGCCGTAGCAGTAGGTGCGGACGGTGTTGATCGTGTCGGGGTGGACCGCAGCGGAAATCAGGGTGACGCTGCGCTTGCGGTCGCGGCACATGGCGGCGGCCTCGGCGGCGGCGGTGGCGCCGTCGTAGACGGAGGCGTTGGACACGTCCATGCCGGTGAGCTGGCAGATCATGGTCTGGTACTCAAAGATGGACTGCAGAATGCCCTGGCTCATCTCGGCCTGGTAGGGGGTGTAAGCAGTCAGGAACTCCTCCTTGGCGGGGATGTACTTGACGATGCTGGGGATATAGTGGTCGTAGGCGCCGGCGCCCCGGAGCACGGTCTTGTAGACCTTGTTCTCGGCAGCCAGTGCCTCCATCTTGGAACGGACCTCCAGCTCAGACATGCCGGAGGGAATGTTCAGAGGCTCCGTCAGGAGCATCCCGGCGGGGACGTCCGCATAGAGCTCCTCTTCCCGCTCCATGCCGATGGCCCGCAGCATTTCCTGCCGTTCCTGAAGGGTTCCGGGAACGTAGCTGCCCATTTAGCCCTCCTCAGCGCAGAAGGCCTCGTAGTCGTCCGCGTCCATGAGCTCCTCACGGTCGTTGACCTGCTCCACCTTGATGATCCAGGCGCCGTAGGGATCGGAGTTCAGCATTTCGGGGGCGTCGATCAGCTCCTCGTTGACGGCCTGCACGATGCCGGACACGGGGCTCACCAGGTCGGAGACCGCCTTGACGGACTCCACGTCGCCGAAGGACTCGCCGGCAACCACCTCGTCACCGGCCTCGGGCAGATTGACGAACACCACGTCGCCCAGCGCGTCCTGGGCAAAATCGGTGATGCCGACGACGGCGATGCCGTCCTCCTCCTTGACCCACTCATGGGACTTGGTGTACTTCATATCGGGATTGATGGTCATAACAGTTTCCTCCTAATTTTTTAATTTTGTTTTTTATGGCTTTGCCTCCGAAGGGGCAGGGTCTCTTACTGAACGACGACGGGGATCACGTAGGGGGGGACGTTGTTGGCGACGTGCTTCAGGGGGATGACGGCCTTCAGCCGCTTGCCGCGGACGTCCACCTCCACCTGGGCGTTGGTGGGAACGTCGGCCTTGATGTAGCAGATGCCGATGGCGCGCTTGCCGGTCTGCTCCAGCAGCCGGGCCTCGGCCCCCTCGCCCTCGGTCTTGTAGTAGGGGATCATGGTGGCGGAGGTGACGTAGCCCACCTTCTCGCCGTTGTAGTACACGTCCATGCCGTGGCGCATAACGCCCCGGTCCAGCAGGGTGATGGGGCGCACCCGCCGGGGCAGGATCTCCAGATCGGCGGCGGTGCCCCGCTTCTCCCGGAAGGCGGTCTGGGCCTCGGCCTGCTTGGCCAGGGCCGCGCGGCCGATGAACTCGCCCTTGCCCTCGTCGAAGGACACGGCGAAGCGGGCCAGGGCCAGAGCGAAGATGGGCATTTCCTTGCCCTCCTCGTCCACGCCCAGCTCGTCGCCGTAGAGGGGCAGCATGGCCTCCATGCGGAGGGTATCCCGGGCGCCCAGGCCGGCGGGCTTGGCGCCCAGCTCCATGAGCCGGTTCCAGGCCCATTCCGCGTCCTCGTTCTTCAGGAAGATCTCATAGCCGATGGGCTCGCCGGTGTAGCCGGTGCGGGCGACCCAGACCTTGTGGCCTTCCATGTCGAGAATGGAGAGGTTGTTGCGGGCAGGAGCGGTGACGTCCTCGACCCCGGCCAGCTTGGCCAGCATCTTGCCGCTCTCGGGACCCTGGACGGCGATGGAAATGGTCTCGCCGGTGATGTTGCGGATCCGGCAGTCATAGTCTTTGACAATGGGCTCCAGCCAGGCCAGGTCCTTGTCGGTGTTGGAGGCGTTCACCACCAGCAGATAGCGGTCCTCGTCGAACATATAGAGGTAGGCGTCGTCCACGGCGCTGCCGTTCTCGTTGGGGATGATGCAGTATTGGGCCTTGTTGCGGGTCAGGGCCGCGGCGTTGCTGGTCAGGACGTGCTGCAGGAATTTGAGCCGGTCGGGGCCCTCGATCAGCAGTCTGCCCATGTGGGAGACGTCGAAGATGCCGCAGCATTTGCGGGTGTACAGATGCTCCGCCACGATACCGCTGGGGTACTGGATGGGCATTTCCCAGCCGCCGAAATCCACCATGGTGGCGCCGGCCGCCACGTGGGCGTTGTAGAGCTGGGTGCGTTTGAGTTCGCTCATGGAATTACCTCCTGTGTATTGAAAATGGTGTGCTTGTTTCATCAAAAAACGGCGGCACGGGCCCGGCGGGTCCGTGCCGCCGTCTGAAGCCTGAGAGATTCCCCGCGCCAAGCGCGGGTTGCACCTACGGCGTGCGCAAGGGGCGCACTTTACGGCGTTTCGTCCGGACCCGATCCTTTTGCCTGAGAGCTTCTGCGATCCCCTTCGGCGCCGCATCAAGGCGGACTCTCCCGGGTCCATCATCCGACTGTATTCAGACCGCTGGGCGGCCCCCTTTTTCCTATTACAAGTTACCATATCCTCCCGGGGATTGTCAAGTTATTTTTGGATAAAGAAACCAAATTTCCATATTGACGGAAAGGCCTCGGGGCCGTATAATACGGATAGAAAACAAGCGCGAAACGGAGGCGATCCTATGGAGCACAGCTATCAGGAGGTCCTGGCCCACGGCGCTTTTCTGGCCATGGGAGAGGAGCTACCTTCCTGCCCGGAGGCGGAGGCCTCCCTGCGCTGCCTCATGCGGGGCAACGCCCAGTATCTGGAGCATCGGCACAATCCCTCGGAGCTCAGCGATCTGATCCGTCTGACCACGGCCCACGAGGGCCAGCATCCCTACGCGGCGGTGCTCTGCTGCGCGGACTCCCGGGTCCCGGCGGAGCACATCTTCGGCGCGGGGATCGGGGATCTTTTCGTGATCCGCAACGCGGGCAACGTGCTCTCCCCTGCCGCTCTGGGCAGCCTGGAGTACGCCGCCGCCCATCTCCACGTCCCTCTGATCCTGATCATGGGGCACCGGGGCTGCGGCGCGGTGGTGGCCGCCCTGCAAAAGCACAGGGAGTCCGGCGCCCTGGGAGATCTGATCGCGGAGGTCACCCTCGGCATCGGCCACGCCCACGATCCCCGGCAGGCGGAGCGGAACAATCTCCGCCGCAGCCTGGAGGGCCTGGGCGGCAGCGCGCTCCTGCGGGATCTGGCGGACCGGGGCAAGCTGGGCTTCGCCGGGGCCGTCTACGACATCCGCAGCGGCGCGGTGGAGCTGCTGCTGAACGAGGAATAAGACCGCAAGCACATTGGACAGGAGGTCACTATGGACAAAAATATCGTCAAACGCAACGAGCTGCTGGCCCAGGTCGTCATCAAGGGGCTCAAATCCCGGAACATGACCGGCTACTACGCAGCCACCCGGGAGGAGGCCCTGGAGCTGGCCCTCTCTTTGATTCCCAAGGGCAGCTCCGTCACCATGGGCGGCTGCATGAGCGCCCGGGAAATCGGCCTGGTGGAGGCGCTGCAGGGCCCCGATTACCGCTTCATCGACCGGGACGCCTACGCGGACAAGCGGGCCGCCATGCTGGCCGCCTAC
>CAMNHH010000104.1 GCA_946539175.1 uncultured Clostridia bacterium | reverse complement strand
GGGTACGGGCGTCATCTCCCGACCTGCCCGGGCCTGGCCGGAGGGTTTTTCCACCATCGGGGACTGCGAGGCCCTGCTGCCTCCGAAAAAGCACAACCATCTCATGAAAAATCCCGGACGGCCCGTGACCCTGGGCTGGATCGCCATCTCCGAGGGCCGGAAGCACCAGGTAAAGCTGATGGTAAAGGCTGTCGGCGGCCACGTCTTCAGCCTGAAGCGCATCCGCTTCGGCTCCCTGGAGCTGGACCCTTCCCTCCTGCCCGGCCAATACAGGGCCTTGACGGAGGCGGAGATTGCCGCGCTGCTTGGTAAATAGCGCAAAGAAACAGAGGCCGCGGGCGGCCTCTGTTTCTTTGCGCTGTCAAGCTGTTTTCGTTATTTCACGTTGTCAAACACCAGCTGGAAGAAGTCCACCTTCTCGTTGTTCAGCAGCTTGTAGCTGTAGTTGATCTTGTTGCTGACCGTGCGGCGGATCTTATCCAGATACTCCTGGCTCACCTCGACGCCCTCGGCGGGGGTGAACTCGTTGCTGTTCCTGGCGGCGTCCCATTGGCCCATGCTGGTCTTCCAGCTGTGGTTGGGCCAGAGCACCAGGGCCTCCTGGTCGGAGAACACGTCCCGGCCCACCAGCAGGCGGGAGTCGTAGTCCAGGCCGAAGAGATTGCAGAGGGTGGGGACAATATCAAGGCTGTAGCAGGGCTCCTCGATGACGATGTTCTTGTCCTCCAGGCAGCCGCTCCACATGATGAGGCAGTTATGGTCCTGGCCGAAGCAGTCGTTCACCGTGTAGCCGAAGTACTCGGAGAGATAGTCCTTGTCCGTGTACCAGGCGTCGGACTTGGTGAGGCAGTAGGGGTAGTGGTCCGCAGTAAGCACCACCAGGGTGTCGTCCGCGATGCCGGCAGCCTCCAGCTGCTCCAGCAGGGACTGCATGGCGTACTCCACCTCCAGATTGCAGGCAATATAGGCCTTGACGGTGTCGGAGCAGTCCAGATTCTGAACCTCCTCCTGATGGTTCCGGGACTGGCGGTTGCCCATCCAGGAATAGGCGCCGTGGCCGGATACGGTCATATAGTAGATACTGAAGGGCTGCTGGTTGACGTACTGGGGCACCGTGAAGTCCAGCATTTCCTTGTCGCTCTCGGGCCAGACCTCCGTGACGCCCTCCTCCATGCCGTTGCCCAGGCCGATGAACTTCTCGTAACCCATATTCTCGTGGGTCAGGTTCCGGTCGTAGTAGGTGTACTTGTGATTGTGATAGGCCCGGGTGAAATAGCCCAGCTTCTGCAGCTGGTTGCTGACGGTGATGTCCATATTGTGGCCGATGGTATACTTGAAGGAGGCGGCGCCCCGGGCCGGGTCGATGCCCGTCAGCACGGAGAACTCGCCGGAGGAGGTACTGCCGCCCCAGGCGGGCTGGTAGTAGTCCTTGAAGTAGATGCCCTTGGTCATCATCCGATAGAGGGTGGGGGTCAGCTCCGGGGTAATGAACTCCTTGGAGAAGGCCTCGGCGGTGATGAGGATCAGATTCTTACCCTTGAACATGCCGGTCATCTCATTGGTGGCGCTGGGGGTCAGACTGCTGAGATAGCGGAGGCAGTCCTTGGCGTCGTCGGAGCTTGTCTGGCTCATGGCCGCCTCGAAGTCGATGTTCAGCATATTGTAGGGCTTCCTGGGCTCCGTGGGCGCGGTGGGCTCGGTGCCGCTGGGCTCCAGGGTCTCTCCGTTCTCGTTGGTCTGAGGCGGGACGGGGGGAGCCTCTGTGTTCTTTTGGGTCTCGCTGGTCTGGGGCGGGAGCGTGAAGACCGTGTTGTCCTCAATCTCAAAGTCGCCGCCGGAGCTGCCCCGCAGGGCGTCCAGCACAAAGCCCATGGGCAGACCGAATCCGTGGACCGCCTCGTTGAACTCATATTCCTTGCCCATACGCTTATGGTCGGGAGAGATCACCGCGGCAAAGAACAGGCCCACCACCAGCAGCAGCACGCCGGCTGCCGCCAGGTAGCGCCGCATGCCCCGGGTCATGATCCGGGGCAGCCGCAGGAAGCGGTTGGCCAGGAAATAGGCCGCCACCGGCAGGATGAAGAGCAGGATGCGCCAGACGTTGGACAAAACCAGATCCGTTGTCCGGGCGGCAAAGTCCTCCTGTCCGGCGTTTCCGGCCCCGGCAAACATGGCGCTCAGGGTGTAGAAGTTGTTGAAGGACTCAATGATAAAGAACTCCACCAGGAACATGACGCCCCAGAGGGCCACCACGATCACCGCCAGAACGGTCTGGAGCTTCCGCTTCTTGCCGATGGTGCCGATCAGGGAGGACAGCAGGGCAAAGGACACCGACAGCACCAGGAGCGTCAAAAAACGGCCCACGGAGAAGTGGTTCTCCGTCCAGACGTGGAAGAAAAAGCTGTAAAACAGCAGACAGACCAGCACCAGCACCCAGGGCGGCAGGGAACCTGCCCGGCGACGCCGGGTCTGACGCGGCCGGGGGCGCTGCCCTTGGGCCTCCCGTTCTTCTGCCCGGCTCCGCTCTGCTCTCGGGGCGGCTGGGTTCTGACTAGGCTGCTTCCCCCGGTCAGACGGCTCCAGATATTTGTCCAAATCCCATTCCATGGTATCCCTCCTGTCAAAAAACTTCCGATTCGCGGCAAACCCGGTCTGAATGGGAAAGCCGCCCTGCGGCGGCTTTCTCTCAGCCCGCGCTGCGAACGCCCTTGGGCTCCGGGGCTTCGATCCGGGTGATGTCGGCGCCCAGATCCCGCAGCTTTTCGATCATACATTCATAACCCCGCTCGATGAAGTGGGCGTCCTCCACCGTGGTGGTGCCGTCGGCAGCCAGGCCGGCAATGACCATGGCGGCGCCGGCCCGCAGATCGCAGGCCTTCACCACGCAGCCGTGCAGCTGCTCCACGCCGTCGATGACGGCCATTTTGGTGTCCACCTGGATGCTGGCGCCCATGCGGTTGAGCTCCGCGCAGTAACGGAAGCGCGTATCGTAGATGCCCTCGGTGATGACGCTGCTGCCCTTGGCCAGCGCCATGCAGACCGCCACCTGGGACTGCATATCCGTGGGGAAGCCGGGATAGGGTCGGGTCTTCACGTTGGCCCGGTGCAGGCGCCCGGTGCGGGTCACCCGAATGGCGTCCTCATACTCGGTGATTTTCGCGCCCATCTCCCGCAGCTTGGCGGTGATGGACTCCATGTGCTTGGGGATCACGTTCTGCACCAGCACGTCTCCGCCCACCGCAGCGGCGGCGGCCATGTAGGTACCGGCCTCGATCTGGTCCGGGATGATGGAGTAGCTGCCTCCGTGGAGGGCCTTCACACCGCGGATGCGGATCACGTCGGTGCCCGCGCCGGATACCTTGGCGCCCATGGCGTTGAGGAAGTTGGCCAGGTCCACGATGTGGGGCTCCTTGGCCGCGTTCTCGATCCAGGTGGTGCCGTTGGCCAGCACCGCGCCGATCATGATGTTCATGGTGGCGCCCACGCTGACCACGTCCAGGTTGACTCTGGCGCCCTGCAGCCCCGTCTCGGGAGCCCGGGCCACCACGCT
This sequence comes from uncultured Clostridia bacterium, assembly GCA_946539175.1. Taxonomy (GTDB): domain Bacteria; phylum Bacillota; class Clostridia; order Oscillospirales; family Oscillospiraceae; genus JAFRPC01. The sequence continues at coordinate 3,938 of CAMNHH010000104.1, read as the reverse complement.
GCCGCCCACCAGATCCACCGTGGCGCCGATGGCCTCAAAGCCCTTGATGTGCTGGTCGATGGGCCGGGGGCCGAAGTTGCAGCCGCCGGGCAGCGCCACGGTGGCATGGCCGAAGCGGCCCAGCTGGGCGCCGATCAGATAATAGGAGGCCCGGATGCGGCGAACCAGATCGGCCGGGGCCACCGCATCCCGCACGCGGCTGCAGTCGATCTCCAGGGTGCCGGGGCTCAGACGGCGGACCGCCGCCCCCATCTCGTCCAGGATCTGCAGCAGCAGGCGAATGTCGGAAATATCGGGAACGTTCTCAATGCGGCAGACGCCCTTCACCAGCAGCGTGGCGGGCAGAATGCCCACCGCGGCGTTCTTGGCGCCGGAGATCACGACCTTGCCGTTCAGCGGCTTGCCGCCTCGGATCACGTATTTAACCATCAGTGTTTCCCTCTTTGGTAAAAAATCCGTACAGAATCTTAATTCTAACTGTGGTATTATAGCATAAGTTTCCCGGAAAGTAAAGCATAATTTGTGTGTAGCCTCCGCAGACCGGCCCTCAGCCCGAAGCCCGCAGGCCCTTGGGATAATGATTTTTCAAAACACCCCGGACGCCCTTGCCCCAGCCCAGGCTGAGGCCGCCCGCCGTCACCAGGGTCCAGCCGGCGGCTTCGGTGGAGAGCGTCTCGCCCCGCAGGTAAGCGGCGCAGGCCGGGTCCTCCGCCTCCAGCGCATGGACGCAGGCAGCGGTCTTGGCCCAGAGGGCCAGAGCGTGGGCCGGGATGGCCAGGTCCCGCCGCAGCTCCGCCAGCTCCAGCCCGGGCCGCAGCACCTTCAGGCCCCCAAGCTCCGGCAGAGCCTCCGGCGCCCAGAAGACCCGGTCCCCGAAGACCACGGGCCTGCCCGCCGGAAGCGTCAGCCCCAGCTCCTTCAGAAGTGCCTCCGCCGGCTTGGGGAGAACGGATGTTTCCCCCCGCCCGGAGCGGCGGGAACGGGGTCCGGCCCCGCTCCGGGGCCCGGTATCGCCCGCTGCGGCGTCGGCGCTCCGGCTCTCCCCGTCCTTCCGAAGGACAGCCGCGAAATGCCCCTCGCCCCGCAGTCTGTGGGGCCAGAGGCGGAAGCAGCGGGCCAGGGCGGGGGCTCCGCCCGCCCATTCCGGGCGGCCCGGCGCAAAGCAGAGCGCCTCCGGCGCCTCCACCGTAAATTCGGGATTTCGCGCCAGCAGCCCCGCCACGCTGCCCTCGTTCTCCTCCGGGGAAAAGGTGCAGGTGGAATACACCAGCCGGCCGCCGGGCCGCAGCATACGGGCGGCGCAGTCCAGGATCTCCGCCTGGCGGCGGGCGCACATGGCCACGGTCTCCGGGCTCCAGTCCTCAAAGGCCGCGTCGTGCTTGCGGAACATGCCCTCTCCCGAGCAGGGGGCGTCCACCAGGATCCTGTCGAAAAATCCGGGGAAGCGCTCCGCCAGCCGGGCGGGATGCTCGTTCAGCACCAAGGCGTTGGCAACCCCCAGCCGCTCGACGTTGGAGGCCAGGACGGCGGCTCGCTTGGGGTTGATCTCATTGCAGACCAGCAGCCCCTCCCCTGCCAGCTTCCCGGCGATCTGGGTGGATTTGCCGCCGGGGGCGGCGCAGAGGTCCAGAATCCGCTCCCCGGGTCTGGGGTCCAGCAGCTCCACCGGAGCCATGGCGCTGGCCTCCTGGAGGTAGAAGGCTCCGGCGGCATGCCAGGGATGGAGGCCGGGCCTGGTCTGCGGGTCGTAGTAATAGCCGGTGGGACACCAGGGCACGGGGGACAAATCGAAGCGCGCCAGCTGAGATGGGAGAATTGATGCTTTCATTTGGAGGCCGGGCTCCCCGCCGCCCTCGGATACCGAAAGCTTCAGGGGGTTCAGCCGCAGGCCCACGGCCCGGGGGCGGTCCAGGGACTCCAGAAAGGCCTCGTATTCCGGTCCCAGCAGGCCCCTCATTTTTTCACAAAACAGCTCCGGCAGCATGACGCGCCCCCCTTTCGTTTTTGCTATTGTACTCCAAAGGCCGGAAAAAAGCAAGCAAAAGCCGCGATCCGGCAAGGGATCGCGGCTTTTCAGCGTTTCAGGGATTCGATTTTGTCAGCCTCCGAAGCCGAAGGGCCAGCCCCAGCCGAAGGGGTCGGCGCCCTGACCCTGCTGACCTTGGCCCTGCTGGCCCTGCTGGCTCTGACCCTGCTGGGGATCGGACTGCTGGGGCAGTGCGGACTGGGTCTTCTCGCCTACGGTGACGGAGACGGTGATGGTTTCGCCCTTGCGGTAGACCGTCAGCTCCAGCTGGTCCCCGGGCTGACTGGCGGAAATCTTTGCCGACAGGCCCTCATAGTCGGTGATGGTCTCGCCGTTGACGGCGGTGACGATGTCGTTGGCCTGCAGGCCGCCCTTGGCGGCGGGGCCGTCGTCCTCCACGGAACGGATGGCTGCTCCCTTGGGCATGCCGTAGCTCTGGCTCTCCTCGCTGACGTTGGCCACGCTGACGCCGATATAGGGCGTGGAGATGTAGCCCTTCTCAATGATGGAGGTAACGATGTCCCGGACGGAATTGATGGGGATGGCAAAGCCGATGTTGTCGATGCTGGCCTCGCCGGAGTAGCCGCTGGAGGAATACTTGGCGTTGGTGATACCCACCACCTCGCCGTACATATTGAACAGGGCGCCGCCGGAGTTGCCGGAGTTGATGGCCGCATCGGTCTGGATCAGCTTCATGGTGACGCTGCTGGACAGGGTCACGGGCCGGTCCAGGGCGCTGACGTTGCCCTTGGTCAAAGAGAAGGTCAGCTCGCCCAGGGGGTTGCCGATGGCAACGACCTCCTCGCCCACCTCCAGGCTGTCGGAGTTGCCCAGGGTCACGGGAGTCAGCCCCTTGGCGTCGATCTTCAGCACGGCGATGTCGTTGCTGCTGTCATAGCCCACCAGGGTGGCGGGATAGGTGCTGCCGTCGTACATGGCAACGGTGATGGTGTTGGCCTTGTCGATGACGTGCTGATTGGTGAGGATATAGCCGTCCTCCGTCAGAATGAACCCGGAGCCGGCGGCGGCGGCAGTGGACTGATAGCCCCACCAGTTGGTGGTGGTGATCTCGGTGGTGATGCCCACGGTGGAGTTCACGTTCTGCTTGTAGACCTGGGCGGCGGTCATCAGCTTGCCGCTGTCCACGGTGACCACGTTGAGATCGGTGGTCTCACGGGGGGCCGCCACCTGGACGGAGCTGCCCTCCCCCGAGGCGGTCCGGGAGGCGGGCTGCAGGCGATTCACCAGCAGGGCCCCGCCCACGCCGGCGGCGCCGCCCAGCAGGGCGCAGACCAGCGCCAGGGCCACGGCCTTCTTCCAGAAGCCGGAGCGGTGCTTTTCCTTCTTGGTGGGGGCCTGGACGGTCTGGGTCTGACGGGTGCCGGTCTGGCTATAGCCCTCATAGCCCTGGGCGGGCCGGGCGGTGTCGGCCGGACCGGAGGCGTAATAATAATTTTGGTAAGCCGGCTGCTCGTTGTAAGCGGACTGCTCGCTGCAGGCGGGCTCGTCCTCGCGGGAGGCCGCGGCAGGCTCCTGCCCGCTCTGCTCCGGGCTTTCGGGGACCTGGGGCTGCTCTTCGAAGGGATTTTCCTTGTTCCAATCGTAATTGCTCATATCTCAGCACTCCTTTGCTGTTGTTTTCTGTTTACGCCATCATTGTAACGTGGATTTTTGAACATAGTTTGCGAAAAATCAAAAAAAATTATGAACAAATCAGATTTTCTTCCCGGGGCCGATTTTTTGTAATGATTTTGTACTCTCTGTGCTAAAATGCGAAACAGAAAGACCCGCCGACCCTTTTTATACACGACAATCCATCAGAAAGGAAGGAACCGATTATGCCAAATCCTGCAGCAGAAAACAGCTTTGAGACCCTGTACGCGTCCCTCAAAGCGCAATTTAAGAACATGGA
>CAMNHH010000103.1 GCA_946539175.1 uncultured Clostridia bacterium | reverse complement strand
TCCCATTTTGACAACTCTTCTTTTTTCGGTCTCACATCATTGACAAACGTACATTCTCTGTCTGCGCTTTCTTCCCTGCCCTATTGAAAAGCAACGGGTTCTGTGCTACAATAATCCGGCAACACAAGCAAATTAACAGATTCGGCAGTATGCGTTTTGCCTCAGGTAAACACGCATGCTATTTTGCTGTGCCGCCTCCGAGGCCCGCGGAAAAAAAATAAATGTGGTTGGCAATCATATAAATCAAGCAAGAAAGCGTCATAAAAAGGGGAATTGCATGATGGAAAAGAGAAGCGGATTGAGAAGGTTTACGGATAAGCTGTATGGCGGGATCGAGCTGACCTGGCTTGGCGTCGTTCTGTACGCCGTGGGAACGGCGGTGTTAACCACGTTTTTTCTCGTTGTTCCTGTTTTTCAGAACAGCTCGTTTATGCGGATGGGCGAGACCTTGGAGGCCTGGATTTTTTTTGCCGTCATTATCATAGCAAACTCCAAAAAGCCGCTGGAGTCAGCGCTCAAGACCTTTGTATTTTTCCTGATCAGCCAGCCGCTGATCTATCTGCTGCAGGTCCCGTTTTCATGGCAGGGCTGGGGACTGTTTCAGTACTACCGGCATTGGTTTTTCCTGACGCTGGGTACCTTTCCCGCCGCGTTTATCGGCTGGTATATAAAAAAGAAGAATTGGCTCAGCCTGCTCATCCTGACCCCGGTGCTTTGCTTGCTGGCGTATATCTGTGAGGACGGGATAAAGCACGTAATTCACGATTTTCCGAATCTGCTGATCATGGTATTGTTCTGTATCGCGCAGATTCTCCTGTATGTGTATACGTTTACAGAGAAGCTGTCACAGAGAATCGTCGGGGTACTCGTCCCGCTTGCGATGATTGCGGGGATGCTGCTGATTCCGAAGCAGGTTGACTTTTCTACGAATCAATTTCTTCCCGACAATCCCATATTATCGGAAAATGCGGAAGTCACAGTCGATCAAAGCGGGATCGCCGACGTCACGGTATCTGGCGGGGGAGAAAACAGCACGGTACGGATTCGGGCGCATGCTTACGGTACGGGTTCCTTCACCGTAACAGACGGAGACAAAGTGTATCGGTACGAGATCAGGATCTACGAGGACGATCTCGGCGTCAGTCAGATCGAAATTACGGCAAAATAGGGCTACGCCAATTCAGAGACGGTCCGGAGCGTTACCTGCCGGGCGTTTTCGCTATGTATGTAGTAGGGTGTAGTACCTCATGAAACGTATATACCGGATCATTTGCTTCAATAATTCTTTCAATTTCCAGTGGCATTTTCAACTGGATTGGTGTATAATGAACACCAGTGATATGAAGTTTCATAGCAGTTACATTATACCACCATTTGGCTGCTTCCGAAAGGGGGCATCCATCTCTTTTCATAACAAAAAATGAGAAGCCGCTTTTCACAACTTCTCATTTTTCGTTATGGGACTTTTTTTTACAGCCCCTGCTGTTTTGATTCAGTTCGTTCCAAAAAGCACTCTGTGGAAGAGCTCCGCGGTTTTTTCCGCTCCCAGGACCTGCTTGAAGACATCGGTGGAGGGGCCGCCGTGTTCGAGCAGGCCGTTGACGTAGGCATTCGTCTTGGCCCGCTTGGCGTCCCGATCGGTCAGCGGCTTGCATTCCGCATGGAGCCAGGCCCGCATGTGATCCAGAGCCAGTCTGTCAAAGGCAGGTGTCCGGGCCTTTTTGCCCTTCTTGGAAATGCTCTGGGGGAGCCGGATGTCGTCATACCAGTGGACGCCGGGGTCCCGGTCCGGCAGCTCCGCCGCTTCTTTGACGACCCGGTCCAGCGCCGGGGCGGAGAAACCGCCCACGGTGGTATCGTAGAGCTCCGCGATCAGGGTGTCGCTTCCCATGGCCAGGATCCGATCATAGGAATACAGCGGCAAATCCACTTCTCTGGGATTGACGATCAAGGTGTCCATCTTCATCAGACCGAGAAAGCCCTGTGCGTGCATCCAGGACACGTTTCCCAGGCCCTCGGCATTCCAGGCCAACACCGTAAAGCGCATCCCCTTGGCCCGGAGCTTAGAGAATTCACCCGGGTCAAAGGCCTGCAGCCTGTATTGCGCCTGCAGCAGGGTCATCATTTGTTCAAGCATATCCATTCCCTTTCTCCAGCCGCAATTGGCCCAGGCCGTGTTTGTGGGCCAGAAGTACGCCGGTCAGGAGAGCGCCCTGGCCGAGGACGTTGGTGCCCTCTGCAATCCAGTTCATAGAGGCCCTGGCAAAGGCCCTGGAAGAAAGATAGCCCATACAAAGTGACGCGGCGAATGAGATGAGGAAAAAGAGGATCAGTGCCGGCTTTTTCAGCTTTCTGGCCAGGACGCAGAGCACTCCGTCCAGAAGCCCCAGGCCCAGGACCATGCAGGCCACAAAGGCAAAGGTCCCGGAGAATACAGGAGGCGCTGCTGCGTAGACGGCGTTCTTCCCCTGGCGGTGCAGCAGCATGGCCAGGATCCCGATCCCGGTCAGCAGAAAACCGATGGACTGGACCGGGAAGAACATGTCGCTCAAGGGGGTAAAGTCACAGATTCCAGCGGCATACAGCACCTTATACAGGGCCTTGAGGGCGCCGGCGCAGGTCACGTCAATGAGCCCCGCGGCAAAGAGGGCGAAAGCGCCCTTGCTCATCTTATTGTAGAGATCCCGCATCAGGATCACGCCCGCCGCCGCAAAGAGCAGGACTGGGACGAAATCCACAAGTGCCATGGAAATGGAGAATTCTTTCATCTGGTCTGCGCCTCAGTCTTTCTTGTTCAGATGATAGATTGGCAGGAAGGGCAGGATAATGGGCGTCTTTTTGACGTATTCCTGATATTCCTTTTTGCCGCCGTAGCGCTTGTTCTGACGGCGCTCCAGTCTCTGGGCTCCGTTGAACATGATGTAGACGATGCAAACGTAGCCGATGACGGCCAGCACCCACTGCGCGCCACGCAGGATCGTCACGCCGGAGATCAGCACGCCGGTCCAGAAGACGATTTCACCGAAGTAATTGGGGCAGCGGCAGAGCTTGTAGAGGCCCTGGGTGGCCACCATATCGGGGTTCTTTTTCTTGGAGGCGCTCTTCTGCTTATCTGCTGCAGACTCCAGGATCACGCCCAGCAGCATGACCGCCGCGCCGATCCAGGTGGAGACGGAGCCGATTCGGGGCGCACCTCCCAGCTGGGACCGGTAGAGAACCGGGCTGACCTGGGCCACGTAGAGGGCTGCCACCACGATCCAGATCACGGCCTTGACAAAGACCGGCATGGGCTTGTCGGTTTCCGCGTTCAAGGTCTTGCGGTAAGCCGCGCTCTTCAGCTCCCGGAACAGCAGGAAACCGGAGAGGCGGAAGCCGTAGACTACGAAGAGCAGGCACTGGATCAGCAGAGCAACCGTCCAGGTGCCGTGGGAAAGGGCCATAATTGCAATCGCAATGCCCTCCCCTGCCACGGCCAGGCCATAGCCGATGGAGAGGAAATAGACGAATTTGACAAAACCGACGGCGCAGAGCACCAGGCTGATCCCGTACAGGATCCCAAGCAGTCCCCAATGCATCATCTCACTTGCCCTCCTTGCCGAAGTAGTCCTTCAGATAGGCCGCAAAGCTCTTCTCTCCCACCTTGGTGTCTCCCACCAGGTTGTGGCTCAGGGTCCACTTGGAGAAGAGAATGATGTCGTGCTTGCCTGCCTTCTTGATCTTGGGCAGATTGGCCAGGATGCCGAAGAGCCAGATGGGCGCCCACTTGATCTTGCAGGGCTTGCCTGCCGCGTCGAAGCACATTTTTGCCATTTCCTCGTAGGAATAGGTCTCCTTGCCGCCCACGTTGTAGGTCACGTTCCGATCGCACATATGCTCCACGATGAAGGCTGCGAAATCGGGGCAGTCAACCACGTTGGCCTTGACGCCGCCGTAGCCCTTGAGAAGCTGCATCTCGCCCTTTTCCACGTAGGGCTTGAAGACCTTGGCGATGTCGTAGAAATAACCGGTGGGGCGATAGATGATCCAATCCATGGGCTGCTTTTTCAGCTCCTGCTCCACCAGGTATTTGGCGTGGAGCATGGGGACCTTCTCCGCGCCGGGCTCGTCGCAGGAGATGACGGAGATGTAGTTGAATTTCTTCACGCCGGCCCGTTTCGCCTCTGCATAGAGGTTCAGATTGCCTCTCTGGTCGATGTCGTAGGCTGTGAAGCGGGTGGAGGCCCCGGTGAGGCCCATGGTGGTGATGACCACCTCGGCCCCGTCACACAGGCCCTTGAGGGTTTCGGGGTTCGTGGCGTCGATGGACTTGAAGGTGTACTTCCCCGCGGTTCCCTCCACGGGACGCTCCTTCAGATCAGCGGCCACGACCTCATGGCCCGATGCGCAGAGCACCTTCAGAATTTCCGCGCCCAGGTTGCCGAACGCGCCTGCCAATACAACTTTCATTTTTACCTTCCTTTCTTATGCCGAACGGGCAACTGCCGCACCCTTGCGCGTATCTGTTGCCTGTTGCCTTGGGACGGGGAACCCGTCCCCTACGAGCGGGTCTGAACCTGAAGAGTCACGAAGTATGCCTGATGCCTGTTGCCTACTTTTGGGCCTTCTCCTTGGCCCGCTTGTCGTTGATGATCTTCATATGCTCGGCGGTGACCAGGGTGACGTTGTTCTCCTTGGCCCAACTGACGCAGCCCTTGAGGACCACGGGCAGGAAGACGCGGGGCACGCCCAGGATGGTCTCCAGGGCGTCGTCGGTGAATTTCACCTTGTCGTCGGCCCGGTCTGCGGCATATCGGACGGATTCCAGGGAGGCCTTGCGGACCTGCAGCAGCTCAGCCCGCATACGGCGCTTGCGGTGGAACCAGAAATTTTTGGAATCCCGGTAGCCGTAGTCCACGGGCAGCGGCGGGAAGTCCCTGGCGGTGACGCCGTTGATGATGGCGTCCGCGTACTTTTTCTTCATCAGGATCCGGTCCACCCGCAGGATGAAATGGGCGCCGAATTTGCTGGTAATGCCGTTGAAGTCATGATAGGGCGGCTCGTAGCCGCTGAGCTGGCCGGGCTTATCCCGGTCGGCTCCGTCCAAGGTGCGCACCCAGGTGCACTCAATGGCCTGGATGGCGTCGGTCAGAACCATGGGACGGAGCTCCCCGGTCTGTTCCTGAATCTGGCTCTTCTCCAGGCGGAATTTGCACTTGGGCATCTTGTCGGAGGGCTTGTCGCCGGGCCAGGAGAGCTTGACGGCCTCCTTGAAGGTGGCGGGCTTGTCGTCGATGAAGTTGATGGCGCACTTCCCGTTCCGCAGGATGTTTTGGGCCGTGTTGGACGAGTTCCGGCAGCTCAGCAGCATGGCGTAGTAATCCTTGCCCGCCACGTAGTAGGGCTGCACCAGGGAGTAGGGTCCCAGGGTCGTGCTGCCGTCCTCACAGAGGGTGGAGATGATGACCGTGGGCATGGGGAAATAGAGGGACGTCTGATAGAAGTTGTCTACGATGCGTAAATTTTCAAAGCTGCTCATTGGGTATTCCTCCTTGCGCTTTTGTTTGAACAAGTTTGGAAAGGATCGACCAGAGGTGGTCAAAGGAAACGCCCTCCGTCATCCAGGTCAGAATGGATTCCGCCGCAAACTGCGCGCCGAACTCCGCTTCGGCATCGTCTGCAGGGCCGAAAAAGGGTGCCATCAATTCGGCAATCTGCGCCCGCAGCTGCCGGTGCCGGGTGGGAAAGACTGCTGCAAAGGTCTTTTCTGCCTCCGTATCTGAGAACAGCGCCTTGTGCTTTTCCGTAAAGCCGCGCAGAGCTTCGCAGATGGCCTGCGTGGTTTCCTTCGCGTCTCTCCCCTGCAAGGCCCGCAGCTCCAGCAGGCGCTCGTTCCAGTCCTCCGCCATGAAGGTGGCGATCAGCACCTCCTTGGATGGGAAATAATTATAGACCGTACCGGCTGCCACGCCACAGGCCCGAGCAATGGAGCGGATTGTCGTGCTGGCATAGCCCCGCTCGGAGATCTGTCTCTGCGCCTCCGCCAGCAGCTGATCCCGAAGATTTTCAATCACCTTGGGCAAGGGCACCGCCTCCTTCCTCAGTCTCCGCCAGCCAGTTCCGGATCGTCTCGGCGGTGAACCGGATCTGCTCCGCAGCGGAAATGGTGGGGATTCCGTCTCCCCTCTGGGCGCCGTACATCCCAAAGTACGCATGGCAGCCGCCGGGGATGACGATCTCCCGGGTATCTTTCGGAAGATTATCTCCGGCTTCCTCATACCGGTCCCGATTCAGGACCCGATCCTCGCTGCCGTACAGAGACAGCACCCGCAGGTCGGAGTCGGAGAGGTCCGCCTCAGTATAGGCGGCCAGAAGGATCAGACCTTCAAACACCTCCGGGTGATCGTCGAGATAGTCCGCGGCCATGACGCCGCCAAGGGAGTGGCCTCCCAGATACCAGTGCCGGACCTCCGGAAAGGTCTCCGGAATGCCGTCCGCTGCCTTGGGGTCCAGGACAGCCAGGCGGAAGGGCATTTCGCAGAGGACACAAAATACGCCCCGGCCTGCCAGCTCCCGCATCAGCGGAACGTAGGCCGTATGCTCCACCTTTCCGCCCGGGTAGAAGATCAGTCCAAAGGACTCGTCCCCCCTCCCAAACGTGAGGCTGCCGTCTTCCATGCGATTTTCCTCTGCGCCGGCCCCCTCGGAAAAGGCGGCGATGGCCGGCAGATCCGCATGGTAATAGGTCTCAAGATACCATACACATCCGCCCAGCAGGATCGCCAGGACCAGCAGGAGGGCGATCAGCCGCTTTCCCCCTCCGCTCCTCTTCTTCGAGGCACAAACAGGTTCTTTTCCTGGCAACAGCATCATCTCCATCCGCGTCAAACAGTTTTTATGAACATGTTCATTATATGTCTTTCCCCTGGAAAAGTCAATAGAATGCCGTTGTTTTTCCGATCCCGGCTACAGAAAAAGGGGCTGCCTCGTTAGTGAGACAGCCCCCTTTTCTTCGCTCATTTGACGCTTACTTTGGCGCTCTTTTTTTGCCCCTTGCCAGCCAACTCTCCGCACCCGCCCCCATAGAAAGAGGCGTTGCCTCAATTCAGCTTGTTATCGCTGTTTTGAGACAACGCCTTTCCTCTTAGTCCCTCGACAAAATGGAATTTGCCGATCAATCAGAAGGCAATGTCTTTATGGCCTACTTCAATAACTTCTCCGTCTGCGACTAGCACCACAACGCCATTATCGTCCATATCTTTTCCGCCCCAGTCACGATTGAACAGGACATAAACAGGATTCCTGCCTTTTGATCTCCTATACATTACAAACCGCTATAAGCAGAAGGCAACGGAATATATTGCCGACGCCCTTCTCCGAAAGAAACAGGCATAAAAAAGACCAGGCAGCAGACACAAAATCCGCTGCCTGGTCTTTCTTTGTGTGCGCCAAAACATGCGCCCAAAATGAAAAAAAAACCGGGCTCGGACGCCAAACGGACGCCAAAACCCGAAAAATCGGCCAAAATTGAGGCCGGAAGAAAAAGGAAAAACCCTCGATTTTCTTAGGAAAATCAAGGGTTTTTTCAATGGAGCTACTGGCCGGACTTGAACCGGCGACCTGCTGATTACGAATCAGCTGCTC
>CAMNHH010000102.1 GCA_946539175.1 uncultured Clostridia bacterium | reverse complement strand
ACTCGTCCTCTAAGATCAGAAGGTCCTTATTCCGGAAGCCGATGATGGAGGTGACCTCCGCCCCCAGGCGGTGGAACTCCTGGGCCACGGGCATGGCGATGGCGCAGCCCACGCCGCCGCCCACGATGCAGACCTTTTGGATGCCGTCGGTATGGGTGGCGACGCCAAGAGGCCCCACGAAATCCTGGATAAACTCGCCCTCGTTTTTGGCGTTGAGCAGCGCGGTGGTGGCGCCCACGATCTGGAAGATGATCTTGACGGTGCCTTCCTCGGCGTTGGTTCCGGCAACGGTCAGGGGAATGCGTTCGCCCTCTTCATTCACCCGGAGAATGATGAACTGGCCGGGCCTGGCCTTGCGGGCCACCATGGGCGCCAGGATCTCCATCTGGGTCACGGTGGGGTTCAGTTCTTTCTTGCGGACGATTTGGTACATGAAAACACGCTCCTTCGAGGTTCCTTTACTGATTTCCTTGCGGAAATTGTGTGCCACGTTCTATTATACATCTATTTTCCAGAAAATCAACCGGGAAAGGGGGAAAAGCCGGGAGATTTCCGGGTCTCCTTCCGTCGGGCTTCGACGGCTTTTGCGGCCCGGCTGTGCTACACTGGAGCAAAGAGCGAAATCTGCTGATTCGGAGGGTAAGACTATGAAGCTGCGAATCCTTTGCTGGCTCCTGGCAGTCCTGCTGCTTCTGCCGCTGACGCCCCGGGCGGCTGCCGCCGACCCGGACGAGGCCCTGGTGGAGGCGCTGAAGGGCTTTTTCCTCCAGGCGGAGGGGGACTACGGCTCCGTCAACGCCGACGACGGCGGCGCGGTCTCTCTGGGGCTGCTCCAGTGGCACGGCCCCCGGGCCCTGGAGCTGCTGCGCTTTGCCCTGGAGGGCTGGCCGGGCTGTGCCAACTATCTGACCAGGTCCCTCTACCTGGAGATTGTGTCCCCGGCTGCAAGCTGGAAAAGCCGCTCCCTTTCGGGGGCGGAGGCGGAGCGGGTCTCCGCCCTGCTGGCCTCCCCGGACGGACGGGCGGCCCAGGACGCCCTGGCCCGGCGGGACATTCTGGGCTACCTTTCCCAAGCCAGGGCCTGGGGCATGGAGAGCGACGCCACGGCGGCCTACTTTGCGGTGATCATCAACCAGTTCGGCAGCGGCGGCGCAGCGGCCTATCTCAGCCGCATCCGGGCCACCCTGGGGCTGGGGGAGGCGGCGGTCTTCCGGGATCTGAACGTGCTGCATCAGGCCGTCCACGACACCGCCTACGGACGGGCGGCCCTGGCCATGCGGGACAAGTCCTACGCCTACCTGGTCTCCCTGGGCTGGCCCCTGTCAGAGCCCCGGCCCCGCAGGCGGACCGTCAGCGCCCAGGCCCCGGCGTTTGTGTCCCCCGTGGGGCGGAGCTGGGATCTGCGGGAGCTGATCGGACTGCTGCTGCGTCTGGCGGGCTGACGGCGTTTCCGGAAAGGAGCCCCGGCAGATTAAGAAATTGACTTTGCGGCGGAAATGGTGTATAATAACCAAAAGAGGACAAAGGCGCCTCCGCTGACCACGGGCATTTTGCTCAAAAACAGGGGGCAGGACAGCCGGAACGGCACATTCCGGCGCTCCTGTCGGACGCCAGAACGTTTGTCCCCTTCCGCAGGAGTCTATTTATGAAAGGAATGAACGGGGATCTTATGAAAAAGAAAACCATGGACGGCAACGAAGCTGCCGCCTACGCAAGCTATGCCTTTACCGAGGTCGCTACCATCTACCCCATCACCCCCTCCAGCCCTATGGCGGAGCACGTGGACGTCTGGGCCGCCAACGGCATGAAGAATATGTTCGGCCACCCGGTCAAGCTGGTGGAGATGCAGAGCGAGGCCGGCGCCTGCGGCGCCATGCACGGCTCTCTGGAATGCGGCGCCCTGTCCACCAGCTACACCGCCTCCCAGGGCCTGATGCTGATGGTTCCGCCCCTGTACCGCATCGCGGGCCAGCTGCTGCCCGGCGTGATCCACGTGGCGGCCCGTACCGTGGGCACCAGCTTCTTCTCCATCTTCGGTGACCAGTCCGACGTGATGGCCTGCCGCCAGACCGGCTTTGCCCAGATCGCCTCCTCCTCCGTGCAGGAGTGCATGGATCTGGCCGCCGTGGCCCATCTGTCCGCCATCAAGTCCAGCGTTCCCTTTATGCACTTCTTCGACGGCTTCCGCACCTCCCACGAGCTGCAGAAGATCGACGTGCTGGACTTTGACGATCTGGCCAAGATGGTGGATATGGAGGCTCTGAAGCGCTTCCGCAAGCGCAGCCTGAACTCCGAGCGCCCCGTCATGCGCTCCACCGTCCAGAACCCCGATACCGCCTTCCAGTGCCGCGAGGCCGTGAATCCCTACTACGACGCGACCCCGGCCATCGTGGAGGACTATATGCGCCAGATGAACAAGCTGACGGGCCGGAACTATCAGCTGTTCAACTACTTCGGCGCCCCCGACGCGGAGTACGTCATCGTGGCCATGGGCTCCGTCTCCGACTGCCTGAAGGAAGTGGTGGCCTGGCTGAACGCCCGGGGCCGCAAGGTGGGCTTCGTGCAGGTGCATCTGTACCGGCCCTTCTCCGCCGAGCATCTGCTGCGGGCCATTCCCGCCAGCTGCAAGGTGCTGACCGTGCTGGACCGCACCAAGGAGGCCGGCGCCAACGGCGAGCCTCTGTATGAGGACGTGGCCGGCGTGCTCTACAACCGGGAAAAGCGTCCCGTCCTGCTGGGCGGCCGCTACGGCCTGTCCTCCAAGGACACCACCCCCGCCATGATGAAGGCGGTGTTCGACAACATGGAGGGAGCCCGGAAGGACCACTTTACCGTGGGCATCGACGACGATCTGACCCACCGCTCCCTGGAGGTGGGGGAGAATATCGTCACCGCCGACGAGAAAACCATCTCCTGCAAGTTCTGGGGCCTGGGCTCCGACGGCACCGTGGGCGCCAACAAGAACTCCATCAAGATCATCGGTGACAACACCGACCAGTACGTGCAGGCCTACTTTGAGTACGACACCAAGAAGTCCGGCGGCGTCACCAAGAGCCACCTTCGCTTCGGCCATAATCCGATCCTGTCCACCTACTACGTCACCATGGCGGACTTTGTGGCCTGCCACAACGAGAGCTACGTCAAGAAGTACGACATCGTGGAGGAGATCAAGCCCAACGGTACCTTCCTGCTGAACACCGTCTGGAAGGGTGAGGAGCTGATCGCCAACCTGCCCAACAAGCTCAAGCGGGTGCTGGCCCAGCGGAACATCAAATTCTATACCATCGACGCCACCGACATCGCCGCGGAGATCGGTCTGGGCAACCGCACCAACACGGTGCTGCAGTCCGCCTTCTTCAAGCTCTCCGGGGTCCTGCCCATCGACGACGCGGTGCGCTACATGAAGGACGCCATCACCAAGACCTACGGCCGCAAGGGCGAGAAGGTCCTGAACATGAACTACACCGCCGTGGACCGTGGTCTGGACGGCATCGTGGAAATCCCCGTGGATCCCGAATGGGCCCGGCTGCCCGACGAGGCGAAGCCGGTCAATGAGGACCAGCCCGCCTACATCAAGACCATCATGCGCATGGTCAACGACCAGCGGGGCGACAAGCTGCCCGTCAGCGCCTGGAAGGGCATGGCCGACGGCACCGTGCCTCTGGGCACCTCCAAGTACGAGAAGCGGGGCTTTGCCGCCTTCGTGCCCGAGTGGGACGCTTCCAAGTGCATTGGCTGCAACATGTGCTCCTTCTACTGCCCCCACGCCGCCATCCGGCCCTTCCTGCTGGACGCGGAGGAGCAGGCGAAGGCCCCGGAGGGCTACGTCACCAACGAGGCCAAGGGCAAGGGCTTCGAGGGCCTGCGCTACCGCCTGCAGGTGGACCCCCTGGACTGCACCGGCTGCGGCACCTGCGTCACCGCCTGCCTGGCCAAGGACAAGGCGCTGAGCATGAAGCCCATCGCCAGCCAGCTGCCCCAGGCGGCCAACTGGGAATTCAGCATGGGCCTCAAGGAGAAGAAGAACCCCATGGACAAGTTCTCCACCAAGGGCAGCCAGTACGAGCAGCCCCTGCTGGAGTTCTCCGGCGCCTGCGCCGGCTGCGGCGAGACCGCCTACATGAAGCTGCTGACCCAGCTCTACGGCGACCGGATGATCGTGGCCAACGCCACCGGCTGCACCCAGGCCTGGGGCTTCTCCATCCCCAGCTATCCCTACACCACCAACAGCCGGGGCCACGGACCCGCCATCTCCAACTCCCTGTTTGAGAACAACGCCGAGTACAGCCTGGGCATGGTGCTCTCCGTCCAGGCCCAGCGCCTGGCCCTGCGGGCCAAGGCGGAGGCCTATCTGGCCGAGGCAAAGGACGAGCGTCTGAAGGCCGCCCTGGAGGCCTGGATTGCCGGCTACGAGGACGACGAGAAGGCCAGAGCCCTGGCCGACGCCGTGCTGGAGGCCCTGGACAGGACCGCGGACACCGGCGAGAATCTGGATTACATGAAGGAGAACCGGGAGCACTTCGTCCGCAAGAGCATGTGGATGTACGGCGGCGACGGCTGGGCCTATGACATCGGCTACGGCGGCCTGGACCACGTGCTGGCCTCCGGCATTGACGTGAACATCATGGTGGTGGACACCGAGGTCTATTCCAACACCGGCGGCCAGGCCTCCAAGGCCACGCCGATCGGCGCGGTGGCCCAGTTCGCCGCCTCCGGCAAGAAGACCGTCAAGAAGGACCTGGGTCTGCTGGCCGCCGAGTACGGCGACGTGTACGTGGCCTCCATCGCCCTGGGCGCCAACCCCAACCAGGCCATCAAAGCCATCAAGGAGGCCGTGGCCCACAAGGGACCCTCCCTGATCATCGCCTATGCCCCCTGCATCAACCACGGCATCGTCAAGGGCATGGGCTGGTCCACCGAGGAGGCCAAGCTGGCGGTGAACAGCGGCTACTGGTTCCTGTACCGCTACAGCCCCGAGCTGCGGGCCGCGGGCAAGAACCCCTTCGTGCTGGACAGCAAGGCACCCTCCGTGCCGCTGGACGAGTTCCTGGACGGCGAGGTGCGCTACGCCTCCCTGCGCCGGACCTTCCCGGCGGAGGCGGACGTGCTGCTGGAGAAGGCCAAGGCCTTCAGCGCCGAGCGCTACGAGAAGTACCGCAAGCTGGCGGAAGGCTGATCCCATGCAAAACGGGAGCCCGGTCGCAGGACCGGGCTCCCTTTGCGCCGCGCGCCGTTTATACGAATTTTTTATTAAAACGTCAGGAACAGTTTCATCCGTCCTCCGCATTTTTGCGGAGGACGCCCTGGGCAAAGCCCGGGGAAATCTGCCGTTGCAGCTCTGTTTTCGCAAATCCGAACGGATTTGCAAACCGCAGGTTCATCGCGCCTGATGAAACGGGTACTGGGCGTTTGATCAGGAAACAGTATTAACAGTAAGTTCACAGACAAACGGAAAAAACTGTGCTAAAATAAGGATACCAAATTTCAAACGGAGGAATCTGATTATGGCAGATCGCATCGTACTGAACACCATCTCCTACCATGGCCGCGGCGCCATTGAAAACATTGTTCCCGAGCTGAGCAAGCGGGGCTATCGCAAGGCCTTCGTCACCTCTGACGCGGACCTGCTGAAGTTCGGCGTCACCAAGAAGGTCACCGATTTGCTGGACGCCGCCGGCTTCGCCTACAGCGTCTATTCCGACATCAAGCCCAATCCCACCATCGAGAACGTGCAGAACGGCGTCAAGGCCTTCCATGCGGCCCAGGCCGACTGCATCATCGCCATCGGCGGCGGCTCCTCCATGGACACCGCCAAGGCCATCGGCATCATCATCGAGAACCCCGAGTTCGCCGACGTCCGCTCCCTGGAGGGCATGGCCCCCACCAAGAAGCACGCCGTGTTCACCATCGCCGTGCCCACCACCGCCGGCACCGCCGCGGAGGTCACCATCAACTACGTCATCACCGACGTGGAGAAGAAGCGCAAGTTCGTCTGCGTGGACACCAACGACATCCCCGAGATCGCCGTGGTGGATCCCGACATGATGGCCTCCATGCCCAAGGGCCTCACCGCCGCCACCGGCATGGACGCCCTGACCCACGCCATTGAGGGCTATATCACCAAGGGCCACTGCTCCATCTCTGATATGTTCCACCTGGAGGCCATTCGTCTGATCGCCGCCAACCTGCGGGGCGCCGTGCAGAACACCCCCGAGGGCCGGGAGGGCATGGCGCTGGGCCAGTATATCGCCGGTATGGGCTTCTCCAACGTGGGTCTGGGCATCGTCCACTCCATGGCCCACGGCCTGTCCGCCCTCTACGACACCCCCCACGGCGTGGCCTGCGCCATCCTGCTGCCTGTGGGCCTGGACTACAACAAGCCCGTGGCCGGCAAGCGCTACCGGGCCATCGGCAAGGCCATGGAGGTCCCCGGCATTGACCGCATGAGCGACGAGGAAGCCGCCGACGCCACCATCGCCGCCGTCCGCCAGCTCTCCGCCGACGTGGGCATCCCCGCCAACCTGAAGGGCATCCTGAAGCCCGAGGACATTCAGTTCCTCTCCGAGTCCGCCTTTGCCGACGCCTGCTGCCCCGGCAACCCCAGAGACACCAGCGTGGAGGAGATCGTGGAGCTCTACAAGAGCCAGCTTTGATTCTGGGGCGAAAGCCTGAAAACCTGAAAGGAGCAGTCCTATGGCAAAGGTATTACTACTCAACGGCAGCCCCCACGTCCACGGCTGTACCGCCGCGGCCCTGGAGGAGCTGGAGCAGACGCTCCGCCGGGAGGGAATCGAGACCGAGCTGATCCAGGTGGGCAGCAAGAGCGTCCGGGGCTGTATTGCCTGCGGCCGCTGCGGCCAGCTGGGCCGCTGCGTCTTTGAGGATCTGGTGAACGAAACGGCCTCCAAGTTCCAGGAGGCGGACGGTCTGGTGGTGGGTAGCCCGGTGTATTACGGCTCCCCCAACGGCAGCCTGCTCTCCTTCCTGGACCGGTTGTTCTACAGCAGCTCCTTCCCCAAGCACATGAAGGTGGGCGCCGCGGTGGTCTCCTGCCGCCGGGGCGGCAACACCGCCAGCTTTGACGTGCTGAACAAGTATTTCACTATCAGCGGTATGCCCGTGGCCTCCTCCACCTACTGGAACCAGGTCCACGGCTTCACGGCCGAGGACGTGAAGAAGGACCTGGAGGGGCTGCAGACCATGCGGAATCTGGGCCGGAACATGGCCTTCCTGATCCGGGCCATCGCGGACGCCAGGGAGAAATACGGACTGCCCGAGGTGGAGCGGGGCTGCTTCACCAGCTTCCCCGACGGCAAGTAAACGAATATGCCAAGCGCCCCATCTGCCGCGGCAGATGGGGCGTTTTGCAGGGACTCGTCAAATTTGCAGCCGCAGATTCTCCCCGGTGATGCCCACGTAGGCTCCCTTGGCGGCCTGGGGGGAGTCCGGGTGGCAGAGCATCCACTTGTTCCGCATCCACAGCAGGGCCTCTTCTCCCGCCGCGTCGGGCCGGACGCCGCCCGCCAGGGGGGCGTTGGTGCCCCGCTCCAGCAGCACCAGGCAGCGGAAGCCCTCTGCCCGGATCCGGCAGGGGGCAAAGTGCAGCACCAGGGGATGGAGCTCCACCGGCACCCCGGCGGGCAGGAGAAAGCCCCTCACCCGGCTGCTGTCCAGCCGGCCGTTTTCCAGGTCTCCCGGCAGAGCCAGCAGCAGCACCAGGCCCGTGTCCGTCAGATTCACCTCGCTGCAC
>CAMNHH010000101.1 GCA_946539175.1 uncultured Clostridia bacterium | reverse complement strand
AATATTATCGGTTTACAAACGGTTTTCCGTATGCTATCATGACCACAGGAACCAATTTCGCGTTTTGCGTTTTTCGTTTTGCATCCGGAAAGGAGTGATCCCTATGCCAAGTCCCGGACGGGGGCTCGGCCCCCGCGGCTTCCTCACCGACGAGGAAAAGCAAAACAAGCCCAAGGTAACAAAGGGGCTCCTGGTTCGCATCCTCTCCTATCTCAAGCCCTACTGGCCCCAGTTCCTGCTGGTCTTCCTGGCGATCCTGCTGTCGGCCACCGTCGGCCTGCTGCCCTCCATCATCACGGGCCGTATCGTGGACGAGGCCCTGGTGGGCCGGAACATGGGGCTGCTGATCCAGCTGCTGCTGGCGGCCTTTGCCACCCTGACCGTCTCCCAGGTCATCGGCGTGCTGGAGAGCTACATCAACGCCTGGATCTCCCAGCGCATCATCTTCGACATGAAGAATCAGATGTACGACCACCTGCAGCACATGCCCCACGCGTTTTTCACCTCGGAAAAGCAGGGCGACATCATCACCCGCATGAACAGCGACATTTCCGGCGTCAGCTCCGTGATCTCCGGCACCCTGTCCTCCATCGTCAGCAACGTGGCCACGGTGGTCACCTCCCTGGTGGCCCTGTTTACCATGAGCTGGCAGCTGGCTCTGGTGGGCATGGTGGTGATTCCGCTGCTGATCCTCCCCACCCGCAGCGTGGGCCAGACCCGCTATAAGCTCCTGACCCAGAGCCAGGCCAAGAACGACGAGATGAATCAGATGATCAACGAGACCCTGTCCGTCAGCGGCTCGCTGCTGGTCAAGCTCTTCGCCCGGGAGGACCGGGAGTACGCCCGCTTCGTGGGCCTCAACGAGGAGGTCACCAGGCTGCATCTGAAGGAGCAGCGCTCCGGCAAGTGGTTCGGCGTCGTCATGGGCATGTTCACCCAGCTGGGCCCCCTGCTGATCTACTTTGCCGGCGGCTGGCTGATCATCTCCCGGGGCGACAGCGCCCTGACCGTCGGCACCATCACCGCCACGGTGGCCCTGATCAACCGCCTCTACCGGCCCGTCCAGAGCCTGTTGAACATCCAGGTGGACTTCACCCGCTCCCTGGCCCTCTTCACCCGCATCTTCGACTACTTCGACATGAAGAACCCCATCGTCTCCAAGGATAACGGGATGAAGCCGGACATGAAGAACGCCGATATCCGCTACGACCACGTGGCCTTCTCCTATGACCCGGAGAAGCCCCTGTTGACGGATATCGACTTCACGGTCCCCGCCGGCAAGATGTACGCCATCGTGGGGCCCTCCGGCTCCGGCAAGTCCACCGTGGTCAACCTCCTGCCCCGGCTCTATGACGTGCTGGCCGGCAGCGTCACCGTGGGCGGCGTGGACGTCCGGGACATGGACCTGAAATACCTGCGCTCCAACATCGGCGTGGTGACCCAGGAGAGCTACCTCTTCAACGGCACCATCCGGGACAATCTCCTCTACGCCAAGCCCGACGCCACCGAGGCCGAGCTGGAGGAGGCCTGCAAGATCGCCAACATCCACAGCTACATCTCCAGCCAGCCCGAGGGCTATGAGACCATCGTGGGCAACCGGGGGCTCAAGCTCTCCGGCGGCGAAAAGCAGCGGCTCTCCATCGCCCGGGTCATCCTCAAGGACCCGAAGATTCTGATCCTGGACGAGGCCACCTCGGCCCTGGACTCCATCTCCGAGAACGCCATCCAGGAGGCCCTGGAGCACCTGATGCAGGGCCGGACCTCCATCGTCATCGCCCACCGGCTCTCCACCATCCTGAAGGCCGACCGGATCCTGGTGGTTCAGGGCGGCGTCATCAAGGAGGCCGGCACCCACGAGGCCCTGCTGGCCCGGAACGGCGTCTACCGGGAACTCTACGAAACCCAGTTCCGGGTCATCCTGGACCTGGAGAACAGGGATAAATGAACGACGCCGGCGGCCGTTTTCGGTACGCCGGCGCGTAACAGACAAAAAAGGGGGCGAGGCCGTGCGGACCCGCTGGAAGCTGTGGCTGGCGCTGACGGCCACGGCCCTTTGGCTCTGGTTCATCTACGCCCGCTCCGCCCAGCCCGCCGCCGCCTCCCATGACGAGAGCGTCGCGGTGCTGGACCGGGCCCTCCGCTTCCTTCCCGGGTTGACGCTTTACGCCCTGCGGAAGCTGGCCCATTTTACGGAGTATTTCATCTTAGGCGCGCTGCTGTTGCAGGACTGGCGCCTTCTTGACCGGGGCACGGTGCTGCTGCCCCTGGGGGCGGGATTGCTCTTTGCCGCCGCCGACGAAATTCTGCAAACCTGTATCCCCGGCCGCAGCGGCCAGCTCAGCGATGTGCTTCTGGACTTTGCCGGGGTCGCGCTGGCAGTGGGTCTGCTGCTGTTGCCCCTCCTCTGCCGGAAGGAGAACGATCACCGTGATACCTGAACAAGCTTCCCAATTCGATCACACGGGGCATCGAGGCCGCATGCTGGAGGAATTCCGCACCAAGGGGCTGGATGCCTTCAGCGACGCGGAGGTGCTGGAGTTCCTGCTGTCCTACAGCATTCCCCGCCGGGACGTGAATCCCCTGGCCAGGAGCCTGCTGCTGGAGTTTGGGGATCTGCACCGGGTCTTTGAGGCCGGCGAGGAGCAGCTGCTGAAGGTCCCCGGCATGGGACCCCGCAGCGCGGCCCTGCTGCGCTGCTGCGCCGCCCTCTGGGGCCGCTGCGAGCAGTCCCGCCTGGCGGGTACGGTTTATCTGCGCCGCACCGGGGACATCGGACGCTATCTGCTGTCACGCTCCGACGGGCTGCGGGAGGAACGGGCCTGGCTCCTGTCCCTGGACGCCAGATGCAAGCTCCTGTCCTGCCGGGAGCTGGGGATCGGCAGCGTAAACGCCGTGAATCTGCCCTACCGCAGGGTGGTGGAGGCGGCCCTGATGGCCAACGCCACCTCCGTGGTCCTGGCCCACAACCACGTCAACGGCTCCCTGCTGCCCTCGGTGGAGGATCTGGAGTATACCCGGAGCCTGAAACGGGCTCTGGCCATGGTGGACGTGATCCTGACGGACCATATCATCCTGGGCAGCCGGGACTTTCTGTCCATGCGGACCGGAAATATGCTGGACTTCGGCTGACGCGCCGACGCCCTTCCCCCAAAGCCGCCGGCTTTCGGGGGAAGGGTCCTTTTTTTGCCCCGGCGCATAGAATGACCGGGAGGGATCGATATGCATGATCTGTATTTGACCGTACGCTCCGTGACGCCTGCCCAGAAGGGCTGGGACGCCCTGCTCCGGGCGGGCCTGGATTGCCGCATGCTCCGGGCGCCCCGCCAGACCGCGCCGAAGGGCTGCGGCTACGCTCTGGCCCTGGCCGTCCGGGACGGCGCCGCCGCCCTCCGGGTGCTGGACCGGGCGGGGGTCCGGGTGGAGGGCGTCTGGCGCCGTCTGCCGGAGGGCGGCTTCGAAAGGAGCGGAATGGGATTATGATCTATCTGGACAACGCCGCCACCACCCTACAAAAGCCGCCGGGGGTCCGGCAGGCCGTGCTCCGGGCCATGGAGCGCTGCGCCAATCCGGGCCGGGGCGGTCACGCCGCGGCAAGGCTCGCGGAGGAGACCGTCTACCGGACCCGCTGCCTGGCGGCGGAATACTTTGGCCTGGAGCCGGAGCAGATCTGCTTCACCGCCAACGCCACGGAGGGGCTGAACGCGGCCCTGGGCAGCCTTGCGGGCACCGGAGACCGGGTGGTGATCTCCGGCCTGGAGCACAACGCCGTCACCCGCTGCCTGACAGGCCTTGGGGCCCGGATCGTCCCCGTGGCCGCGCCGCTGTTTTCAAGGGAGGCCTGGCTGGAGGCCTTTGACCGGGCGCTGATCCCCGGCACGAAGGCCGCCGCCTGCCTGCACGTCTCCAACGTGTTCGGCGCGCTGCTGCCGGTGGAGGAGATCGGGGCCCTCTGCGCGGCCCGGGGCATCCCCTTCGTGGTGGACGCCTCCCAATCCGCCGGGCTGCTGCCGGTGCGCCCCGCCGCCTGGCAGGCGGCCTTTGTGGCGATGCCGGGCCACAAGGGTCTGCTGGGTCCCCAGGGCACCGGCCTGCTGCTTTGTCGGCAGCAGCCCCGGCCCCTGCGCTTTGGGGGCACCGGCAGCCGCTCCGTGGAGCAGACCATGCCGGAGGAGCTGCCGGACCGGATGGAGGCGGGAACCCTGAACGTGCCCGGCATCGCGGGCCTGGGTGCGGGCCTGGCCTGGCTGCGGAGCCGGGATCCCGCGGCACTGCTGGCGGGGGAGCGGGCCCTGCTGGCCCGGGCGGCGGAGGGCCTGGAGCGCCTGGGCGCCCGGTGCTACCGGGGGCCTGGGCAGACCGGCGTGCTGTCCTTCCGGCTGCCCGGCCTGGACTGTGAGGAGGCCGCGGAGGCCTACGGCAGGCGGGGGATCGCCCTCCGGGCCGGACTGCACTGCGCCCCGCTGGCCCACCGCACGGCGGGGACCCTGCCGGAGGGGACCATCCGCCTTTCCGTCTCCCCCATGACCCGGCAGCCGGAGCTGGAGCGCTTCCTGCGGGTCACCGGGGCCCTGCTGAAAAAACGTTAAGAAGCTGTGAACAAAAAATGAAAAAAGAAATCACTTGCTATTTCCGTTCCGATGAAGTATAATCTATGAGATAAAATAGGATCCGTGTACGGAGCGCAAACCTTTAGCAGAGAGCGGGAGATGCCAATGAAAGAGATCCAAGAGTTTTTTTCCAATCTGAACAGCACCTTCTTCGACCTTACGGATGTGATCGACATCCTCCTTGTGGCGGGCCTGTTCTACTACGTCATCAAGCTGATCTGGAACACCAGCGCCAGGCGGATCGCGTGGGCCATCGTGATCCTGCTGATTGCCACCTTCCTGACGGACCTGATGAATCTGCACACGGTCAACTATTTGCTGGACCGGGTGCTGCAGCTGGGATTTGTGGCCCTGGTCATCGTGTTCCAGCCGGAGCTGCGCCGCCTGCTGGAGCGGGTGGGCAGCCGCAGCACCGTCAAGGGGATCATCGGACTCACCAACGGCCCCGGGCCCTCCGATTCGGTGGAGGCCATCGAGCAGGTGGTGATGGCCTGCGAGGCCATGTCCAAGGAGCGGGTGGGCGCCCTGATCGTCTTTGAGCGGACCAATTCCCTGGAGCAGATCGCGGACACCGGTACCCGGGTGGACGCTGCTGTCTCCCAGGAGCTGATCCGGAACATTTTCTTCCCCAAGGCATCCCTGCATGACGGCGCCATGATCATCCACGAAAACAGGATCGAGGCCGCGGGCTGCGTGCTGCCCCTGTCCGAGAACCGGAATCTGTCCACAGACCTGGGCACCCGCCATCGGGCCGGCGTGGGCATGAGCGAGAACTGCGACGGCGTGGTGGTCATCGTCTCCGAGGAGACCGGCGCCATTTCCGTGGCCGTGGAGGGGATGCTCAAGCGGCACCTGGCGACCCAGACCCTTCGGAAGCTGCTGGTACAGGAGCTGGTGGGAGAGGAGAAGAACAACCGCGGCGTATTCGATCTCATCAAGAACCGCGGCCGCAAGAAAGGAGGCGACAGCGATGCCTCGGAGTCGTAATATCATTATGCTGCTGGTCTCGCTGCTGGGAGCGGTGCTCCTGTGGCTCTATGTGGTCAACAACGTGGCGACAGAGTCCACCATCCGGATCAGCTCCATTCCCATCAACATCGACGGCACCATCGACCTGCAGGACAGAGACCTGCTGATCACCAGCCAGGACTCCGCCAGTCTGACTCTGGAGCTCAGCGGCTCCCGGGCCAACCTGTCCAAGCTCAACGCCGACAGCATCCGCGTCAACGCGGACGCCAGCCGGATCCGGGAGCCCGGCAACTACGCCCTGAGCTGCAGCGTCACCTTCCCGGACACCGTCCGGCCCAGCGACGTGGAGATTCTCCGCAAGAGCGTGGAGAACGTCAATATTACCGTAACCAAGCTGAAGCGGAAGACCCTGACCGTGGAGTTCAACTGGACCGGAGAGGTGAAGGAGGGCTATCTTTTTGAACGGGACAGCACCGTCATTGACCCTGCCGAGATCGAGCTCTACGGGCCGGATTACGAGGTGGACCGCATCACCCGCGCTGTGGTGAGCTACGACATCTCTACCCTGGAGGAGAAGACCTCCGTGGATCTGCCCGTGGTCTTTCTGAACGACGAGAACGAGGAGGCAGAGCTCTCCGAGTCCATCGAGGTCAGCGCCTCCGAGGTGCGGCTGACCCTGCCGGTGCTGCGGACCAAGGAGATCCGTCTGGCCCTGGAGATGATCCCCGGCGGCGGCGTGTCCACGGACAACGTCAGCATCGCCATGACGCCGGAAACCGTCCGGGTCAAGG
Organism: uncultured Clostridia bacterium; assembly: GCA_946539175.1. Taxonomy (GTDB): domain Bacteria; phylum Bacillota; class Clostridia; order Oscillospirales; family Oscillospiraceae; genus JAFRPC01. The sequence goes on along the minus strand of CAMNHH010000101.1, from coordinate 1,516 downwards.
GAGACGCGGACGTGATCGACCAGCTGGACGACGTGTATTATCTGGACAGCGTGGAGCTGGCCAATCTGAAAAACGGGGAGACCCTGAGCTATGACCTGTCCCTGCCCTCCGGCGTCACCAACATCAGCGGCGAGGACACCGTCACCGCGGAGGTCAGTGTCACCGGAATCTCCACCGAGCCCATCGTCGTTTCCGATATCCGCACGGTGAATGCGCCGGAGGGCCTCAAGGTGGAGCTGTCCACCCGCACGGTGCGGGTCACGATCCGGGGCAATACCGAGGAGATCCAGGAGATTATGTCCAACGCGGACAACGGCATCTATATTCTGGTGGATCTGGCGGATTATACCCAGGTGGGCGCCTACACTGTAGCGGGCCAGGTGGTGAACTCCACCCATCCCTCCGTGGCGGCGGCGGAGAACGTGCAGATCGGCATCGTGATCTCCGCGCCGGAGCCCACGGAGGACTGACGGCCCATGTTCGGCTACGTCAGACCCCGCCGGGATCTGCTGAGCCAGCCGGAGCTGGAGGAGTACCGGGCCGCCTACTGCGGCCTGTGCCGGGCGCTGGGAAAGCAGTACGGCTTCGCCGCCCGCTTTCTCGTGAACTACGACATGAGCTTCCTCTACCTGCTGCGCTCCGCCCCGGCGAAGGCCGCCGAAGCGGCGCCCTGCTGGTGTCCGGCCCGGGTCTGCGGCAAAAAGAGCTGCACCCTGGACCGGGCGGGCTTCGAGCCGGTGACGGCCGCCACGGTGATCCTCTGCGTGGAGAAGCTGCTGGACGATATCCGGGATAAGGGCTTCTTCAGAAGCCTGCCCCAGCGCTTTCTGCGCCTGCTGTATGGGCGGGCATACCGGAAGGCGGCCCGTCGGCTGCCGGAGTTTGCGGCACTCTGCGCCCGACAGCTGGAGATCCTGCATACCCTGGAGGCGGAGCGCAGCCCCTCCATCGACGCCACGGCGGACGCCTTCGCCTGCGTCACGGCGGCCTGCGCCGCGGATCTGGAGGATCCGGCCCTGCGCCGTCCGATGGAGCAGCTGCTCTACCAGACGGGACGCTTCCTCTACCTGGCCGACGCCCTGGACGATCTGAAGGCGGACTGTCAGAAGGACGCCTATAACCCCCTGCGGTATCGCTTTCACGTGACAGACGGGGCCTTGTCTGCGGAGGATCAGGCCTATCTGACCCAGCTCACCGACAGCTCCGTCAATCTGGCGGGGGCCGCCCTGGCCCTGCTGCCGCTGCGCTCCCACGAGGCTCTTTTGGAGAACATCGTGTATCTTGGCTTCCCCGCTGTATTTGCCGCTGTAAAAACGGGCAAATTCCGAGCAAAGGATTCCCTGTGGAACAAACGAAAGACCCCAAAGACTGACAATACAGGAGAGACGATATGAAGGATCCCTATGAGGTGCTGGGCGTGTCCCGCACCGCCTCCGACAGTGAGATCAAGACCGCCTACCGGGAGCTGGTCAAGAAATACCACCCGGACAACTACGCCAATAATCCCCTGGCAGAT
>CAMNHH010000100.1 GCA_946539175.1 uncultured Clostridia bacterium | reverse complement strand
GCTGGCCCTCGGCGTAGATGGTGTCGAAGGCCAGGGAGGACTTGCCGGAGCCGGAAAGCCCCGTGAACACCACCAGCTTGTCCCGGGGGATGCGCAGATCCACGTTCTTCAGATTGTTGGCCCGGGCGCCCCGGACCACGATGTTTTCATTCATGTCGTTCACCGTGTTTTCTTTGCGTTTGTATAGTATCGTACCGTATATTATATCAGAAAACATGAAAATAAGCAACAGGAAAATAGGGAATAGAGATTAGGGAATAAGCGGCTGCTTGAGCCGCTTATTCCCTTTTCAATGATTTCAAATGGCAATTTGAAACCTCCGTAATTTTCAATTTTCCATTTTCAATTCTCAATTCGCCCGCCTGCAGAGGCCGGTTCCCCGGTCCCTGCAGGCGGGCGCGTCTTACTTCTTCTCCACCAGGTCGCTGATGCCGTCGTGGTCGTGGTCGATGGTGTGGCCCATCTCCTCCCGGACGCTGACGCCCCGGGCGATCTTCTGCTTCTCCACCAGATCGGAAAGGTTCTCCTTCACCTGGCGGGGATTCTTCACCCGCTTGATGTCAAATTCCGGGGAGGACTTGTCGCCGGAGCAGCAGTGGATGGTGCCCACCCGGTCCAGGCGCTCCCACAGGCTGCGGGACAGGGACATGTCGAAAATGCGGTAGAGGCGGATTTCTTCCTCGCTCTGCTTCAGAAAGCCCTTGACGATCAGCAGCTTTTCATCCGTCAGAATGTACTTGGTAAAGGACCAGGGCAGACCGAAGATGGTGCGCTTGCGGTCGAACCAAACGGTGTTTTCGGGGAGCTTCATGGTCAATTCCTCACTTTCTGCGTTCCGGCGGGCGCACACCGTGCGCCCCTGCGGCGTTTTATTCAACAGTAACGGATTTTGCCAGGTTGCGGGGCTTATCCACGTCGCAGTCCCGGAGCAGGGCCACGTAGTAGGCGAAGGTCTGCAGGGGCACGATGGTCAGGCTGGGCTGCAGCAGCGGATGGGTGACGGGAACGGTGATGACGGAGGGAACGGTCTTCTTGATCTCCTCCGCATGCTTCTCGGTGGTGACGGCGAAGACGTCGGCGCCTCTGGCCCGGACCTCCTTGACGTTGGACATGGTCTTGTCGAAAAGGCTGTCCACGGTGGCCACGGCCACCACCAGGGTCCCCTCCTCAATCAGGGAGATGGGGCCGTGCTTCAATTCGCCGGCGGGGTAGGCCTCGGAGTGGATGTAGGCGATCTCCTTCAGCTTCAGACTGCCCTCCAGGCAGATGGCGCTGTCCACGTTGCGGCCGATGAAGAAGGCGTCGTGGACCTTGAAATACTGCTCGGCATAGTAGCGGATCTTGGCCACGTTTTCCGGGGTCAGGGTCAGGGCAATCTTCTGATCCAGCTTCATCAGCTCCGCGACCAGGCTGTCGTACTCGTCGCGCCGGATGGTGCCCAGCAGGTCCGCGATATACAGGGCAATCAGATAGATGACGGAGAGCTGGGTGGAGAAGGCCTTGGTGGTGGCCACGGCGATCTCAGGTCCGGCCCAGGTGTAGATCACGTCGTCCGCCTCCTTGGCGATGGCGGAGCCCACCACGTTGACGATGGCCAGGGTCCGGGCGCCCTGCCGCTTGGCCTCCATCAGGGCGGCCTTGGTATCGGCGGTCTCGCCGGACTGGGAGATGATCAGCACCAGGGTATCCTGGCCCAGGACCGGCTCGGAATAGCGGAACTCCGAGGCCAGGATGGGCTCCACGGGGATGCGGCAGGTCTTCTCCAGAATGTGCTTGCCCAGGCAGCCCACGTAGTAGGAGGAGCCGCAGGCCACGATGTAGATCCGCTTCAGATCCTCCAGGTACTCCTTGGAGAGCTTGATCTCGTCCAGCACCACCCGGCCGTCCCGGATCCGGGGGGACAGGGTGCCCTTGACGGCGGTGGGCTGCTCGTGGATCTCCTTGAGCATGAAGTGGTCGTAGCCGTTCTTCTCGGCGGCGGAGATGTCCCAGTCGATCAGCTCCGGCTCCTTTTCCACGGGATCGTAGAAGGCGTCGTAGAAGCGGGCGGAGTCCTTGGTAAAGACGACGGTGTCGCCGTCGTTCAGATAGACCACCTTGCGGGTGTACTTCAGAATGGCGGGCACGTCGGAGGCGATGAAGTTCTCCCCCTCTCCGAAGCCGAAGATCAGCGGGCTCTCCTTCTTGACGGCGATCATGGTGCCGGGCCGATCCTGGCACAGAATGCCCAGGGCATAGCTGCCCTCCAGCTGACCCACCGCCCGGCGCACGGCCCGGGGGAAGTCCTGAAGCCGGTCATAGTAGTACTCCACCAGATTCGCCACCACCTCGGTGTCGGTCTCGGAGCGGAAATGCTTGCCCTTGCGGATCAGATCTTCCTTCAGCTTCAGATAGTTTTCGATGATGCCGTTGTGCACTACGGCGATCTTGCCGGCGTCCGCAATATGGGGATGGCTGTTCACGTCCGAGGGGGCGCCGTGGGTGGCCCAGCGGGTATGGCCGATGCCGTAGGTGCCCTGAATGCTCTTGCCGCCGTCGATGAGGCCGCTGAGATTGGCCAGGCGTCCCTTGGACTTGGCCACCTTCAGAACGCCGTCGGACATGACGCAGACGCCGGCGGAGTCATAGCCCCGGTATTCCAACTTGGAAAGACCGTCCAGCAGAATGGGCGCCGCCTGACGGCTTCCCAGATAACCAACGATTCCACACATGATAAAAAACCTCCAAATCATGGCTGTATGCGGGTGTGGGGAAATACAAATATTATTATAGCATACCGATTGCAAAATTACAAGTGGGCGAAGAGAATTGAGAATCGGGAATTCGGAACGCGCCGCGGCGCTTCCTTCTTCAGGCTTCCGTCAGCGGAAGCTGGGCGGGCTGCAGGCCGCGGAGGGAGGCAAGGGCCCCCAACTCCACGGAATTGGCGCCCAGGGCGATGAGCTGGGCGCAGCCGGGGCCGCCGGCCGCGTTGACGAACAGGGGGCTCCAGCCCCGGCGGAGATTCTCCTCGGAACCCCTCCAGCTGCCGCCGCTGCGCCGGGCCTGGGCCACCAGGGTCTTCTCCCCCAGGGCATGGATCAAGGCGTTCCGCTCCAGGGCCCGGTAGGGGGCGATGGGCAGATGCCAGCCCTGCAGGCAGAGATAGAGGATCCGCTCGCTCTGGGGGGGATGCTCCGCCAGGCTGTCCGGCAGCACGGCGATCACGCTGCCCCCGGCGGCCAGGCAGGCCTCCTGGGCGCAGCGGTCCGCGCCCCGGGCGTTGCCGGACACCAGCACCAGATCCTCCCGGGCGGCCAGCTCCCCTACCCGGCGGGCAAAGGCCTCCCCGGCGGGGCTCAACTCCCGGCTGCCCACCAGGGCCACGGCGGGACGCTTCAGCAGCTCCCGCTGCCCCCGGCAATAGATCAGGGCGGGGGCTTTCTCCCCCAGCCGCAGGAGCCGGGACGGATAGTCCCCCGAGAGCCGGGTCACGGCCCGGATGCCCTGCTCCGCGGCGATGGCCAGATAGCGCGCCAGGGCCTGCTCCCGGCCCAGCAAAGCGCAGACCCGGCGAGCAAAGGCCCCGTCGTAGCCCAGCGCCTCCAGATCTGCCGCCGTCAGAGGCCGCTCCGGTCCGGCGGGCGGCGTCTGCGCCGCCAGGACCCTGGCCCGCAGGGTCCGGAGCTGGGCGCAGGTCAGCGGCTTCTGCCCGTCCCCCAGCTCGGCGCAGAGCAGCAGCAGGCCCCGCTCCGAGGCGGTCATCTGCGGCGCCGGGAGACCGGGGCCGCCTGGCGCCGCTCCACGGGTACGAAGCCGTTTTCCGTAATGGCCACGGGCTGCACGGTGAAGCGGCAGTATTTGGCGATCTCGTCCAGCTTGGCCTGCTCGGGGAAGGAGCCGATGACGGTATAGCTGACGCCCTTCTTCTTGGCCCGGCCCGTGCGGCCGATGCGGTGGACGTAGTAGTCGTTCTCCTGGGGCACGTCATAGTTGATGACGCAGTCCACGTCGTCCACGTCGATGCCCCGGGAGGCCACGTCCGTGGCGATCAGCACCGGCAGCTTGCCCTTGCGGAAGGACTTCATGGTCCGCTCCCGCTGGGTCTGGGGAATGTCCCCGTGGATGCAGTCCGCGTCCACCCCCACCCGGCGCAGATCGTCGGACAGGCGCTGGCACATGACCTTGGTGTTGCAGAAGATGATGACCCGCTCAAAGGCCCCCAGATGGAGGATCCAGCGGACGGCGTTGAGCTTCTCCAGGGCCGGGACCGTGACGGAATACTGGTCGATGTCGGGCCGTTCCTCCGCCTCGGGGCGGACGGTGATCTCCACCTCGTCCCGCTGGTACATCCAGGAGACGGTCATGACCTCCTGGGACATGGTGGCGGAGAAGAGCCCCAGGTTCCGGCGGTTCTTCACCTTCTCCACGATGCCGGTCACGTCCTTGAAAAAGCCCATGTCCAGCATCCGGTCCGCCTCGTCCAGGATCACGGTCTGGATCCGGTCCAGGCGGATGGAGCGGCGTTTGTAGTGGTCCATCAGGCGGCCCGGGGTGGCCACCACGATCTGGGGCTTCTTCTTCAGCTGGGCGAACTGGGGCTCCAGCTTCTGGCCGCCGTAGAGCACGGCCACCCGAATGTCGTCGTAATGGGTCAGAAGGCCCCGCAGCTCGTCTCCGATCTGGAGGGCCAGCTCCCGGGTGGGCGCCAGGATCAGGCCCTGGATCTCCTCGCAGGCGGGGTCCACGTGGGCGATCATGGGGATGCCGAAGGCGAAGGTCTTGCCGGTGCCGGTGGGGGCCTTGGCGATCACGTCTTTCCACTCCATCAGAGGGCCGATGGCCTCCGCCTGGACCTTGGTGGGGTATCCGTAGCCCTTTTCCTCCAGAGCCCGCAGAATGGGCTCCGGCAGGCCCATGTCCTGGAAGCTCTGGGGCGCCCGGGGGGCCTGGATTTCTTCGTTGTTGCTTGTTTGTATGGTTTCGTTCATGGGTTTTGCTTCCTCTGTCTGTCAATATATTTTACTTATTGTATCACATCGGTCCGACATTTGCAAGGGGCAGAAAGCTATTGCATTTTCTTCCGTTCGGTGCTATAATACTTTGGAATATGTCGAATACACAAGAGATCGTGAGGCGTCCTTGTATGAGCTTTACCAGTATTCCCTTCCTTCTGTTCCTGGCGGTATTTCTGGTGATCTACGGGCTTTGTCCCGCCCGCAGCCGCCGGTATCTGCTGCTTTTGGGCAGCGCGGCCTTCCTGATCCTCAGCTCCGTCACCATGGGCTCTGCCTGGGTGGCCCTCTGGGCTTTGATCTTCACGGGCCTGAACTTTCTGCTGGGTCACTGCGTCCAGCGCACCACCCGGCCCGGGGCCTGCATGGCCATGGCCGTGGCCATCAACGCCATCGCAATGGCCGCCTTCAAGCTGCTGAACGTGGGCATGCTGGGGCTGAGCTACTATCTGTTCTCCTTCATGGCCTACCTGGCAGAGATCTACCGGGGAACCCTGCGGGCGGAGCCGGATCCGGTCCGCTTCGCCTCCTTCAGCCTCTTCTTCCCCAAGTTCATCCAGGGCCCCATCACCCGCTACGGGGAGCTGGCGCCCCAGCTGGACCGGCCCCGGATCAGCGCCGCCGCCGTCCAGAAGGGTCTGGAGGACTTCACCCTGGGCTTTGTGCTGAAGGTGCTGGTGTCCGACAAGCTGGGGGTTCTCTTCGGCGGCGGCTACTACGCCCTGACGACCCTGGGCTACGACGCCATCTCCACCAAGCTGGCCTGGCTGGGCGCCGTGGTCACCAGCCTGCACATCTATATCGAGTGGCAGGCCTATATGTTCATGGCCCTGGGCCTGGCCACGATGCTGGGCTATAAGCTGCCCCCCAACTTCAACTTCCCCTATCTCGCCCGGACCGTGGGCGATTACTACCGGCGCTGGCACATGAGCCTGACCCGCTGGTTCACGGACTATATCTATATCCCCCTGGGGGGCAGCCGGAAGGGCCTGGGCCGGACGATTGTGAACGTGCTCTTCGTCTGGCTGGTCACCTCCCTGTGGCACGGCAACGGCCTGGCCCCCAAGTATCTGCTCTGGGGCCTCGCCGCCGGGGCCGCCGTGGCCCTGGATCCCCTGTGCTGCCGCCGGATGACGGAGCGCAGCGGCGGGCATCCCGGCCCGGCCGCCCGGATTTTGGGCCACCTGCCCCTGCTGCTTCTGCTGCCCGTGTCGGTTTTGGTGCTGTGGAAGCCCGTCAGCGGCTTCAACTTCCTGATCTGGGGTCTCAGCATCGGCTGCATGATCGTGCTGGAGCGGCTGTGGCGGAGCTTCGTCTCCGGCCGCTTCCGGGTGGGAGAGCGGCTGGGGACCGACAGCCTGCCCGGCAAGCTGTGGAAGGGTCTGGTCTCCCTGCTGGCCCATATCTGGGTGGTGATCCCCATGGTGCTGAGCTGGGTGGTCTTCACCATCCGGGATCTGGAGGATCTGGGGCTGTACTTCAGCCGCCTCTTCCCCGCCGCCGGGGCCTCCGCCGGAGCGGACCCCGGGGATTTCGCCCGGAACTGGTCCCTGGTGGGACCCTGGGTCATCATCGGCATGATCTTCTGCTTCCCCATCGTGGAGAAGCTGATCCGGCTGGTGAAGCGCTCCCGGATCGGCGCCTGGATCCTCTCCGCCCTGCTGGCGGGGCTGTTCTGGTACGCCGTCTACCTGGTGTCACAAAACGGCAGCGACCCCATGGGCTACGCCGCCTTCTGAAGAAATAGGAGAACAATATGAACGACAGATACAATCCCGATTCCCGCTCCCGCCGAACCCAGCCCGCCCGGCGCCGCAGCGCCCCCCGGGGCGGCGCCGCTGCCCTGACCCAGGTTCCCATGCTGGTCATGGTGCTCCTCTTCGGCCTGGTATTCTTCTTCTTTTTGGCCATGAAGGGCTGCGCCTCCTCCGGGTCGGAGGACAGCAGGGCCCGGACGGAGACCACCGCCCCCGTGGTCAGCACCGAGGCTCCAATCGTCACCACCGTCCAGACCGAGCCCCCCGTTACGGACAGCCGGGCGCCCGTGATCAGCACGGAGCCCGTGACCACCGAGCCCGTGACCACCGAGCCCGTCACCACGGAGCCCGTGACCACCGTGCCGCCCAGCACCGAGGCCCCCGCGGGACCCACCATGACGACCGTGGACGACAGCTACTTTGACGACGCCCTCTTCCTGGGGGACTCCCGCACCGACGGTCTGTTCCTCTACAGCACCCCCGGCAACTGCAAGCACTATCCCTTCCCCGCCACCTCCATGACCATCTTCAAGATCATGGACAGCGCCGACGAGGAGCAGCGCTACGGCTACGCCAGCACCCGGGCCCTGCTGCAGGGCGAGAAGTTCGGCAAGATCTACCTGATGTTCGGCATCAACGAGGTGGGCTACGACACCGGCCGCTTTGCCGAGGAGTACCGGAAGGTGGTGGAGGAGATCCGCGGCTATCAGCCCGACGCGCTGATCTATATCCAGAGCATCTGCTACGTGACCCAGAGCCACGAGGCCAAGTACCCGGTCTTCGCCACCGCCGGCATCAAGGAGAAGAACGAGGCCATCAAGGCCCTGGCCAACGACGTGGACATCTTCTACCTGGAGGTCAACGACTGTCTGAACGACGGCACCGACCATCTGCCCGAGGACTACTCCGGCGACGGCGCCCACCTGAAGGCCAGCAAATACCAGCTCTGGCACGACTATCTGCTCCAGCACGCCGTGGTGGACGAGAAGCATCCCTGGCAGCCCCAGCCGGAGACAAGCGAAGGCAATTGAGAACAGATAATTGAGAATCAGAGGACCCCGCCTGCGTGACGCAGGCGGGGTCCTCGTTCTGTTTTCAGCTTCGTTCAGGGCTGGGCTGCCTTCAGGATGGCCTCGGTCTTGTAGAGGAAGGCCAGGACCTGGGCCCGGG
>CAMNHH010000099.1 GCA_946539175.1 uncultured Clostridia bacterium | reverse complement strand
TCGAAAAGCCGCGTATTGAGTGTATCGACTCTCCTGAGGATGGCTCCTACGGCAAATATATCGTAGAGCCCCTGGAAAGAGGCTACGGCATCACCCTGGGCAACAGTCTGAGACGGATCCTTCTGTCCAGCCTGCCCGGCTGTGCCGCCACCTCCATTAAGATCGCCGGTGTGCAGCACGAGTTCTCCACGATCCCCGGCGTCAAGGAAGACGTCACCGAGATCGTCCTGAACATCAAGCGCCTGCTGGCTAAGCTCCACTGTGACGAGCCCAAGACCGTCTACATCGACGCCTCCGGTGCCTGCGAGGTCACCGCCGGCGACATCAAGGCGGACGCGGACGTGGAAATTCTGAACCCCGAGCTGCACATTGCGACCCTGGGTCCGGACGCCACCCTCAACATGGAGATCAACCTGAACCACGGCCGCGGTTACGTCCGGGCGGACCACAACAAGACCCCCGGCATGCCCATCGGCGTGATCCCCGTCGACTCCATTTACACCCCCGTTACCAAGGTGAACTACACCGTGGAGAACACCCGTGTCGGCAATATGACCGACTACGACAAGCTCACCCTGGAGGTCTGGACCAACCGGATCATCTCCGCCCGGGACGCGGTTTCCCTGGGCGCCAAGATCCTCACCGACCACCTGGCCCTGTTCACCGATCTGAGCGAGGCCGTGGCCAACAAGTCCACCGTGGTGGAGCACGTGGGCGATACCCACAACAAGATGCTGGAGCTGACCATCGAGGAGCTGGATCTCTCCGTCCGGAGCTTCAACTGCCTGAAGCGCGCCAATATCAACACCGTCGCGGACCTGATCGCCAAGACGGAGGAGGATATGATGAAGGTGCGGAACATGGGCCGGAAGTCCCTGGAGGAGGTCCAGAACAAGCTGGCCATGATGGATCTGTCCCTGGCCACCGAGGATTCCAGCAGCAGCAACTAACGCGGCCGGGAGCCGTCCGGCGGCTCCCGCCAATCCATAAAATCACTCGACAACCTTTTCAAAAAGGAGGATAACCTGAATGTTCGGAACTCGTAAGCTCGGCAAGACCAGCGCCCAGCGCAAGGCCATGCTGCGTCAGCAGGTCACCGATCTTCTGGAGCACGGCAAGCTGGAGACCACCTTCACCCGTGCCAAGGAAGTGCAGCCCGTGGTGGAGAAGATGATCACCCTGGGTAAGAAGGGCGGCCTGGCCAATTACCGCAGAGCCCTCTCCTTCATCACCAAGGAGGACGTGGCCAACAAGCTGTTCAAGGACGTGGCGCCCGGCTATGCCCAGCGGAACGGCGGCTACACCCGCGTGACCCGGACCGGCCCCCGCCGCGGCGATGCCGCCGAGATGGCCGTCATCGAGCTGGTGTAATACAAAACGCGCTCTGCCGAAGCAGAGCGCGTTTTTTTCTGCCTGCGGGGCAAGCCCCGCAGGCATTTATTCAGCAGCCGCAGCCGTTGCCGCAGCCGCAGCCGTCGTTGCAGCCGCAGTTGTTGCCGCAGCCGCAGTTGTTGCCGCAGCCGCAGGAATTGCAGCCGCAGCCCCCGTTGAAGCCGCCGCAGCCCAGCAGCAGAACGATCACGATGATGAGCCACCAGTTGCCGTTGAAGCCGTTATTACACATAATGCTACCTCCTGAACAGGATTGCGCGCTTTCGCGCTCAGTCCATTGTATGCGGCGCCCCGGATCCTGTGACAGTCTCAAAGAGCCGGTCGATGCGTTCAAAGCGGTAGCCCATCTCCTCCCATTTGGTAAGCAGCTCGTCCAGGATCGCCCCGTTGGTGGCGGAGCTGGTGTGAAGCAGCACCACGGCCCCGTTGTGGACCCGGCCCAGCAGCTTCTCGAAGGCCTGTTCCCGGCTGGGCTGCTGATCCTGCTTCCAGTCCACGTAGGCCAGGGACCAGAAGACGGTCTTGTAGCCCAGGGCTTGGGCCATCTTCAGATTCTGCTCCGCGTAGATGCCCCTTGGGGGCCGGTAGTAGCGGGGCATCTCCCGGCCCACCACCTCCCGATAGGCTGCGGCGGTGTCCTCCAGCTCCCTGGCAAAGACCGCCTTGTCCCGGATCTTGTCCATGTCCCAGTGGTGCCAGGTGTGGTTGCCTACAATGTGGCCCTCCGCCGCCATGCGGCGTACCAGCTCCGGGTTCTGCCGGACGTAGGGCCCCACCACAAAGAAGGCCGCCGGGGCACTGTGCTTCGCCAGAGCATCCAGAATGGCCGCCGTTTGGCCGTTTTCGTAGCCCGCGTCGAAGGTCAGATAGAGGACCTTTTCCTCGGTGTTCCCGATGTAGGCCGCGTCATAGTCGGCCAGCTCCTCCGCCGTGGCGTTGCCCACGGGGCTGTCTCCGGGACGGGGAAAGCTGAGGCCCCAGGAGGCGGCCTCCGCCGCTTCGTCCTGCCGGGCCAGCCAGGTCCCCACCGCCAAAACCGCCAGCAAAAAGATCCCCACCGCTCCCATCCGGAGCCGCGTCGCCTTGCACATGGTATCACCCTCCTTGTTCTCTGCCACATTCTATGGACAGCCCCGGCGGATTAGAACAGGCCGTTGACTTTGCGTGCCGCCGGGAGTATACTGAGACAAGACGCAGGCAAATCGGGATTGCGGAAAATTTGATCAGGAGGAAGCACGATGAAAGTTGTCATCATGGAGGACCTGGGGATCACGGCCCGGGAATTGAATGAGCTGGAGGCGCCCTTTGTCCGGCAGGGCGTCGAATTTGTATCTTACCCCAGAACGGCGGACGTGGAGACCATGATCGCCCGGGCGAAGGACGCGGAGGCCATGATCCTGGCCAATATGCCCATGCCGGGGACTGTGCTGCGGGCCTGCCCGAAGCTGAAATTCCTGGACGTGGCCTTCACCGGGGTGGACCACGTGGATCTGGCCGCGGCAAGGGCCGGCGGGATGCGGGTCAGCAACGCCTCCGGCTACTCCAACGAGGCGGTGGCGGAGCTGGTGTTGGGCGTGGTGCTGTCCATGGCCCGGAATCTCCGGGCGGTGGAGGACCGCTGCCGCAGCGGCGGCACCAAGGCGGGCCTGGTGGGCTGGGAGCTGAAGGGAAAAACTGTGGGTATTCTGGGCCTGGGGAAGATCGGGTCCCGCTCCGCGGAGCTCTTCCACGCCTTCGGCTGCCGGATCCTGGCCTGCAGCCGAAGCATCCACCCGGACGCTCCGACCTGGGTGGAGCAGACGGAGCTGGAGGAGCTGCTGAGGCGCTCTGACGTGGTGGTCCTGCACTGCCCGCTGAACGAGTCCACCCGGGGCCTCATCAATGCCGAACGGCTGGAGCGGATGAAGCCCAGCGCCCTGCTGGTGAACGCCGCCAGGGGCCCTGTGGTGGACGCGGCCGCGCTGATAACCGCCCTGGAGCGGGGGAAGCTGGCCGGGGCCTGCCTGGACGTTTTCGATCGGGAGCCGCCCATGGAGCTTGCCGACCCCATTCTGCAGGCGCCCAACACCCTGCTGACGCCCCATGTGGCCTTCGCCACCCGGGAGTCCATGTCCCTCCGGGCGGAGATCGTCTTCGAAAACCTGCGGGCCTGGCTGGAGGGCAGGCAGCAAAACACGGTGCTGTGAGGGAAGAACGCAGGACGCCGGCCTGCCGGCCCTCCCGGGTCCCGGCCGGATCATGCGGCTGCTGCGCCTGCCTGCCCGGAAGTCATTTTCCGACCGAGCTGTCAAGCCGGAATGTTGCACGAAAAAGCCTGTGGAAAAAGCTGTGGAATTTGTGGAAAACGGCACTTGCCATTCTCTGTAAACTGTGATATGATTAGCACGCTAATTTTAGCGTGCTAAATAAATGAAAGGGAGGGATGCGGATGCTTCCCGAAAACGCCGTGGGTCCCCGGATCAAGCGCATCAGCAACGCCCTGGACCGGAAGCGCACCCTGGACATGGAGGACATGGAGCTGACCTCCTCCCAGAGCTTCGTCCTGGGCTATCTGACCCGGCACGCCGGAGAGCCCGTCACCCCCGGGGAGTTGGGCAGGCACTTTGACCTCTCCCAACCCACCGTCACCGGCATTTTGCAGCGGCTGGAGGCCAAGGGCTTCATCCGCTATGCCGAGGACAGCGGCGACCGCCGCAAAAAACGGATCTGCGTCACCGAGAAGGCCCAGGAGATCCACCAGCAGGTGGTCCTGCGCTTCCGGGAGACGGAGCGCCTCATCACCCAGGGCATGAGCGAGCGGGAGACCAAGGAGCTGCTGGCGCTGCTGGACCGGGTGATCGAAAATATCGGGCGGGTAGACGGCCTCGACCCCTGCCGGTCCAAGGAGGAAGTCAAATGATCAAAAAACTGCTCGCCTGCGTGCGGGACAACAAAAAACACACCCTTTTAACGCCGCTCTTCATGGTGGGCGAGGTGGGTCTGGAGTGCACCCTGCCCCTGATCACCGGCAAGCTGATCGACGCCATCAAGGCCGGGGCGGACATGAAGCTGATCCTCCGCTACGGAGTCATCTTGATTCTGATGGCCATGGGCTCCATGTGCTGCGGCATCCTGGCCGGCTGGTTCGCCGCTTCCGCCGGCGCGGGCTTTGCCCGGAACCTGCGGCACGATCTCTTTGCCAAGGTCCAGAGCTTTTCCTTTGCCAACATCGACAAATTCTCCACCTCTTCCCTGGTGACCCGCCTCACCACCGACGTGACCAACGTGCAGATGGCCTTTATGATGATCATCCGCACGGCGGTGCGCTCGCCCCTGATGCTGGTCTTCGCAGTCACCATGTCCATCAGCAGGGGCGGCTCCATCTCTCTGGTCTTCCTGCTGGTGATCCCCATCCTGGCGGGGGGCCTGCTGGTGATTGCCAAGAAGGCCATGCCCATGTTCAAGGCTGTCTTTAAGAAGTATGACAAGCTGAACAACTCCGTCCAGGAGAACGTCAAGGGCATGCGGGTGGTCAAGAGCTTCGTCCGGGAGGACTACGAGCAGCAGAAGTTCGCCGCGGCCTCCGAGGACGTGCGGAACGACTTCACCCGGGTGGAAAAGCTGCTGGCCATCAACAATCCCCTGATGCTGCTGGCCATGTATATCTGCATGATTCTGATTCCCCTGCTGACTGCCCGGACCATCATCTCCTCCGGCGGCTCCACCATGGACGTGGGCGCCCTGTCCACCCTGATCACCTACTCCATGCAGATCCTCATGAGCCTGATGATGATCTCCATGATTTTCGTCATGGTCACCATCTCCGGCGAGGCGGCCCGCCGTATCGTGGAGGTGCTGGACACCGAGCCCAGCCTGCAGAATCCGGCGAAGCCGGTCATGGAGGTGAAGGACGGCTCCATCGACTTTGAGGACGTGAGCTTCAAGTACAACCCCGAGGCCCAGGCCTGCGCTCTGGCGGACGTGAATCTGCACATCCCATCCGGGGCCACCGTTGGCATCCTGGGCGGCACCGGCTCCTCCAAGACCACGCTGATTCAGCTGATCTCCCGGCTTTACGACGTCACCGAGGGCAGCGTCAAGGTGGGCGGCGTGGACGTGCGGGACTACGATATGGAGGTCCTGCGGAACCAGGTGGCCGTGGTGCTGCAGAAAAACGTGCTCTTCTCCGGTACCATCAAGGAGAACCTGCGCTGGGGCGACCCCAAGGCCTCCGACGAGGAATTGGTCCGCGCCTGCAAGCAGGCCCAGGCCCATGACTTCATCGTGGCCAATCCCGAGGGCTATGACCGCTACATCGAGCAGGGCGGCGCCAACGTCTCCGGCGGCCAGAAGCAGCGGCTCTGCATCGCCCGGGCCCTGCTGAAAAAACCCAAGATCCTGATCCTGGACGACTCCACCTCTGCGGTGGACACCCAGACCGACGCTCTGATCCGGAAGGCCTTCCGGGAGGAGCTGCCGGATATCACCAAGCTCATCATCGCCCAGCGGGTGGCCTCCGTCCAGGACGCCGACCTGATTCTGGTGATGGAGGGCGGCCGCGTGGCGGCCCAGGGCACCCACGAGGAGCTGCTGGCCTCCAACGAGATCTACCGCGAGGTCTACACCTCGCAGACGAAGGGAGGCGACGAGAATGCCTAAGGTTCCCATGGGCAGAAATATGCCGAGAGGCCCAATGAACGGAAAGGATATGCCCAAGGCTCGAAAGGGCACCCTGCCCCGGGTCATCAAGCTGCTGATGGAGGACTACAAGAAGCCCTTCCTGCTGGCCATGCTCTGTATGGCCCTCTATTCCATTGGCAACATCTCCCCCTCCATCTTCATTGAACGGATCTCCTCTATCATCCTCCGTTACGTGGGGGCAAAGGACTGGGCCTCCGCCAAGGCGGAGCTGGGCTCCGTGATGGCGGTGATGCTGGTGATCCTTGTGGCCACGATCCTGCTGAACTACCTCTACGCCCGGCTCATGGCCGTCATTACCCAGGGCTTCCTGGACAAGATGCGCAAGCGCATGTTCAACGCCATGCAGCGGCTGCCCATCAAGTACTTCGATGCCCACGGCCACGGGGACATCATGTCCCACTATACCAACGATATCGACACCCTGCGCCAGCTGGTGAGCCAGAGCCTGCCCCAGATTTTCCAGTCCGGGATCATGCTGCTGGGTATGCTGAGCATCATGCTCTGGTATTCCATGAACCTGATGCTGGTGGTGCTGGTGGGCGTCTTCGGCATGAGCTTCGCCGTCAAGCACATCGGCGGCAGGTCCGCCACCAACTTCATTCGCCAGCAGAAGGCCATCGGCAAGCTGGAGGGCTTTGTGGAGGAGACCATGAACGGCCAGAAGGTGGTCAAGGTCTTCTGCCACGAGGCGGCCTCCCAGGCGGATTTTGACAAGGTCAACGGCGAGCTCTGTGAGGCGGCCACCACCGCCACCCGCTTCGCCAACATCCTGGGCCCAGTGATGAACAACATCGGCAATATGCTCTACGTCATCATCGCCATCGCCGGCGCCGCCTTCATCACCCTGGGGACCCCCAACGCCTCTCTGAACGGCCTCTTCCACGGCAGCTTCGGCGCCGCGCTGGAGCTCTCCGTGGTCATTGCCTTCCTGGGTATCGCCAAGCAGTTCACCGGCCAGGTGAACGGCATCGCCCAGCAGTTCAACTCCATCGTCATGGCCCTGGCCGGCGCAGACCGGATCTTCCGGCTGATGGATGAGCCCGCCGAGGAGGATCAGGGCTACGTGACCCTGGTGAACGCCGAGGAGCTGCCCGACGGGAGCCTCCGGGAGGCGGATCATCGCACCGGCGTCTGGGCCTGGCGGCATCCCCACAAGGCCGAGGGCACCGTGACCTACGAGCGGCTCCGGGGCGACGTGCGGATGTTCGACGTGGACTTCTCCTACGTGGAGGGCAAGAAGGTCCTGGAGGACATCACCCTCTGGGCGGAGCCCGGCCAGAAGATCGCCTTCGTGGGCGCCACCGGCGCGGGCAAGACCACCATCACCAATCTGATCAACCGCTTTTACGACATCGAGGACGGCAAGATCCGCTACGACGGCATCAACATCAACAAGATCAAGAAGCCGGACCTGCGGCGCTCCCTGGGCGTGGTGCTCCAGGACGTGAACCTCTTCACCGGCACCGTCATGGACAACATCCGCTACGGCAAGCTGGACGCCACCGACGAGGAGTGCGTCAAGGCCGCCAAGCTGGCCAACGCCCACGACTTCATCTCCCGTCTGCCCCAGGGCTACGACACCATGCTGACGGGCAACGGCGCCAACCTGTCCCAGGGCCAGCGGCAGCTGATCTCCATCGCCCGGGCGGCGGTGGCCGATCCCCCGGTGATGATCCTGGACGAGGCCACCTCCTCCATCGACACCCGCACCGAGGCCCTGGTGCAGCAGGGCATGGACGCGCTGATGCACGGCAGGACGGTCTTCGTCATCGCCCATCGGCTCTCCACGGTCCGGAACTCCGACGCCATCATGGTGCTGGATCACGGCAAGATCATCGAGCGGGGCTCCCACGCGGATCTGATCGCCCAGAAGGGCACCTATTACAAGCTCTATACCGGCGCCTTCGAGCTGGAATAAGCCCGAGGCAAGGAAAACCGCCCCGAAGGCCTGG
>CAMNHH010000098.1 GCA_946539175.1 uncultured Clostridia bacterium | reverse complement strand
GTCAGCGTGCTGCGGGCGCTGGTCCGCGCGCTGCCGGAGGAGCGCTTCGTCTACTACGGAGACTCCGCCAACGCCCCCTACGGCTCCCGCGGCACCGCGGAGATCCGGGCGCTGACCCTGAACAACCTGGCGCGGCTCAAGCGGGACTACGATTTCAAGGCCGCGGTCATCGCCTGCAACACCGCATCCAGCGCCGCCATCAACGAGCTGCGGGATGCCTACCCGGACCGGCCCATCATCGGCATCGAGCCGGCCCTGAAGCCCGCGGCGGACCAGCACCCCGGGGGCACCGTGGTGGTCATGGCCACCGAGACCACCCTCCGGGAGGAAAAGTTCGCCGCCCTGACCCGCCGCATGGAGGACCGCTGTCGGGTGGTGAGTCTGCCCTGCCCGGAGCTGGTGGAGTTCATCGAACGGGACGAGACCGACAGCCCGGCGCTGGAGGAATACCTCCGCGGGAGCCTGGCCCCCTGGCTGGAGGGCGGAGCTGACGCCGTGGTGCTGGGCTGCACGCACTATCCCTTTGCCGCCGGGGTCCTGCGGCGAATCCTGCCCCCCTCCACGGAGCTCTATGACGGCAGCCAGGGCACCGCGCGCAATACCCGCCGCCTGCTGGCCGAGTACGGCCTGCTGCGGGACAGCGGGCCGGGAGAGGTCCTTTTCCTCAATTCCAGTCCGGACGAGAACATGACGGCGCTCTGCCGCCGGCTGCTGCAAACCGAGCCCCTGCCGGAGCCCCGGGCTCCCGCCAATCGATCGACAAGGAGAAACTCTATGGACAGCAAGGAACGCTTTGTTGCGATTTTTCGCCAGTATATCCGCCGGGAAGGCGCGGAGGAGCTGCTGAACTGGCTGCTCTCCACCGACTTTTTTGAAGCCCCGGCCAGCGCCCGCTATCACTCCGCCACCGCCGGCGGTCTGTGCCAGCACAGCCTCAACGTCTACGACTGCCTGCGGGCCTACCTGGCCCGGCCGCGGGTCCAGCAGATCTACGGCCTGACGGGGGAGGACTACAGCGAGGAGAGCGTCGCCATCGCGGCCCTGCTCCACGACCTGTGCAAGATCGGCTGCTACAAGCCCGGCTTCCGCAACGTCAAGGATGAGCGGGGGGTCTGGCAGAAGGTTGCCACCTTCAATTTTGAGGACAATTTCCCCTTTGGACACGGGGAGAAATCGGTCTGGATGATTATGAAGTACATGAAGCTGACGGATCAGGAGGCCTTTGCCATCCGCTATCACATGGGTTTTTCTGGGGAGGAGGATCCCCGGACCGTGGGACAAGCCCTGGCAAAGTTTCCCCTGGCCTTCGCCCTGAACGTGGCGGACTCCGAGGCCACCTACTTCCTGGAGACCACCCCGTAACAGAGAGCGGCCAGGACAGAGAAAACCCGTTTCGACTTACGTCGGAACGGGTTTTCGCATACTGTTCAGCCGCCCGCAAAGACCAGCAGGGCAGGGGCGTCCCGCTGGGGCACGAAGTCCTCCCTCGGGAAGAACATGGCCCAGTTTTCCTCGGTCCGCAGCCGGGCGGCCCAACCGGCGGGCCAGTATTCCGGCCACTGGATGGGGTGGTCCGGGGGAGACCAGGTGATGATCCGATACAGGCTGCCGCTGCCGGGATCCAGCTCGTCCATGCGGGACATGAGCTGCTTCTCAGCGGCACGGAGATCCCGGTTCATCATCTCGGATTCAGGCAGATTGCGCAAGAGCCACTCCTGAATGGCCAGGGCGGTGCCGCAGTCGGTGCTGAGACGAAGGCAGCCCTCCGCGTCCTCCGGCTCCAGCGCCTCGGTCAGAGCCCACAGGGCGGGCGCCTCCCGTTCCAGCACAGTGAAAAGGCTCTTGGCGTCGAATTCCGTATAGAGCAGCACCAGGGCCCCCTCCTCCCGGCTCCAGGCGGCGCACTGCGTCCGCAGCTCGTCGGAGACCGGGACAGGCTCCGGATCCGATTGGCCTTCGCCGCCGCTGTAGTCGTCGCCGGGTTCCTCCGGCAGGGGCTCGGTCATACACACTTCCCCGTTGGGGAGCACAGCGGTGCTGACGTCCTTTCCGTCCGGGTTGGCCGCGTTCTGGGGCTGGTAGGAGGGAAAACGCCGCGCGGTCTCCGCCCGGACCGTGCTTTCGTGCTCTTCCGGATCTGCGGCTGCGTCAGACAGCTCCGATTCGGCCGCATGGTCCGCCCGATCAACGGAGGCGGCGAACTGACGGGCGTTCAAGCCGGGAAAGACCCCCAGCCCCACCAGCAGCACCAGCACCGCGGCCACCGCGCCGATGGCGGTGCCGGGGCCGAACCAGCGGCGGCCAGGCTTTTTCGCCTTGCCGCTGGCCTGGTCGATCCGATAGAGAACGCCCCGCTTCAGGCCCTCGGGCGCGGGCTCCCGGAGTTCGGATACTTTAGTCTCCAGGCCTTCCATGGCCTCCAGGAGGGCTTTGCAGTCGGGACAGGCGTCGAGATGCGCGGCCAGTGCGGCCTCCTGCTCCGGGGTCAGAGCCCCGTCCAATTTGGCGCTGATCAGCTCCAATGCCTGCTCACAGCTCATCGCGCATCCCTCCCTTCTGAGGGAATAGACGATCCTGATTCCAAATTGTTCCCGTTTTGCAATAATTTATTTCGCAGGGCCAGCCGCGCCCGGGAGAGCCGGGACTTTACGGTGCCCTCCTTGAGCTGGAGGATCTCCGCGATCTGGGTGTAGCTCAGATCGTCCACGGCCCGCAGGGTCAGGATCTGCCGGTACTCCACCGGAAGCTGGTTCATGGCTCCTGCCAGGGCTTCCCGGTCCTCCGCCGCCAGCAGCAGAGCCTCCGGGCCGGGCCCGGGGTCCGGCAGCTCCAGCTGGACCTCCTGCTCCTCGTCGTCCAGGGTGGTCAGGGAAACCGTGGGCCGACGCTTTTTGGCCCGCAGCCAGTCCAGGCACACGTTGGAGCTGAGCCGAAAGAGCCAGGTGGAGAAGGCGGACTCCTGCTGGAAGCCGCTCAAACCCCGCCAGGCCCGGAAGAAGGACTCTTGGGCCAGGTCAAAGGCGTCGTCGGGGTTGCCGCACATCCGCAGGGCCAGGTTGTAGACCCGGTCCTGGTAGGTCTCCACCAGCAGACCGAAGGCGTTGTTGTCTCCGGCCAGCACCTGTTCAATGATCCGTTTTTCGTCCATTATTCCAAATCCCTCTGAATGCCCCGGATCACCCGGTAGACATCCTCCATCACCGCGATTTTCGAGATCTGCTGCTTGTAATAATTGCTGAAGCGGACCCCCCGCAGATACCAGGCCAGCTGTTTCCGGGCCTCCAGGCAGGCAATGTGCTCGTCCTTGTCCTCCTTGGCCAGCTCCATCTGCCGCAGGGCCAGCTCCATGCGCTCCGCCAGGGGCGGGCGCTCCGGCACCGCCTGGCCTGCCAGGGCTGCTCTGATCTGCCGGAAGATCCAGGGATCTCCGAAGGCTGCCCGGCCCACCATGAGACCGTCTGCCCCGCTGCGCCGCAGGCAGCGCAGGGCGCTCTCAGCGGAGATCACGTCCCCGTTGGCGATCACCGGAATGCTGACGGCCCGCTTTACCTCCGCAATCACGTCCCAATCCGCCGTGCCGGCGTAGAGCATGGTTTTCGTCCTGCCGTGGACCGCAATGGCGGCGGCGCCGTTGTCCTGGACCGCCCGGGCCAGCTCCGTCACATTCACGTGGCCCTTGTCCCAGCCCTTCCGGGTCTTCACCGTCACCGGTACAGAGACCGCGTCCCGGACGGCCCGGACGATGCGTCCGGCCAGGGCCGGGTCCTTCATCAGGGCGGAGCCCTCTCCGTTGTTGACGATCTTCGGCATGGGGCAGCCCATGTTGATGTCCACGTAATCCGCGCCGCTGAGCTCCAGGGCGATCTGAGCCCCCCGGGCCATAAACTCCGGGTCGGAGCCGAAGATCTGCACCCCGCAGGGCAGACCCTCGTTGCGCCGCAGCAGGGAGGCGGTCTTCTTGTCCCCGTAGCAGAGGGCTTTGGCGGAAACCATCTCCGTCACCGTGGCGGCGGCGCCCAGCTCCGCGCAAACTGTCCGGAAGGCGTAGTCCGTCACCCCCGCCATGGGGGCGAGGATCGCGCCCGGCAGGGGAAAAAGAGCAGTGAAATCCATGGAAGGCTCCTTTCAGGAAGTTCATTTTTTATTATACTACATCTCATTGGAAAAAGCAAAGAAAAAGTGTGGAGCCGAACCCCGGAGCTCTGATGTGGAATTCCCCGGGAAAAGCACGCGGCGGTCCAAGTTTGGCTTGCATTTTCTGTATAGGCATGGTATAATACACAAAGAATGTCGCCCTGCGGGGCGAAAATTCGTACAAATCTCAAAATGACACAGAGCTTAGGAGGAGCAATCATGCTGAAGGAATCTTTGGAGAGGCTTGTCGGCTACGACAAGGAAGTGGGAGAGGCCATGCAGGCCGAGTTTGCCAGACAGAGAAGAAATCTGGAGCTGATCGCCTCGGAGAACATCGTCTCTGAGGAGGTCATGATGGCCATGGGCAGCGTTCTGACCAACAAGTACGCCGAGGGCTATCCCGGCAAGCGTTACTACGGCGGCTGCGAGTGCGTGGACGTGGTGGAGAACATCGCCATTGAGCGGGCCAAGAAGCTCTTTGGCTGCGACTATGCCAACGTGCAGCCCCACTCCGGCGCCCAGGCCAATATGGCGGTCTTCTTCGCCATCCTGAATCCCGGCGACACCTTCATGGGCATGGACCTGTCCAACGGCGGCCACCTGACCCACGGCAGCCCCGTCAACATGTCCGGCAAGTACTTTAAGTGCGTCTCCTACGGCGTGGACGCCAACGGTGTCATCGACTATGCCGACGTCCGGGCCAAGGCTCTGGAATACCGGCCCAAGCTGATCGTGGCCGGCGCCTCCGCCTACTGCCGGATCATCGACTTCCCCAAGTTCCGGGAGATCTGCGACGAGGTGGGCGCCGTTCTGATGGTGGACATGGCCCACATCGCGGGCCTGGTGGCTGCCGGTGAGCATCCCAGCCCCTTCCCCTACGCGGACGTGGTCACCACCACCACCCACAAGACCCTTCGCGGCCCCCGCGGCGGCCTGATCCTGGCCAACCAGGCGGCGGTTGACAAGTTCAACTTCAACAAGGCCATCTTCCCCGGCATCCAGGGCGGCCCTCTGATGCACGTCATCGCCGGCAAGGCCGTGGCCTTCGGTGAGGCCATGAAACCCGAGTTCAAGGCCTACCAGCACCAGGTGGTGCTGAACGCCAAGGCCCTGGCCAAGGCCCTGCAGGCCCGGGGTCTGAAGATCGTCTCCGGCGGCACCGACAACCATCTGATGCTTCTGGACCTGATCGGTCTGGAGGTCACCGGCAAGGAGCTGCAGAACCGTCTGGACGAGGTCTATATCACCGTCAATAAGAACACCGTACCCGGCGAGCCCAGAAGCCCCTTCGTCACCTCCGGCATCCGCATCGGCACCCCCGCCGTCACCACCCGCGGTCTGAAGGAAGCGGACATGGAGAAGCTGGCGGAGCTCATCGACCTGGCCATCAACGATTTCGAGAACTCGAAGGAGTACATCCGCGGTGAGGTCCTCAAGCTCACCGAGAAGTACCCCATCTACAAGTAAGCAATGGCGGAGATCTGGAAAGGCAAGCCGGTGGCAGACGCCATGACCGCCCGGATGCGGGAGGAGGCCCTGGCCCTGAAGGCCCGGGGCGTTGCGCCCACCCTCTGTATCTTCCGGGTGGGGGAGCGGCCCGACGACCTGGCCTATGAGCGGGGCGCGCTGAAGCGCTGCGAGGCCGTGGGCATCCGGGTGGTGCAGGAGATCCTGCCCGCCGACGTGGATCAGGACAGCTTCCGTCGGCGCTTTCTGGCGGTGAACCGGGACCCGTCCATCCACGGCATTCTGCTGTTCCGGCCCCTGCCCCCCCAGCTGGACGGGGAATGGGCCCGGCAGAATCTGGACCCCGCCAAGGACGTGGACGGCTGTACCGACGGCTCCCTGGCAGGCGTCTTCACCAACACCCCCAAGGGCTTCGCCCCCTGCACCGCCCAGGCGGCGGTGGAGCTGCTGCGACACTATGGCGTGGAGCTGAAGGGCAAGCGGGCCGTGGTCATCGGGCGTTCCCTGGTGATCGGCCGTCCCGTGGCCATGCTGCTGATGCACCGAAACGCCACCGTTACAATCTGCCACACCCGAACGGTGGATCTGCCGGCCCTGGCCCGGCAGGCGGAGATCCTGATCTCCGCAGCGGGCGTGCTCCACAGCGTGGGCCCGGAGTATACCAACCCGGATCAGATCCTGGTGGACGTGGGCATCAACTGGGACGAGGCCAGGGGCAGCATCTCCGGCGACGCGGACTTTGAGGCCGTGGAGCCCCTGGTAAAGGCCATCACGCCCGTCCCCGGCGGCGTGGGCAGCGTCACCACCTGCGTTCTGGCGGACCACGTGCTCCAGGCAGCCGGAAGAACCCTGTAGTCTGCGCGGGCCTCCGTGTATGCGGAGGCCCGTTTTTACAAAATGCGGAGGCCCGTTTTTACAAAATAATACTTGACAAATCGGGCCAAAACGCTTATAATAAACAAGCTGAAAGCACATCCGCCCTTAGCTCAGTTGGTAGAGCAACTGACTCTTAATCAGTGGGTCCCGGGTTCGAGTCCCTGAGGGCGGACCAAAACGCGCCGCGTTCCACGGCGCCATATGGCCCGTTGGTCAAGTGGTTAAGACAGAGGCCTCTCACGCCTTTAACATCGGTTCGAATCCGGTACGGGTCACCAGAGTGATGTACGTTACAGTATTCAGGCTGTAACGTACGTCGCTTTTTTGTGCCCTTCCGCCTCATGACAGCCGCCGTTCAGGCCGTGGCGCGCCTTACATAGATGATCTGCGCGCAAAGCGGCAGGACACTTGGCAGGTAGAGAAACTCTACGATCTTTCGTATCTGGAAAACTGGCGAGAAGTCAATCCATATTTTTTGCTCAAAAATGTCTGCTTGTCCAAGCATTTGAAGGATTTCACGCTTGCTGAAGGGAAACACCTTGGAGATATCGTACAGGTCGATACCGTCTTTCACCCGGCGGAGCACCTGGATATATTTTTTGTGTATGCGCTATATTTCCTATCAATACACTTCGGCAGAACAGGAAGCAGTTCTCTGTGTTGAATGCAGACGGCACGAAAGAAGGTGAACACAGAGAACCGTCCCTTGTGTTTAGCTGTTCAGAAGCCGCGAAAAAGCAGGGACGTGATTGGCTTAGTGCCGCCGCAATCTTGCATTTCTTTCCGGAATGTGCTATAACGTAACAGAAACAAATAAAAGGAGGCACAATGCGGATTGAAATCAGCGATCTATGGCGCAGGCTCCCTGGGAACCGTTCTGGGCGCTTATCTGAGCAAAAACGGCGTTCCCGTGGAGCTGATCAACCGAAATAAGCAGCACGTGGAGGCCTTGAATCAAAAAGGCGCCCACGTTACAGGCACCGTGGACTTTACGGTTCCGGTGCGGGCCATTCTGCCGGAGCAGATGCATGGCCCCTACGACGTGATCTTCCTGCTGACGAAGCAGCTTCATAACCCGGAGGTGGTGGCCTTTCTCGCAGCTCTGCTGGCCCCGGACGGAATTCTGGTGACCCTGCAGAACGGCATCCCGGAGCCCGGGATCGCGGAGATACTGGGCCGGGAACGGACTGTGGGCTGCGTGGTGGAATGGGGGGCCTCCCTGATCGCCCCGGGCGTGGCGGAGCTGACCAGCGCCCCGGACAGCCTCTCCTTCCACATGGGCGGCATGCCGGGCGTGTCGGCGGAAAAGCTGGCCCTGGTGAAATCCCTGCTGGAGAGGATGTGTCCCGTGGACCTGGAGGAGAATCTGATGGGCGCCCGCTGGTCCAAGCTGCTGATCAACGCCACCTATTCCGGCATTGGCACCGCTCTGGGTGGGACCTTCGGGGACGTGAGCAATCCGGTCCTGCCCCGGAAGCTGGCGGTGCGCTGCATGAAGGAGTGCATCGACGTGGGGCGGGCCGCCGGGGTGAGCTTCGCGCCGGTCCAAGGCAAGGACGTGACGAAGCTCTTCTACTACAAGGGCGCCTTGAAGCGAAAATTTGCGGAGCTGTTGGTGCCGATCGCCATGAAAAAGCACGTCGGCATCGTGCCCTCCATGCTCCAGGATCTGCGGAACGGCAAGCCCTGCGAGATTGACGCCATCAACGGCGTGGTCTGCGCTTACGGCAGAAAAGCGGGAGTCCCCACGCCCATCAACGACCGGATCGTCCGGGTGGTGAAGTCCATCCAGAGGGGCGAACGGCGAGCTGTGCCGGAGAATATTACCCTGTTCCGGGACTTGATCTGACGGAACGAAAAGCCGCCCACGATTTGCCGGAGGATGACAGAGAAGCACACGCAAATCTCAGGATTGAGCGGCAAAGCAAAAGCCCGGGACGCAGCCGGTCCATGGCTGCGCCTCGGGCTTTGCCGGATCAATCGGAGCGTTTGTCACAGGAATATTTGA
>CAMNHH010000097.1 GCA_946539175.1 uncultured Clostridia bacterium | reverse complement strand
TCCATCAGCATGCACAGCCGCAGACGGGACTGCTCGCCGCCGGAGAGGGTGCCCACGGTTTTGAACACGTCCTCCCCGGAGAAGAGGAAGGCGCCCAGCCGGTCTCTGGCCTGCTGGGGGCTGCAGTTCTTCTCGTAGAGCATGGTGTCGTACAGGGTCCGCTCCGGGTGGGAGAAGTGCATGATCTGGGGCAGATAGGCGGTCTTGACCGTGGGACCGAAGCGGATGCGGCCCGCGTCCACCGGCTCCTCCCCCAAAAGGCAGCGGATAAAGGTGGTCTTTCCGGCGCCGTTGTCCCCCAGCAGGGCGATGCGCTCGCCGCCCTCCACGTTCAGCTCCACGTCGGAGAAGAGCTTTCTGCCCTCAAAGGCCTTCTCCATGCCCTTCACGCTGAATACCGCGTCTCCGAAGAATTCCTTTTCTCCGAAGCGGGCCTTCAGGGTCTTCTCGGTTTTGGGCCGCTCGGTTTTGCGGATCCGCTCCAGCCGGTGCTGCATGGCCATGGCCCGGCGGTAGAGCACCCGGTTGTTGATGCCCCAGCCCTTCATCCGCTCCACGGTGTAGCTCAGCTGGCTGATTTTGGCCTGCTCCTGCTCATACTGCTTCATTTGCAGATTGAAGCGGGCCTGTTTTTCCTCCAGATAGAAGGAGTAGTTGCCGTTGTAGTGCTCCGCCCGGCCTTCGTGGATCTCAATGATCCGGTCCACCACCCGGTCCAGGAAGTAGCGGTCGTGGGAGATGGTGAGGGTGGTGCCCTTGAACTGCTTGACGTAGCTCTCCAGCCACTCCACGCTGTGCAGATCCAGGTGATTGGTGGGCTCGTCCAGCAGAAGGATGTCGGTCTTCTCCAGCAGGAGCCGGGCCAGGTTCACCCGGGTCTTTTCCCCGCCGGAGAGCTGGGAAAAGAGCTGATCCCGCATGGGGGCCGGGATGCCCAGGCCGTTGCAGATCTTGTCCACGTCGGTGTCCATCTCGTAGCCGCCGCCCACCTCGTAGGCGTTGGAGAGCCGGTCATATTCCGAAAGGACGGCCCGGTCCGCGGAGACGGTCATCTGCCGCTCCAGGGCCTCCATCTTTTTCTTCATGGCGAAGAGATCCCGGTAGGCGGAGCGGAGAACGTTTTCCACGGTGTAACCCGCGGGATAGACGGGGATCTGGGAGATCAGACCGATCTTCCGGCCCGGGGCGAAGACGATGGTGCCCTCGTCCGGCTCCAGCTCCCCGGTGAGCATGCGAAAGAGGGTGGTCTTCCCGCAGCCGTTCCGTCCCATGATGCCGACGCACTCGCCGGTCTGAATCTCAAAGGACAGGCCGTTCAGGAGGATTTCACCCACCTCGAAGGATTTCTTCAGATTTTGTACAGACAGTTCGATCATGGTATTCCCTCTGTAGCGGCGCACAGTGTGCGCCATCGTTCCAGGGTTCAGATTGTTATCCTGGGCGGAGCGCCCTAAAGGACCAGCTTCGCGTCGCAGCGGAGTGGAAGGCTCCGTTCTTCCCGGCACGGGGTATCGGGATCGGTACAATCACTTGCAAGTCGCTGCGTCGGGCATTATCCTGTGGATTTCCTCTGATGTGAGCGGCTCGAGAATGAAGTGATTTGCGTCGTAATCGGATTGTTTACCGGCCGGAATCCGTTCCAAAAAAGTGGGATAGGGAAGTTGGTATCATCCGTCTTCCGATTTGTCATCCAGCCAAATGATCTCCTGAAATGACTTTTCGTGGGAGCGTTTTTGTGCCGAAAAGCCTTTGCCGAATCGTGACGTCAATAGACATTTGGGGTTCCTTCTTTGACCAGATGATAAAGACCGTCGCGGCTTATGATACAGTTCAGCGCCGTCAGCAGGGCGTTGGCGCTCATGTTTTCGGGCAGACCCAGGCGCTTTTGCAGGGCGAGGCGTTTTTCCCGGCTGTCCGGGCGGCCCGACAGGCCCAGCTCGTAGAGGTCGGTTTTTGTGATGGCCTCGTAGGGGCGAGCATTGTTCGTCCCGTCGTACCGTTCCGGGTTAGCCGGGGTGGGATGCGCGATGCTCGCCCCGACTTCGGTTTCGTCCAGGAAGCTCGCTCCGGCGTTCTTTAACGCGGTGAGCAGGGTGGCCGGCTCCATGCCCTCCACGCCCAGCTTGCCCTCCCTGCCGGGGGCGGATTTGCGCTTTTCCTTGCCGGGGACGTCGGGGATATAGGCGTGCTTCACCAGGGCGGGGTCGATGGCCCCTTTCAGATGGTTGCGGATCACGAAGCCCGCTCCGTCGCTGTCCGTCAGGACGATGAGGCCCCGCTGCTCCGCCGCACGCCGCAGCAGGGAAAGCGTCTCCGGGTCCTTGAAGATCCCAAAGCCGTTGGTGACGAAGATGGGGGCGTCGATGATCTGAGACAGCGTGTTTTTGTCGTATCGGCCCTCCACCACAAGGGCCTCCTTGATCTTGATCTTATCCATTTCGGGATTCACCAGCACCGTAGGGGCCGATGCCCACATCGGCCCTGTGTTTCCGTCCGGAAACGAGAGCCGACGTGGGCGTCGGCCCCTAACGATTTATCCGTTCCGGGACTCTCCCGCCAGCTCCAGCACCAAAAACTCCAGGACCCGCTCCGGGTCGTCGTAGGAGGTCTTCAGCTTCTCGTCCGCCTCCAGGCAGAGCTCCACGGCCCGGGCGCAGAAGCGCTCCGGCAGCCGCCGGGCGGCGTCCATGGTCTTCTGGGCAGAGTAGCCGCCGATGCCGCAGAGCTTCATCAGATCCTGCTGCCGCTTGCCTGCGGCCATGAGGCGCTTGGCCGCCAGCAGACGCCGGAACTGCCCGCCGATGCCGCCCAGAATCTTGATGGGCTCCTCCTGCTTCTGCAGCAGGGCACGGAGAATCTGCAGGGCGGACTCGTAGCGGCCCGCCGCCATGGCGTCGGTGAGATCCCAGGTCTCCGCCTCCAGAACCGGCTCCACCAGCAGGTCGATGTGGGCCCGGGTGACGGTATCCTCCTCGCTGTAGGCGCAGAGCTTCCCGATCTCTCCCAGCAGGGCCGTCATGGAGCCGCCGGTGCGATGGATCAGATATTGCGCGTCCTCCACGGTGATCCGCTTGTTCTGCTTCTTCAGATGCCGGGCGATCCAGCTCACCAGCTCCCGGTCCGAGGGCTGGATGAAGTCCACCACCACGGCTTGTTCAAAAAGCTCCGCCAGGGCTTTTTTCCGCTTGTCGATCTTGAATTCCACAGTCTCGTAGACCAGCACCACGGTACAGTAGTCGGGAATGTCCGAGAAGAATTTGGCGTAGGAAGGACCGTCCTCCCCCAGAGCGAAGAAGTTCACGTCGTCGATGCGGATCAAAGAGCGCTGGGCCATCATGGGCAGGGCCTCGATGCTGTCCAGCACCGCCTGGAGGGAGATGGTGTCGGCGTTGAAGCGGTGGTAGTTGAAGGCCTCGGCAAAGTCCTCCACCACGGCTGCCTTGAGGCGGTCCAGATAGTAGTTCCGCAGATAGGCCTCCTCCCCGTGGAAGACGTAAAGCCGGGCGGGGGTATTCAGTTTCAGGTCAGATTTCAGCCGGTCCAGATTGTTGTCGGCCATGGTCTCACCGTCCTATTTCCAGATTGCCGTATTCGTCGGTGCGGAGGATGCGGGCGCCTGCCGCCTCCATGCGGGCCAGGGCCTCGGCGCTGGGCAGACCGTAGGAGTTCCGGCCCACGCTGACGAAGACCGTCTCGGGACGGATGGCCTCCAGCAGGGCCTGGGTGGAGGAGCCGGCGGAGCCGTGATGGCCTGCCACGTATAGCTCCACGTCCGGCAGATGCTTTTGCTCCAGCAGGACGTATTCTCCCGCGGCGTCCAGGTCCCCGGTGATTAGCATATCATATTCTCCCGCGGAAAACAAGACGCAAACGCAGGCGGCGTTGTCATTTCTGTCGGAAACCGGGGCGAAAAGCCGCAGCGTTCCGCCGGGCAGAGCCAGCTGCATGTCCTCCCGGACGTAACGCAGGGTCGTGCCGTTCTCCGCGGCGGCGGCCTCCACGGCGGCCCGGTTCTCCGGGTCAAAGTCCAGGTCCGGCAGCC
Source organism: uncultured Clostridia bacterium (assembly GCA_946539175.1). Classification (GTDB taxonomy): domain Bacteria; phylum Bacillota; class Clostridia; order Oscillospirales; family Oscillospiraceae; genus JAFRPC01. Next base: position 4,463 of record CAMNHH010000097.1, on the reverse strand, counting down.
ACAGCTCCGTCACCGGGAGCCGGGCCAGCAGAGCGGGGACTCCCTCCATGTGGTCGCTGTCATAGTGGGTGAGGATCAGATCGTCCACCCGGGCTGCCCCGTGCCGCTCCAGCCACTCGGCCGCCAGGCTGCCGGTGTAGGAGCCGGAGCCGCCGCAGTCCACCACGGCGGTGTAGTCGCCGCACCGGAGGCAGACGCACTGCCCCTGGCCCACGTCCAGGGCGGCCAGGGTGAACCGGCCCCGCCGGGCGTCCAGCGCCTGCAGACCCGCCGCGGCGGTCAGCCCGGCCAACAGGCAGAGCAGGAGAATGCCGTATTTCCTGCTCCGCAGCAGAGCCAGCAGCAGGAGCAGCAGATAGGCGAAGCCCAGGAAGGCCAGACCGTAAGCGTCCATCCAGAGACTGTGGCCCGGCAGCCGGGCAATCAGGCGGCAGAGGCACAGAATCCCCCGGGCCGGCCAGGCCAGGAGCCACCCGGCCCAGCCGCCGAGGGTGGTGCTGATGAGCCCCAGGGCCAGCACCGCCAGGGATCCGGTGAGGACCAGGGTGGCCAGGGGCAGCACAAACAGATTGGTCAGCACGCTGTATACCGCCGCGGAGCCGAAGACTGCCGCGGTGATGGGGACCGTAAAGATCAGAGCGCCCAGGGTGGCGGCGAGACTGGCGCAGAGAAAGCGGGGCAGCCGCCACAGCAGCCACTGCAGCGGCAGACGGAGCGGAAGGGGCCAGCCCTTGGGGCCCGGCCAGCGGAGCAGCCGCTTCACCGGGGGCAGGGCCAGCAGATAATCCAGAAGGGGCCGGGTCACCAGCAGCAGACCTGCCACCGCCCCGAAGGAGAGCTGGAAGCTGAGATTCGCCGCTGCCCAGGGATTTGCCAGCAGGATCAGCAGGGCCGCCAGCGCCAGGGAAGTGGGCGGATCGTTCTCCTCCCGGAGGAGGGGCGCCAGCAGAAGGAGACTCAGCATCAAAGCCGCCCGGATCACCGAGGGAGAGGCGCCTGTCATCAGCACGAACAGCCCCAGCAGGGGCAGTCCCAGAATGACCGAGAGCCGTCCCCGGCCTGTCAGCAGAATCAGCACGGCCAGCAGCATGGAAACGTGGAGGCCGGATACCGCAATGACGTGGGAGGCCCCGGCGGCGGAGAGATCGGAGCGCTGCGCCTCAGACAGACCGCTGCGATCGCCGGTGAGCATGGCCTGGGGCAGACCCGCCGCGTCGGCGGGGATCAAGTCCCCCAGCCGGAGGAAGATCCGGCGGGACAGCCGGGCAGGGAAGTACCGCAGGGGCCCGCCTCCCGGGGCCCAGTCCGTCACCCGGCCGGAGCCCGTCAGCAGGATTCCGGCGGATTGCAGGGCCAGAGTGGTATCTCCGTCCGCGTTCCGGTCCGCCCGCCGCAGACTGAAGCTGCCCCGAATCAGATCGCCGGGCTCCAGCTCCGGCAACGTTCCGTAGAGATAGAGCCGGGCCCTGACCCGCTTTCCGGAAAGGTTGAGAAACGCGTCGGCCCGGTGGCCGTAGTCCGCCTCCACGGGATAGGAGCAGAGCTCCGCCGTCAGATTCCCATAGGAGCCCTCCGCAGCCCGGGCCGGGGAGAGCCGCAGAGCGGCATAGCCCCAGCACCAGAGTAGCCCAAAGCCCAGGCCCAGAGCGGCGCAGAGCACCCGACGCAGGACCGGAGGCGTTTTCTTCACGGGGCCGCCGCTCCGGCGGAGAAGGCGGAAAACAACGAGACCCAAGAGCAGAGCGGCCCCGACTCCGGCGGCCCCCATCAGCCAAGCCTCCGGCAGCAGATACACCGTCAGAAGGCAGGCGCATACGAAGCCTGCGGTGAAGCAGAGCAGTTTTCGCATGACGGCCTCCTTTCAGAGAGAAAGGGCTGTCCGCATCCCGCAAGGATGGGGACAGCCCGTATGGATCAGTTGAACGCGCCCAGCTCCTTGCCCGCCAGCACGTGGAAGTGCAGATGGTGGACGGTCTGGCCGGCGATGGCGCCGCAGTTGGTAACCACCCGGAAGCCCTCGGCAAAGCCCAGCTCCTTGGCCAGCTTCGCAATGACCGCGTAGATGTGGCCCACCAGGGCCGCGTCCTGCTCACCGATCTCGGCGGCAGAGGCCAGGTGCTTCTTAGGCACCACTAAGAAATGGGTGGGGGCCAGGGGGGCGATGTCATAGAAGGCGAAGCACAGCTCGTCCTCGTAGACCTTCTTAGAGGGGATCTCCCCGGCAATGATCTTGCAGAAAAGGCAGTCGTTCATGGTTGTTCCTCCTTGTTCAAATTCGGAAGGGCGGGCCGGCGAGGGCGCCGCTCCCCCTGTCAAATCAGCTCGGGCAGCTTCTTGAGCTCGTTTTTCAGAGCCTCCAGATCCTTGCAGCCGCCCATGGCGGAATCGGGCTTGCCGCCGCCGGAGCCGCCGCAGGCGGAGAGGATGGTTTTCACCAGCACGCCGGCCTTGACGCCCTGCTTCACGGCGTTGGCGCCGCAGACCGCCAGCACGGAGATCTTGCCCTCGTTCTCGGAGGCCAGCACGCCCACCACGTTGGGGTCCTTGTCCCGCAGCAGGTCACCGAACTTCCGCAGATCCGGCACGCCCATGCCGCTGCGAATGGCGGTCAGCACGTGCAGACCCTTCACCTCCTGGGCGGAGGCGGTGAGCTGCTGCAGCTCGCCGGAGAGCAGTCTGTCCTTCATGGCCTCCATCTGCTGGCGCAGCTCCTTCAGCTCGTTCACAGTGGCCTCCGCCTTGTGGATCAGCTCGCCGGGGCTGGTCTTCAGGATCTCGGCGGTCCGGATCAGGGTGCTCTGGAAGCGGTCGATCTCGTCCAGCACCGCGGGCCCTGTGATGGCCTCGATCCGGCGGACGCCGGAGGCCACAGAACCCTCGGAGGTGATGCGGAAGAGACCCGCCTTGGCGGTGTTGTCCAGATGGGTGCCGCCGCAGAACTCCAGGGAGGGACCCATCTTCACGACCCGGACGATGTCGCCGTACTTCTCGCCAAAGAGGGCGGTGGCCCCCAGCTTCTGGGCCTCGGCAATGGGCAGCACCAGGGTCTCCACCGGGTAGCCCGCCAGAATCATCTCCATGACCCGGCGGTTCACCTCCGCCAGCTCGGCGGGGGTCACGGCGGAGAAGTGGGTGAAGTCAAAGCGCAGGTGGTCGGGCTCCACCAGTGAACCCGCCTGATGGCAGTGGTCGCCCAGCACGGCCTCCAGAGCGGCCTGGAGCATGTGGGTGGCGGAATGGGCCCGGCGAATGGCCTGACGGCGGGTCACGTCGATGGCAGCCCTGGCCAGATCGTCGGTCTTGATCTCGCCGCTGACCAGATGGCCGTGGTGCAGATACTTGCCGCCCTTGTCCTTCAGCACGTTGCGGACCTCAAAGACGGACTCGCCCACGGTAATGGTGCCGTAGTCCGCGGTCTGGCCGCCCATTTCGGCGTAGAAGGGGGTCTTGTCCAGCACCAGGATGCCGTCCTCGCCGCCGGCGATGGCGCCGGAGACCTCTCCGTCCACCACCACCGCCAGAACTCTGGCCGCGTCCTCGTTCTTCTCGTAGCCGGTGAATTCCGTGGGGCTGTTGTCCAGACCCAGGTCGATGCCCTCCCAGGCCAGGTCGCCCAGCTTCTTGCGGGCCTCTCTGGCCCGGACCTTCTGCTCCTGCAGCAGCTTTCGGAAGCTCTCCTGATCCACGCTCATGCCGGCCTCCTCGGCCATGTCCACGGTGAGATCCAGGGGGAAGCCGTAGGTGTCGGAGAGCTTGAAGGCGTCCTCGCCGGAGAATACGGTCTCGCCCGCGGCCTTGTGGGCCTCCAGCATCTCGGAGAAGATCCGCAGACCGCCGTCCAGGGTCTTGCCGAAGGTCTCCTCCTCGGACTTGATGACCTTGGTGATGAAGCTCTGCCGCTGGCGCAGGTAGGGATAGTGGCCCTCGTTTTCCCGGACGACGGTATCCACCACGTCAAAAAGGAAGGGCTTGTCCACCCCCAGCAGCTTGCCGTGGCGGGCGGCCCGGCGGAGCAGACGGCGCAGCACGTAGCCCCGGCCCTCGTTGGAGGGCAGCACGCCGTCTGCGATCATGAAGGTGGCGGAGCGGATGTGGTCGGTGATGACCCGCAGGCTCACGTCGGTTTTGTGGCTCTGGCCATAGGAGGCGCCGGTGAGCTCCGTCACTCTTTTGGTGATGTTCATGACGGTGTCCACGTCGAAGAGGGAGTCCACGTCCTGGCAGACCACCGCCAGACGCTCCAGGCCCATGCCGGTGTCGATGTTCTTCTGGGCCAGGTCGGTGTAGTTGCCGTGGCCGTCGTTGTCAAACTGGGAGAAGACGTTGTTCCAGACCTCCATGTAGCGGTCGCAGTCGCAGCCCACGGTGCAGCCCGGCTTGCCGCAGCCGTACTTCTCGCCCCGGTCGTAGTAGATCTCCGAGCAGGGGCCGCAGGGACCGGAGCCGTGCTCCCAGAAGTTGTC
>CAMNHH010000096.1 GCA_946539175.1 uncultured Clostridia bacterium | reverse complement strand
ATGCAGGTTGCCGGGCTTCACAGGGCCGGTCCCTCCGCCACTCTTGATAAGGCTATAAAATTGTACTACTATTCTACACGTTTTTCCGGAATTGTCAAGTCTTATTTTCCCGACCCTGAGCCCGCGGCGGGAAAAGTCAAAATTTGTCAGCGCCGGGGATTGCAAAACGCGCCGGGCTTCGCTATAATGATAAAACACAATCCAAGCAGAGAAACGGAGAGAAGAAACTTGACACTGGAAAGTCTGAAGCCGGGCCAGAGCGCCCGGATCCTGGAGGTGGGGGGCGAGGGCGCCCTGCGCCAGCATTTTCTGGACATGGGCGTGATCCCCGGCGCCCGGGTGACCGTCACCAAGCTGGCCCCCCTGGGGGACCCGATGGAGCTGCGGATCCACGGCTATGAGCTGACCCTGCGGCTGGCGGATGCCGCCAAGATCGGAGTGGAGGCCCTGCCGGAGGACCGGAGCGCCCCCAAGAGCCGGGAGAACCGCCGCCGCTCCGCCCACCCGGGCCTGGGCGAGGAGGGCAAGTACCACCCCAAGGGCAGCGGCGACCCCCTGCCGGAGGGGACCCTTCTGAGCTTTGCCCTGGTGGGCAACCAGAACAGCGGCAAAACCACCCTGTTCAATCAGCTCACCGGCGCCAACCAGCACGTGGGCAATTTCCCCGGCGTCACCGTGGACCGGAAGGACGGGACCATCCGCCGCTTCCCCAACACCCGCATCACGGACCTGCCGGGCATCTATTCCATGTCTCCCTACTCCAGCGAGGAGCTGGTGAGCCGGAATTTCGTGCTGGAGGGCAAGCCGAAGGGCATCATTAACATCGTGGACGCCACCAACATCGAGCGAAACCTGTATCTGACCATGCAGCTTCTGGAGATGAACGTGCCCATGGTGGTGGCCCTGAACATGATGGACGAGATGACCGGCAACGGCGGCGGCGTGGACGTGAACGCCATGGAGGCGATGCTGGGGGTGCCGGTGGTGCCCATCTCCGCCGCGAAGAACCAGGGCATCGACGAGCTGGTGAAGCATGCGGTCCACGTGGCCAAGTACCAGGAGCGGCCCCTGCGCCAGGACTTCTGCGGCTCCGACGACCACGGCGGCGCCGTCCACCGCTCCCTGCACGCCGTCAGCCATCTGATCGAGGACCACGCCAAGGCCCAGGGCCTGCCCCTGCGCTTTGCCGCCAGCAAGCTGGTGGAGGGGGACCGGGCCGTTCTGGCGCAGCTGAAGCTGGACGCCAACGAGCAGGAGATGGTGGAGCACATCGTGCTGCAGATGGAGAACGAGCGGCATCTGGACCGCAGCGCCGCCATCGCGGATATGCGCTACGCCTTCATCCAGCGGGTCTGCGAGGCCTGCGTCACCAAGCCCCACGAGAGCCAGGAGCACCGCCGCAGCCAGCGGATCGACCGGATCCTCACGGGCAAATTCACCGCCATCCCGGCCTTCGTGGCCATCATGGGCCTGGTGTTCTATCTGACCTTCGCCCTGATCGGCCCGTGGCTGCAGGACCTGCTGCAGGCGGGCATCGACAAGCTGGCGGAGCTGACGGCCGCGGCCATGGAGCGGGGCGGGGTCAACCCGGTGATCCGGAGCCTGGTGCTGGACGGCATCTTCGAGGGCGTGGGCAGCGTGCTGAGCTTCCTGCCCATCATCGTGGTAATGTTCCTCTTCCTGTCCCTTTTGGAGGACAGCGGCTACATCGCCCGGGTGGCCTTCTTCATGGACAAGCTGCTGCGGAAGATCGGCCTCTCGGGCCGGAGCATCGTGCCCATGCTGATCGGCTTCGGCTGCACGGTGCCCGCGGTCATGTCCACCCGGACCCTGCCCAGCGAGCGGGACCGGAAAATGACGATCCTGCTGACCCCCTTTATGAGCTGTACCGCCAAGCTGCCCATCTACGGCTTCTTTGCCGAGGCCTTCTTCCCCGGCAGAAGCTGGATGATCGTCACGGGCCTGTACCTGCTGGGCATCGTGACGGGGATCCTGGCGGCCCTGGTGTATAAGAAAACCCTGTTCCGGGGAGAGGCGGTGCCCTTCGTCATGGAGCTGCCCAACTACCGGCTGCCCAGCCCCCGGAACGTGCTGCAGCTGCTCTGGGAAAAGGCCAAGGACTTTTTGCAGCGGGCCTTCACGGTGATCCTGGTGGCCACCATCGTGGTCTGGTTCCTCAAGAGCTTCAGCTTCCGCTTCAACCTGGTGGAGGACGCCCACGACAGCATCCTGGCCGCCGCCGCGGGCTGGCTGGAGCCCCTGTTCCGTCCCCTGGGGCTGGGGGACTGGCGCATCGTCACCGCGCTGATCACCGGCTTCATGGCCAAGGAGAGCGTGGTATCGGTGCTGAAGATGTTCTTCGGAGCCGCCGGCGGCGTCACCGCCGCCATGAGCGCCCTGGCCGCGGCGGTGCTGCTGGTGTTCAGCCTGCTCTATACCCCCTGCGTGGCGGCGGTGGCCTCCATCAAGCGGGAGCTGGGGGGCAGGTGGGCCGCGGCGGTGGTGCTGGGCCAGTGCCTGCTGGCCTGGCTCGTGGCCCTGCTGGCCCGGCTGATCCTGGGGGCCTGCGGCCTGTAGGGCTCCCGGAGGGACGGCCTGCGCGCCGCTGCTTTTCCGCATAGCGACCCCCGGGGAAGCATAGGCTTTCCGGGGGGATGTGACGGTGGGCAGAAAGCGGACGCTGGTGCGGGGAACGCTGCTTCTGACCCTCAGCGGCTTCGCGCTGCGGGGTTTGGGAGTCTATTTTCAGACGGTGCTGGCCCGTCGGGTGGGGGCCGAGGGCATGGGCCTGCTGCAGCTGGTGCTGACGGTGGGGGGTCTTGCCGGAACGCTGGCCTCCGCCGGGGTCCGGGTGGCGGCCCTGCAGCTGATGGCCGCCGCCTGGGGCAGGGGAGATCTGCCCGGCGTCGCGGCGGCCCTGCGGGCAAGCCTGCGCTATGGGCTCCGCAGCAGCGCCCTGGCGGGAACGGCCCTGATCCTGCTGGCGGGGCCCATCGGGACCCGGCTGCTGGGGGAGCCCCGGACGGTTCCGGCCCTGCGGCTTCTGGGCCTGCTGCTGCCCTGGTCCATTCTGGCCGGCGTGGTCCGTTCGGCCTATACCGCCTGCGGGCGGGTGCAGGAGCTGGCGGCGGCGGAGCTGGCGGAGCGTCCCCTGTGCCTGGGGCTCACCCTCCTGCTGCTGGCGGCGGCGGGGCGGGATCCCGCCCTGGCCTGTCGGGCCGTGGTGGCGGGGAGCGGCGGGGCAAGCGCCCTGAGCTTTGCGCTGCTGTGGCGGCGGCTGGCGGGCAGCCTGCCTGGTCCCGGCCCTCTGCCTCCTGTGGCCTCCAGGGCCCTGCCCCTGGGGCTCAACGATTTCCTCCGCTCCGGCCTGGGCACGGCGGAGCAGTTTCTGATCCCCTGGGGGCTGGAGCGCAGCGGCTCCCGCCGGGGGGCTCTGGCGGCCTACGGCACCATTTCCGGCATGGTCTTCCCCCTGCTGTGGTTTCCGGCGGAGGGGATCTTTGCCCTCTGTGAGCTGCTGGTGTCGGAGCTGGCGGCCCTGCTGGCCCGGCGGAACTACCGGCGGCTGCGGCGCCTGGCCCGGAAAAGCCTGTTCCTCACCGGCCTGCTGGCCCTTGGGGTGGGGACGGCGCTCTGGTGCTGGGGCGGCCCCCTGGGCCGGGCCCTCTACGGCAGCCGGGCGGCGGGCCGCTGCCTGCGGATTTTCGCCCCCATGGTGCTGTTCCTCTACCCGGACGCCCTGGTGGACGGCCTGCAAAAGGGCCTGGGCCAGCAGTTGTACCTGGTGCGCTACAACAGCCTCACCAACGTGATCGACGTGCTGGGCCTGTGGCTGCTGCTGCCCCGCTTCGGCATCTGGGGCTATGTGTTTACCTACTGCCTGTCCCATCTGGTGAATTTTTTTCTGAGCCTGCGGCGGCTTCTGACGGTGCTGGAGGACCCGGCCCGCCGGATCCCGGAGGCGGAAGCCGGCCAGACAGCGCCGGATGCCGTCTGAGGACGGCGCCGGGACAAAAGAAACGGAGGGTTCCGATGAATTTCTGGGATATTTCCATCCTGGCGGCCGTGGCCCTGATGGTGGGCCTGGCCCTTTACCGGATGCGGAAGAAGAAAAAGTCCGGCTGCCCCGGCTGCTGCGCCTGCTGCGGCGGGAGCTGCCCCACGGAGCAGAAGCCGAAATAGAACGAAGCAGCGGCGGGCGCCGAACGCCTGCCGCTGCTTCGTTATTTCCTTATCGGAGCCCGTGCCGCTCCAGGAAGGCGCCCAGGGCCTCCATGGCCTGCTCCAGGCGCTTCGGCTCCGGGAGCATGACGATCCGGAAGCGCAGATCCTCCTGCCAGTCGAAGCCGGTGCCGGGCACCACCAGGATGTGCTCCTCCTCCAAAAGCCGCAGGGCGAAGTCCGGGGCGTCGGCAAAGTCGAAGCGCCCCGCCTCCAGGCCGGGGAAGAGATAAAAGGCGGCGGAGTTGGGCCGGTAGCGGACCCCCTCGATGCCGTCCAGCACCCGCATCACGGCGGCCCGCTGCTCAAAGAGCCGTCCGCCGGGCCGGAGCATCTGTCGGGTGCTCAAGGGGTCCTTCAGGGCCGCGGGGATCACCAGCTGGGTCAGAGCGTTGCCGCAGATCCGCATGGAGGCCAGGTTCAGCACCCCCTCCTCCACCGCCGCCCGTTCTCCCCGGGGACCGGAGAAGACCATCCAGCCGCAGCGGAAGCCGCAGACAATGTGGCTCTTGGACAGGCCGTTGAAGGTGACGCAGGGCAGATCCGGGGCAATGGCCCCCATGGAGCTGAAGGGGGAGCCGTCCAGGATCAGCCGGTCATAGATCTCGTCCGCCAGCAGCATCAGCCGGTGCTGCCGGGCGATCTCCGCAATCTCCAGCAGGATCTCCCGGCTGTAGACCGCTCCGGTGGGGTTGTTGGGGTTGATGATCAGAATGGCCTTGGTGCGGGGGCTCAGCTTGGCCCGGATGTCTGCCGGGTCCGGGTTCCAGCCGTTTTGGGGGTCGCAGCGGTAGAATACCGGCCTGCCGCCGCAGAGCCAGGCGTTGATGCTCCAGAGGGAATAGCAGGGGGAGGGCACCAGAATCTCGTCGCCGGCGCAGACCAGAGCCGTCATCAGCATGGAGGCGGCCTCGCTGACGCCGTTGCAGATGAAAATGTCCTCCGGGCTGAGCTCAGACAGCCCGGCCTCCCTGTGATAGTCCAGCAGCAGCGTCCGGGCCTCCTGCATGCCCCGCACGTCGGCGTAGGGCACCGCCTCGTCCAGACGGGCCGTCAAGGCCTGCCGCAGGGATTCCGGCAGGCCGAAGCCGAAGCAGGCCGGGTTGCCGGCGTTGAGCTTCAGCACCGGAACGCCCCGGGCCTCCATCCGCAGGGCGGCCTGGTAGAGGGGACCGCGAATATCATAGTGTACGTGCTCCAGCCGCTCCGAGCAGGGAATCATGGCGTACACCTCCTTGACCGAGAATTTTTATACGGCCAATTATAGCATGAAAATTCAAAAATGCAAGAATAAAGTGAAAAAGGCGAAAGAAAATGCGCCCGGGAGGGCGCATTTTCGATGGGGCCGCTTACTTGGCCTCGTTGGTGATCATATCCTCGGTGACGGGGGATTCGGGGCAGGCGGTGAGGTTGTAGTCCCGGTACACCGTCAGACCGGAGCCGGCGGGGATCAGCTTGCCGATGATGACGTTCTCCTTCAGACCCACCAGCTTGTCCACCTTGCCCTTGATGGCGGCTTCGGTGAGGACCTTGGTGGTCTCCTGGAAGGAGGCGGCGGAGAGGAAGGACTCGGTGGCCAGGGACGCCTTGGTGATGCCCATGAGGATCAGGGTGGCGGTGGCCTCCCGCTTCAGCTCCAGATCCGTCTCGCCCGCGTCGATGCGGGCCTGGATCTCGGCGTTCTGTCTGCGGATCTTCTCGTTGGCTTCCTCGAACTCCACCACGTCCACCTGGGTCTCGGACAGCAGATCGGTGTCGCCGGGTTCGTTGACCTTCACCTTCCGCATCATCTGGCGGATGATGACCTCGATGTGCTTCTCGTTGATGTCAACGCCCTGCTGGCGGTAGACGGCCAGGACCTCCTGGGTCAGATAATCCTGGACCTTCTCCTCGCCCCGGATGCGGAGCACGTCGTGGGGGCTCAGAGGACCGTCGGTGATGCGCTCGCCCTTGTGGACCACCTTGCCGTTCTCCACCCGCAGGCCCACGGAGTAGGGGACCTGGTACTCCTTCACCTCGCCGTCCTCGGAGGTGACGGTGATGGAGCGCAGGGCGGAGCGGTGGCTCTCGTCGATGGCCACGGTGCCGGTGGTCTCGGAGATGACGGCCATCTTCTTGGGCTTCCGGGCTTCGAAGAGCTCTTCGACTCTGGGAAGACCCTGGGTGATGTCGTCGCCGGCGACGCCGCCGGTGTGGAAGGTGCGCATGGTCAGCTGGGTACCGGGCTCACCGATGGACTGGGCGGCGATGATGCCGACAGCCTCGCCGGGATCAACCAGCTTGGAGGAGGCCAGGTTCATGCCGTAGCAGCGGGCGCAGACGCCGGAGCGGGCGCGGCAGCCCAGCACGGAGCGGACATAGACCCGGTCGATGCCGTGGGCCAGGAACTTCTTGGCGTCCTCCTCGTGGAGCATCACGTCCTTGGAGTGCAGGACTTCGCCGGTCTTCTCGTCTACCACGTCGTAGACGGGGAAGCGGCCGTGGATGCGCTCGCCGAAGGTGGAGATGGTCTGGCCCTTCTCCACGATCTCGGCCTTCCAGGAGCCCTTGGTGGTGCCGCAGTCGTCCTCCCGGATGATGACCTCCTGGGACACGTCCACCAGACGGCGGGTCAGATAACCGGAGTCGGCGGTACGCAGGGCGGTATCGGTCAGGCCCTTCCGGGCGCCTCTGGAGGAGATGAAGTATTCCAGAACGGACAGGCCCTCGCGGAAGTTGGCCTTGATGGGGATCTCGATGGTGCGGCCGGAGGTGTCGGCCATCAGGCCGCGCATGCCGGCCAGCTGGCGGATCTGGTTCATGGAGCCGCGGGCGCCGGAGTCCGCCATCATGAAGATGGGGTTGAAGGTATCCAGGTTGGACTGCAGGGCGTCGGTGACCTTCTTGATGGTCTCCTCCCACTCCTTGACGGTGAGGCGGTAGCGCTCGTCGTTGGTGATGAAGCCCCGCTTGTACTGGCGGTCGATTTTCACCACAGCCTGCTCGGCCTCCCGGATCAGGGTGTACTTCCGCTCGGGAATGGCCATATCCGCAATGGAGACGGTGATGGAGCCCTTGGTGGAGTACTTGTAGCCCAGGGCCTTCACCTTGTCCAGCATCTCGGTGGAGATGGTGAAGCCGTGGACCCGGATGCAGCGGTCGATGATCTTGCCCAGCAGCTTCTTGCCCACCTTCTCCTGGATCTCCAGGGAGAGCATGTCGCCGCCAGAGCGGTCGAAGAAGCCCAGATCCTGGGGGATGGGCTCGTTGAAGATCAAACGGCCCACGGTGGCGTCGATCATGCCCCGATAGCATTCGCCGCCGACCTCCCGCTCCATATAGACCCGGATGGGCTCGTGCATATCCAGGCCGTGCTCGGCGTAGGCCATCATGGCCTCGTTGACGCCGGTGAAGGAGGGCAGGATCTCTCTGGGCTTTTCGCCCTTTTCAAAGGCCTCCCGGGCCAGGCAGGCCAGGGTGCGGACGTAGAGGTGATCCTCCTCGGCAATGATCTTGGGATCGTCCCATACGTTGTAGATCCAGACGGTGCGGGTGGGCTCCAGCTTGCCGGCCTCCAGGGCCGCAACGCACTGGGCCAGGGTCTCAAAGGCGTCGTCCGCCTCGTCGGGCCGGTCCTCCTCGTTGTGGATGCCGTTGCCGGTGGTCTTGATGAAGTGCCGGTAGTCCTCAGACGCGGGATCGTCCCAGCTGTTGCGGACAAAGACGGGATCGTCCATGCCCAGCTTGCCGCTGGAGATATACTGCATGGCGGCGTGGAGGCTGGGATAGTGGTTGATCTGATAGCGCTTGTAGGTCAGATAGTAGGTGCCGAGGATCATATCCTGGGTGGGCACGGTGACGGGCTTGCCGTCCTGGGGCCGCAGCAGGTTGTTGGCGGAGAGCATCAGCATTCTGGCCTCAGCCTGGGCCTCGGCGGAGAGGGGAACGTGCACGGCCATCTGGTCGCCGTCGAAGTCGGCGTTGAAGGCGGTGCAGCACAGGGGGTGCAGCTTGATGGCCCGGCCCTCCACCAGCACGGGCTCAAAGGCCTGGATGCCCAGACGGTGCAGGGTGGGGGCGCGGTTCAGCATCACGGGCCGATCCTTGATGATGACCTCCAGCGCGTCCCAGACCTCGGTGGCGCCCTTGTCGATCATCTTCTTGGCGGACTTGATGTTGGAGGCCAGCTTGTCCTCCACCAGCTTCTTCATGACGAAGGGCCGGAAGAGCTCGATGGCCATTTCCTTGGGCAGGCCGCACTGATAGAGCTTCAGCTCGGGACCTACCACGATAACGGAACGGCCGGAGTAGTCCACGCGCTTGCCCAGCAGATTCTGGCGGAAGCGGCCCTGCTTGCCCTTGAGCATGTCGGACAGGGACTTGAGGGCCCGGTTGTTGGCGCCGGTGACGGCGCGGCCCCGGCGGCCGTTGTCGATCAGGG
>CAMNHH010000095.1 GCA_946539175.1 uncultured Clostridia bacterium | reverse complement strand
CGTCGTTGACGATGGCGGCCCCGTCGCAGTAGCCGTAGGGGGTAATCCATTTCAGGAAGGCGGCGGAGTCCGTCAGATTGGCGATCAGATTCAGGGCGTAGAGGCCTGCCGCCGCCCCCAGGCCCACGGCGGCACCGCCCCGGCGCAGGGCAGCAGAGACCCCAAAGAGGATCCCCGCCAGCTCCAGCTGCAGCAGATAGTAGGCCAGGTGCAGGAGCCCCAGCTCCTTCCAGGGAACGGGCTCCCCGATGGCGGCCATGGAGCCCACGGACAGGGCGAAAATGATGCCGTTCAGGCACGTGATCTGCAGGGCCACGGCCCCCAGCTTCTCCCACAGGACCCGGACCCGGGTGACGGGATGGGTCAGCAGGAAGTCGGCGCTGCGGTCCCGCTCCTCCTTGCAGAGGGCGGAGGCGGCGGTGAGGGCCGCGTAGAAGGCTCCGCCCAAGCCCAGCACGTTGCCGCACTCGATGGCGTAATAGCCCAGCAGGGTGCCGAAGTTCAGCCGGTCCATGCCGAAGGCGGCGGTGAAGGAGCCCATGGAGGCGAAGATGTCCCCCACGGATTCCATCTCCCCCTTCATCTCCGGATAGAGGAAGACGCAGACCGCCAGCAGAAAGCCCACGGCCCCGGTCCAGATCCAGAAGGCCGCCCGGCCCCGGCGCAGCTCATGCTTCAAAATTGTCACGGCTCAGCCCTCCTTTCCGTAGTAGTGGAGGAAAATCTCCTCCAGGTCCGGCTCCGTGATGGAGAGCTCCGTCACGCGGCCCGCCGCCAGACAGGCCAGCAGCCGGTCCAGCTCCCCGCCGTAGAGGAAGCTGACGCCGTCCTCGCCTTCCCGCAGATCCCGGAGCTCCGGCAGGCCGGACAGCTCCACCTGTCCCCGGAAGCGCACCCGCCGGGCGTTGGTCTTCGCCAGGGCCTCCACGCTGTCGCAGGCGATGATCCGGCCCTCCCGGATGATGGCGGCCCGGCGGCAGTTCCGCTGGACCTCCGAGAGCACGTGGCTGGAGAGGAACACCGTGGTCCCCTCCCGGTTCCGCTCCCGGAGGATTTCAAAGAACTCCCGCTGCATCAAGGGGTCCAGGCCGCCGGTGGGCTCGTCCAGAATCAGCAGCTCCGGCTTCGACTGCAGGGCGCAGACGATGGCGACCTTCTTCCGGTTGCCGAAGCTCAGCTCCTGGATCTTCCTGCCGGGATCCAGCTCCAGCCGCTCGCAGAGGGTCCTGGCCTCGGCAGCGCAGTCCCGCCTTCGCAGCTCCGCGGAGAGCTTCAGAAGCTCCCGGACCCTCATACCCGGATAGAAGAAGGCCTCGGCGGGCAGATAACCCACCCGGGCCAGAAGCTCCCGCTTCTCCTTCTGAATGTCCCGTCCCAGCACCCTGGCGCTGCCGCCGCTGGGAGAGATCAGCCCCAGCAGGGTCCGGATGGTGGTGGACTTCCCTGCCCCGTTGGGTCCGATAAAGCCGAAGAACTCTCCCTGCTCCACCGAAAGGTCCAGCTCCAGGATGCCACGGGCCTTGCCGTAGTATTTCGTCAGCTTATTGGTTTGAATCGCTTCCATGCTCCGCCTCCTTCCGCAGATAGACGCTCCTCCACAAGGCCATGAGCCGGGTGAAATCCCGCTCCATCTGCTCCACGTTCACGTTTTCGCTCTGGACCAGCTCCCAGAGATATCCCTCGGAGGCCCAGTACATCTCCCGGTACATCATCCCCACGTCCAACCCAGGAACGAACTGGGCCGGGTCCAGGTTCAGCCGGGTCTGATCCGCCTTCAGATTGAAATAGCGGTGGTAGCTCTCCTGGATGGCGGCGCAGATCTCCGGGTCCTTCTCGTAGAAGGCCCTGATGGTGAAGCTGCCCATGTCCGGGTAGCGGCGCAGGATCTCCAGCTTGGCCCGCATGCCCCGCTCCATGCTCTCGAACAGGTCCTTCTGCCCGTAGCAGCCGCAGCGGGTCATGTATTCGATGGTGATCTCCGCGCACTTGTCCCAGAGGAAGAGGTACAGCTCCTTCTTGTTTCGGAAGTAGTGGAACAGCAGCGACTTGCTGATCCCGGCCTCCCCCGCGATCTCGCTCATGGGGCTGTTCTTGTAGGAATTGTGGGCGAACACCCGATACCCCGCGTTCAAAATCGCCTGCTGCCTGCTCTCCGGCAGCGCGTAAAACTTCTCATTCATGGCCGATCACTTTCCTCTCCAATCATTTCTCTCCGGTCCCATTAACCGCCTCGGTCAATTCCATTATAAACCCGTTGACCGTTTTTGAGAAGACCCCTTTGTGCTTTTCTTTTTTGTTCCAAATGTATCTTGAAACGATGTTTTTTCTTGACTTTTTGCTGATTTTATGATATAATTAAGATACCTTAAGGAAATAGTATCTCACAAGGGCCCAAAGTTGGATACAAAAAAGTTCGGAAAGCCACAAACATCAAAGAAGAAAAGGAGGAAGCAAATTGGCATTATTGCGAACAGAATTGAAAGGCGCCGGAAGCATCGTGCACCAGCGCCGGGAAGACGGCAGCCTCGGCACGAAGTTCGTCGGCGTCTACGAAGGCATCATCGAAGCCCCGGAGGATCTCGGCCTCCCCCGCCTGGCAGAGTACGCCCCCGGCAGCATGTTCTACTGCATGGGCGACAAAAAGCTGTACATCAAGAACAGCTCCAAGGAATGGGTGGTGATCCGGGAATGAGCTACGTTGACGCCATTCTTTACGGCGCCGGCGGAAACGGCGGAGGCGGAATCAGCCCCGCTGACGCGGTGCTGGTCACACCGCAGAGTCTGAGCGCCGCCCAGCAGACCCAGGCCCGGGAAAACATCGGTGCGGCGTCCGATGTACATATTGTTATCGCATCCGGCTCGGAAGCCGTGATCGTCCCGGAGGTCAACACTGTCTATCGATGCGGCACATTGACCTCTTTGACCATCACCAACCCCCCGGCAGCCGGAAGCTGGTCCGTGGTATTCACATCCGGAGCCGTCGCCACCTCCACCACACTCCCCGCAAACATCTTCGGCCTGGAGGAATTCGCCGCCTTGAAAAACACCCTTTATGAAGTCAACGTGCTGGATAATCGGGCCGTTATTGGCAGTTGGGCGGTGCAGGTTGATGAATAGCTTGTTGACAAGGCGCAGGGTGTTGATGGCTGCAAATGTGGGCAGTCTTGTCCCTGACGGGTACATCAAACACGGCCTTGTGTTCTTTCTGGACGGAAAGCAACTTCTCTCCTCGCGTACGTGGACAGACATCATCGGCAAAAAGACCTTTTCGCTGACAAACTGCACCGTCTCGTCGAATGGTCTGATCCTGGACGGAACTGCATACGGCGAGTATGACGGGGCCGTCTCCAAAAACTGGGAGGGCGAGACGATTGAGGTAGTTTTCACAGGCGCTAACGAAATCTATTCCAAGGCTCTTTTTTGCCAGCCGAAGATAAACGGAAGTGTTGGCGCTTCTATGCGCTTTGGCAATGGCGGCACCAGCGGGGGCCAAGTCCAAACCAGAATCGCAATGGGATTGGACGGAATACAGCGAGAGCTGTTCCAGGCGCACATAGGCGAGGTGAAAAACCGGATCAGCCGAACAGCTGACCAATGCGTCAAAAACGGCATCTGTGTAACCGGCACCTCAAGCACAAGCTATACCTCCAATAGCACCGGCCGAACGTATCTGGGATGTAATCGTTTTACGCTGGATGTAACACCGAATGCGATCTATACAGGAACGCTTCACGCCATTCGAATTTACAATCGCAAGCTGACGAAGGATGAAATGATTTCCAATCAGCACAAGGACATTACTTATTATGGGTCTGGGGGAGGTGACATAGCTTGAGATACGCCAAGCTGAAGGACAACTTTCCGATCTACGCGCCTAACCCGATTGCGGTTAAAGACCGGCTGCTGGGGAACCCGGCGGATTCCGTCTACACTTCTCTGGGCTATCAGCCTCTCCGGCTTACAGAGCAGCCCGAGCCCCGTGGCAGCGGACATTACACCGAAACCTGGGACGACAGCACCGGGGAAATCGTTCAGGGGTGGCGCTGGGTGGAAGACCCCAATATTACCGACGAGCAGGCGCTGAATATCATTTTGGGAGGTGCGTCATTTGACCAGAGAAAAAGCGGAAAAGCTCCGGCAACTGATTGTTAAGGCCAGCGCAAGTCTGGAAGACGCGGATGCCCTGGAGGGCGTGGTGCTCTTTCCCTGTTGGCAGCCGGAGGCTGACTACGTTAAGGGACAGAGGGTGCGTTACGGGGATTTGTTGTACCGCTTAATCCCGGACGCCCACCACAGCCAGTCGGACTGGCCGCCGGATCTGGTGCCGGCCATCTGGGCCAGGGTGGACAACCCCGCCGAGGAGTGGCCGGAGTGGCGGCAGCCCTTGGGCAGCGAGGACGCCTATCCGGCCGGGGCGAAGGTCAGCCACGGTGGGAAGCACTGGCTGAACACCCACGGTAACGGCAATATCTGGGAACCCGGCGTCTATGGCTGGACAGCCGCAGAACCGTAAGCACATGAACTTCATCATACAGGCGCCGGTCTCTTCAAGGAAGAGACCGGCGCCTCGCACACGCAGGGGCTTTGATGCGAATTCTTGTTTCTGTACTCCACCGCAGAAACGAACAATATTTGTAAAAATTATTGCCTTTTTGAGGGCAACAGGATATAATTGTCTCATGCGCACAGATATCAGTCGGCGTGGTAATGATGGTAGCGACCAGGAATCGCTTGTGCACATCAACTCCACAACAAGTCGGAAATACAACTTTCACAATGCTGACCTCCTCATATAGGAATGGTGAGGAGAACGCAGTGACTGGATCACCAAGCATTTAACAGGCGTTAAAACAATCCTTAGTGTACGGACTCAAGGTGCCACTTATTTGTGCTTGAAAAGGTGATCCCAACACTGATTTATATACTGGCTTGAGCATCATGAGCAATCTACGACTCCTCCTACCGTGCGTTGTAGTGTGCGTTTCCCTCAAGCCTATTGCATCGCAAAAGGTTGCAAAGAAAAATGGTTTTTTCCCTTCTGAGCATTATATCGAAAAACAGTATCCTGGTGCCGGGTTGATTAAGCTCAGAACTTATACCCATCAATCCGACTGAAAAAGTTGAAAGGCAATCGTCTGACTAAGCAAAGGAGAATGCATCTTGCTAAATTTTACCGTCGGCCCAGTGATGTCCGCAGAGGATATTCTTGAGGTTGCAAATCACTCGACCCCCTATTTCCGCACGCCGGAGTTTTCGGCGTTGATGCTGGAGAACGAGAACCTAATGCTGGAGTTTTTGCATGCACCGGCCCAGAGCCGCTGTGTGTTTTTGACCTCATCCGGCACTGGCGCTATGGAATCTCTGGTGATGAACGTTCTGAACGCGCAGGACAAAGTCCTCGTTATCAACGGCGGCAGCTTTGGGCAGCGCTTCGTAGAGCTTTGTGCCCTGCATTGCAAAAATTTCACGGAAATCAAGCTTCCATTCGGCCGCGCCCTAAAGCAGGAGCATCTGGAGCCCTATGCAGGGCAGGGATATACCGCATTGTTGGTCAATATGCACGAGACTTCCTCCGGTGTCTTGTATAATATGCCAATGATTGCTGCCTTCTGCAGGAAAAACCGTATTCTGCTGCTCGTGGACGCTATCAGTGCCTTTCTGGCTGACAAGCTGGATATGGAAGCCCTGGGCGCCGCTGCTGTCATTACCGGGTCCCAAAAGGCTCTGGCTGTGCAGCCCGGCATCTCCGTGGTCGCACTATCGCCTGCCGCGCTTGCTCGTGTGGAAGAGAATCCGGAGTTGTGTATGTACCTGAGCCTCAAGGAGGCGCTGGTAAATGGAGTTCGGGGGCAGACTCCCTTTACCCCTGCCGTTACCACTCTACTGCAGATTCACAAGCGGCTCACCTCAATCCGGGAGAGCGGCGGCGTGGAAGCAGAGCAACGGCGGATCTCTGCGGTTGCGAATCATTTCCGCTGTGGAATTCAGGATTTGCCGCTGGAGCAGTTTTCCGAGTCTCCCTCCAATGCGGTGACAGCCCTGCGGCCCGCAAAACAGAATGCAAAGGAGATTTTCCGAATCCTGAAGGATGAATACCAGATATGGATCTGTCCCAATGGCGGAATTTGGGCGGACAGTGTATTCCGGGTCGGACACATTGGCTTTATAACAGAGCACGATAACAGCACGCTGATCCACGCCCTGCATGATCTGCGGCAGAGAGAAATTCTGTAAAACAGCCGATTTGAAAGAGGATATGTCATGATTAAGGTCATTACCTACGGAACCTATGATATGCTACACTACGGTCACGTCCGACTGCTGCAGCGGGCCAAGGCCCTGGGGGACTATCTGGTTGTGGGCGTCACCAGCGATGATTATGACCGCACCAGGGGAAAGATCAACAACCAGCAGGCCCTTATGGAGCGGATTGAGGCTGTAAAGCAAACAGGCCTGGCCGATGAGATCATTGTGGAGGAATACGAAGGGCAAAAGATTGATGACATCAAGCGTCTGAACATAGACGTATTTACAGTTGGCTCCGATTGGGAAGGAAAGTTTGATTATCTGAAGGAGTATTGTCAGGTCATCTATCTGCCGAGAACCCAGGGCATTTCCAGCACAGAAATCCGCTCCAATCATCGAAGGCTGCGCCTGGGAATCGTCGGAAACTCCGGCGTCATCCCGAAATTCATCCGTGAGGCAAAGTGCGTAAACGGGGTTGAAATCACGGGATTATATCCTTCTCAAAGAATCGATTTTCAGATACCTGAAGATATCCCGCTAGTTTCAAGTTATGAGGAGTTATTGGAGCTGTCGGACGCCTTATACGTTGTCTCAATGCCAAACTGCCATTACGCTCACGTGAAGAACGCGATAATGGCCGGGAAGCATGTCCTCTGCGAATCTCCGATCTCACTGGAGCGGAAACAGACTGCGGAATTGTTCGGTCTGGCAAAGGCGCACGGCTGTATCCTGATGGACGGCATCAAAACCGTTTATTCTACGGCATACTCCAGGCT
Source organism: uncultured Clostridia bacterium (assembly GCA_946539175.1). Lineage (GTDB taxonomy): Bacteria > Bacillota > Clostridia > Oscillospirales > Oscillospiraceae > JAFRPC01. The sequence continues at coordinate 1,640 of CAMNHH010000095.1, read as the reverse complement.
TTCTTTGCTAGCCAAGAGCGGCAAGATCGGAAAAGTTGTTTCTGTTGACACGGTTTGTACCAGTTTGATGACCAAGCCTGCAAAGGATCTGGAGAGAAAGTGGAGCAGTATCTGCGCCTGGGGCCCGACGGCCATGCTTCCGATTTTTGATATTCTCGGCTGTCATTACACAGACAAAACCATTACCACACATTTTCTGGATGACGCCATGCGTTTTGACGGATTTACAAAAATTGATTTTCTGTACTGTGATGCGGTTGCCTCCCTGCGGGTCGCAAAGGCCGCAAAATCTGAAGGAGATCTGGTAATTACCGGTACGGAAGGTTATATATATGTGCCCGCGCCCTGGTGGAAAACGGACTATTTTGAAGTACGGTATGAAAATGCCACAGAAAACAAGAGATTCTTCTACCAACTGGATGGCGAGGGAATCCGTTATGAGATTGTTGCGTTTTCAAAAGCGATTGAATCCAGGAAAGATCCGAATTATCTTCCCTCTGCGATTTCCGAGGAAATCTCAAGCGTTATAGAGGCGCTTCACAGCGGCGTGAGCACATTCAGGATTTGAGATGCTCTTCAGCACTGAATCAAGCAAACAGAGCAATTCGCACCATAAAAATCAAACGGGTACAAAGGGGCTGTCTCATTAACGAGGCAGCCGCAAAATAGTGAAAAAATAACGGCAGCCGGCACTTGAAACGTGTCGGCTGTCGGCTTATACTATTGGTGTGATACAAAAACATAAGCAGGTAGATTATACCCTGTATGGTAAACGGTAAATAACCCGTACCTTCCAAAAACTGCCGGGATATGAGATAATGTTCTGGGCGTGTGGCACAGTGTCCCAAGAATTCTCAGGAATTCTCGGGAATAGACGAGAATTCCCGGGACATATACGGTAGGCGGGAAGGTGGGGTCAGTATGCACGCGACAGAATTGAAACACGCTGCCAATTTGGAGGAGTGGAAGAAGCGCATCATGGACTGCCGGGCCAGTGGGCTGACGGTCATAGAATGGTGCTCCCGGAATGTCTGGAGCACCTCGACCTATTATCGCTGGGAGCGTGAAGCGTTTGGGGCTGTCGGAGCGCAGCCGGATCATCCGGGAAATCCCTGCACCGCGATTGCTCCGGCTTCCGGGCAGCCCCTCGTTGAGATTCCGGTTGCCGCATCGAGCAGTCAGGCGCTTGCTTCTGTGGAAGCGAAGTCAACGTCGGTCAGACCGCCGCGCGTCCGGAAAACCGCGGCGTACAAGTCGTTTCCAGAAGCTGGGACCGCATTCCGCCCCGTGGCAGTGCTGCGGGTGGGTGATACGGAGCTGTCTTTGATGAACGAAGTCTCCCACAAGCTGATGCGGCAGATCAAGGAGCTGCTTTCCCATGCTGAATGACGCGAAGGGATTCAGCCGCGTCGTGATTGCCTGCGGCAGGACGGATCTTCGCTGCGGGATCGACGGCCTGGCCGCGATTGTGCAGGAGCAGTTCCAGATGGACCCCGCGGAAAGGAACGTGCTGTTTCTGTGCTGCGGCACCAGGGCCGACCGGATCAAGGGACTCGTTTTCGAGGGCAACGGCTATTTGCTTTTGTAGCTTGTCATTTTCTACCATAATTCCAATCTAACGCAGTGCTGACTGCAAACAG
>CAMNHH010000094.1 GCA_946539175.1 uncultured Clostridia bacterium | reverse complement strand
CCAGGAAGGCCTGGCCGAAGCAGGCGGAGAAGGTGGGAGTGGGCTCGGTGATGCCCCGCTCGGTGCCCGCCAGCTTGGCGGTGAAGCCGGAGAGGAAGTAGTACTTGGTCTGCTCCGGGGTCAGGATGGACACGGGAGGCAGCACGCCGAAGGCGTCGGCGGAAAGGAAGATCACGTTCTTGGCGGCGGGGCCGGCGGAGATGGGCCGCACGTTCTTGACGATCTTCTCGATGTGCTCGATGGGGTAGGAAACACGGGTGTTCTCGGTGACGGACTTGTCCTTGAAGTCAATCTTGCCATTTTCATCCACGGTCACGTTCTCCAGCAGTGCGTTGCGGCGGATGGCGTTGTAGATGTCGGGCTCGGATTCCTTGTCCAGGTTGATGACCTTGGCGTAGCAGCCGCCCTCGAAGTTGAAGACGCCGTTGTCGTCCCAGCCGTGCTCGTCGTCGCCGATCAGCAGGCGCTTGGGGTCGGTGGACAGGGTGGTCTTGCCGGTGCCGGACAGGCCGAAGAAGATGGCGGTGTTTTCGCCGTTCATGTCGGTGTTGGCGGAGCAGTGCATGGCAGCAATGCCCTTCAGGGGCAGATAGTAGTTCATCATGGAGAACATGCCCTTCTTCATCTCGCCGCCGTACCAGGTGTTGATGATGACCTGCTCGCGGGAGGTGACGTTGAAGGCCACCACGGTGTCGGAGCGCAGACCCAGCTCGGCGTAGTTCTCGCACTTGGCAAGGGACGCGTTGTAGACCACGAAGTCGGGCTCAAAGGCCTCCAGCTCCTCGGCGGTGGGCTGGATGAACATGTTCTTGATGAAGTGGGCCTGCCAGGCCACCTCCACGATGAAGCGAACGGCCATACGGGTGTCCTTGTTGGCTCCGCAGAAGCAATCCATCACGTAGAGCTTCTTTCCGCAGAGCTCCTTCACTGCCAGCTTCTTGACTTCCTTCCAGACCGCCTCGGTCATGGGATGATTGTCGTTCTTGTAGCCCTCGGTGGTCCACCAGACGGTGTCCTTGGAGGTCTCGTCCATGACGATGTATTTGTCCTTGGGGGAGCGGCCGGTGTAGATGCCGGTCATGACGTTCACCGCGTCCAGCTCGGTGAGCACGCCCTTCTCATAGCCGGTGAGGGTGGGATCCATCTCCGCCTGGAAGAGGTACTCATAGGAGGGGTTGTGGACGATCTCGGTGGTGCCGGAGATGCCGTATTTGGTCAGATCTAAGTTTGCCATATTTGCTGCCTTCCTTTCATTCGGATATCAGTTATCCTGTTTTTTTATTATATATCTCCGGCAGACTTTTTGCAAGCCGTATTTTCGCAGGAAAATAGGCTAATTGTGCGGGAAGAAAAATGTGGATTTTTGATGAAAATAACAGTAGCAATTTCGGGGGGCTTGTGCTATAATGTTACGTGGAAGAATTTGGAGCTGGAAGGAGTTTCTCACTCCGGTCCGGCCTTCCTAAAACGTATATCGGAGGATATATCAATGGGTAAAAAAGTACGCATCACCGAAACTGTCCTTCGTGACGCCAACCAGTCGCTGATGGCCACCCGCCTGCCCTACGCCGATTTCGAGGACATCCTCGAGACCATGGACAAGGCCGGGTACTATTCTGTGGAATGCTGGGGCGGCGCCACCTTCGACTCCTGCCTGCGCTATCTGGGCGAGGATCCCTGGGAGCGGCTGCGGAACATCCGCAAGCACATGCCCAACACCAAGCTGCAGATGCTGCTGCGTGGCCAGAATCTGCTGGGCTACAAGCACTACCACGACGACGTGGTGGAGAAGTTCGTGGAGCTGGCCATCAAGAACGGAATCGACATCATCCGCATCTTCGACGCGCTGAACGACTTCCGCAACATCGAGACCGCCCTGAAGGCCGTGAAGACCTACTCCAAGAAGTACAACCGGCACGTCATCGCCTCCGGCTGCATCTCCTACACCCAGAGCCCCGTTCACACCGTGGACAAGTACGTGGAAATGTGCAAGAAGCTGGTGGCGATGGGCTTTGAGACCGTGTGCCTGAAGGACATGGCCGGCACCATGAGCCCCTTTGAGGCCGAGCACCTGATCAAGGGCATCAAGGCCGCCCTGCCCGACGTGCCCGTGATCCTGCACACCCACTGCACCACCGGCATGGCCTATATGACCATCACCAAGGCCATCGAGTCCGGCGTGGACGTGATCGACTGCGCCACCTCCTGCTTCTCCAACGGCACCTCTCAGCCCGCCACCGAGTCCATGTACTACGCTCTGAGCCAGTACGGCATCGACTGCGGTCTGAATGAGAAGGTCATCAATCAGGTCAACGACTACTTCAAGCCCATCAAGCAGAAGTACATCGACAAGGGCACCCTGTCCCCCAAGTCCATGGGCACCGACGCCCAGGCCCTGGTCTACAAGGTCCCCGGCGGCATGCTCTCCAACATGATCGCCAACCTGACCGACATGGGCGCTATGGACAAGTTCGACGCCGCCCTGGCGGAGATTCCCGAGGTCCGCAAGGATCTGGGCTATCCTCCGCTGGTCACCCCCCTGTCCCAGATGGTGGGCAACCAGGCCGTCACCAACGTGCTGGTGGGCGAGCGCTACAAGAACATCTCCAACGAGGTGAAGAACTACTTCAAGGGCGAATACGGCATTGCCCCCGCTCCCGTGAGCCAGGAGCTGCAGGACAAGATCCTGGGCGCCGGCAACCAGCCTGTGGACTGCCGCATTGAGGACGCCAAGCGCACCGGCGCCGACTTTGCCAAGGCCAAGGAAGAGCTGGGCGAGCTGGCCCGGTCCGAAGAGGACATCATGAGCTACATCTGCTACCCCAAGCAGGCCAAGGAGTTCTTTGAGAAGCGCAAGGCCAAGGAAGAGAACGTCGCCACCTACACCATCGAAGCCATCTAAGGAGGACACGCCATGCAGATTATGATGGATGTTGCCGCCTCCGGCACCATGCTTCCCTTTGGCGACACGGTGCTTACCGCGGTTTTGGGCTACGCCGTGGTCTTCATGGGGCTGCTGGTCCTGATGGCCATCGTGTACATCATGGGCGCCGTCTTCAAGTCCATGGCGGCCCGGAAGGCCGCCTTGGCGGAGGCTGCCCGGAACGCCAAGGCCATGCCCAAGGCAGCCAACGCGCCTGCCGCCCCTGCCAAGGAGCCTAAGAAGCCCGTGGCCCCCGGTACCGCCGGTGAGGTCAAGCGCTTCGACGTACCCGACAAGGAAGCCGCTATGATCATGGCCATTGTGGCCGATCAGATGGGCAAGCCCCTGAACGAGCTGCGCTTCAAGTCCATTAAGGAGGTCAAATAAGATGAAATATAAGGTCACTTTGAACAACCGCACCTATGAGGTGGAGGTGGAGGCCGGCAAGGCCATGCTGCTGGACGAGTACGAGGCCTATGCCCCCGCTCCCGCCGCCTCCGCTGCCCCTGCCGCCGCTCCCGCCGCTGCTCCCGCTCCCGCCGCCCCCGCCTCTCTGGCCGCCGGTGAGACCGTCAACGCCCCCATGCCCGGCAACATTCTGAAGGTCGAGGTCAAGCAGGGCGACGCCGTCAAGGCCGGTCAGATCCTGGTGATCCTGGAGGCCATGAAGATGGAGAACGAGATCGTCTCTCCCAAGGACGGCACCGTGGCCCAGGTGGTCACCAAGGTCGGCGACAAGGTGGATACCGGCGCGGCTCTGGTTGTGATCGCCTGAGGGAGGGTTCGGCATGGATATTGTTGAAACCCTGAAAAAGCTGCTTGGGGAATCCGGCTTTGCCGGCTTCTTCCAGAACGGCGGCTGGCAGAACGCGGTGATGATCGTCATCGCCTGCGTGCTGCTGTACCTGGGCATCAAGAAGAAGTTCGAGCCTCTGCTGCTGGTGGGTATTGCCTTCGGCTGCCTGCTGGTGAACGTCTCCTACTTCGTAGGCCTCACCGAGGCCGACGCCCTGTACCATCCCAATCTCTGGAATGAGTTCCTGGACGCCAACAGCGCCAACTATCACAGCTACGGCTACATTCTGAAGAACGCCGGCTTCCTGGACATCCTCTACATCGGCGTCAAGGCGGGTCTGTACCCCTCCCTGATCTTCATGGGCGTGGGCGCCATGACCGACTTCGGTCCCCTGATTGCCCGTCCCTCCTCCCTGATCCTGGGCGCTGCCGCCCAGCTGGGCGTGTTCCTGGCCTTCTTCGGCGCCTCCGCCTCCGGCTTCTTCACCGGCAACCAGGCGGCCTCCATCGGCATCATCGGCGGTGCCGACGGCCCCACCGCCATCTATCTGACCACCAAGCTGGCCCCCGAGCTTCTGGGCGCCATCGCCATCGCGGCCTACTCCTACATGGCCCTGATCCCCATGATCCAGCCTCCCATCATGAAGCTCCTCACCACCAAGAAGGAGCGGGAGGTGGTCATGACCCAGGCCCGTGAGGTCACCAAGACCGAGAAGATCATCTTCCCCATCGTGGTCACCATCTTCTGCGTCCTGCTGCTGCCCTCCACCGCTCCTCTGATCGGCTGTCTGATGCTGGGCAACCTGTGGCGGGAGTGCGGCGTCACCGAGCGTCTGAGCGACACCGTGCAGAACGCGCTGATGAACATCATCACCGTGTTCCTGGGCATTTCCGTGGGCGCCACCATGGCGGGCTCCCAGTTCCTGACCCTCCAGACCATCCTGATCGTGGTGCTGGGCCTGCTGGCCTTCTGCTTCTCCACCGTGGGCGGTCTGCTGGTGGCCAAGATCATGTACAAGGTCACGGGCGGCAAGATCAACCCCCTGATCGGCTCCGCCGGCGTCTCCGCCGTTCCCATGGCGGCCCGTGTGTCCCAGATCGAGGGCCAGAAGGCGAACCCCAAGAACTTCCTGCTGATGCACGCCATGGGCCCCAATGTGGCCGGCGTCATCGGCTCCGCCATCGCGGCCGGCTTCCTGCTGAAGGTCTTCGGCGGCTGATCACACCAAAAAACATACGCGCGTGCCGCAGCTTCGCGGCGCGCGCGTTTTGTTCATTCCTTCAGAGCTGCTGCAGCCCCCAGAGCCCCAGGCAGATCAGCAGGTTCCCCAGCAGCATGGCGCAGGCGGCCAGATACCACTTGCCGCCCCGGTTGAAGCCGTAGAAGTCCTCCCAGCGGCGCTCCGGCCGCTGCAGCAGGATCTGGTAGCCGTAGAGCCCGGCATAGAGCAGCACAGGCAGCAGGCCCAGCAAAGCCGTACCCAGGCCCAGGCCCCGGCGTTCCCAGAGGCAGAAGCTCAGCAGGGCCAGCAGAGGCGTCACCAGATGCATATACAGGTCCGCCCCCTCCATCAGAGGCTTCAGGCTGCCCACCGCGGGCCAGAGGTAGAGGAATACCGTCAGCATGGTCACCGTCACCGCCGCCGTGCCGACGTACTTCAGAAGCCAGGCCCAGGGGGCCTCCGGCCAGACACACAGGCACAGGGCCCCGACGGCGCAGAGCAGATTGCTCTGCACCGTAAAGTAGCGCAGGGCCCGGCGGAGCCGCTTCCCGCTGAGCCGCCCCTCCTCCCGGCAGAAGTACAGCGTCACGCCGGCCGTCAGTCCGGCGATCAGGGCGTTGATCATACGGTCCATAGGCCGTCCCCCCTTCGTTTCTCCGCTTCATTATATCACGCCTTCCGGCGGGGAAGCAAGGCGTTTTTTCCTTTACAAGCATCAAAAATCGTGGTATCATATTCAAAAACAGGAAAGGAGCCCCGCAAATGGAACGCATTGATCAGCTCTTACAGCACATTCGGGTGAACACCCACAGCAGCCTGCGGCTGGAGGCCGCCGGGCGGGTGATCTACGTGGATCCCTTCCGGCTGGAGGATGCCCCCCACGACGCGGATCTGATCTTCTACACCCACGACCATTTTGACCACTGCTCCCCCGAGGACACGGAGAAGGTCGGCAAGCCTGAAACCCGCTTCGTGCTGCCCGCCTCCTGCGCCAGAAGCACCGCCGCCGTCACCAAGGGGCGCCCGGTGCTGCAGGTCCGGCCCGGGGACCGGGGCGAGGCCTGGGGCCAGCCCTTTGAGGCGGTGGCCGCCTACAACCCCGCCAAGCCCTTCCACCCCAGAGAAAATGCCTGGGTGGGTTACGTGCTGACGGTGGAGGGACTGCGGGTCTATGTGGCCGGGGACACCGACGCCACAGCCGAGGCCGCCGCCGTGCGCTGCGACCTGGCCCTGCTGCCCATCGGCGGCAAGTACACCATGGACGCCCCGGAGGCTGCAGCCCTGGTGAACCGGATGAAGCCCCGGGCCGTGGCCCCCATCCACTACGGCAGCGTGGCCGGAAGTCCTGCGGATTTCCATCGCTTCGCCCAGGCCGTGGACCCCGCCATCCGGGTGGTGAAGCTGCTATGAGCCAAGCCGCCTCCCAGACCTCCCCCGTGAAGCTGATCGCCTTTGACCTGGACGGCACACTGCTCACCACGGACAAGCGCCTGACCCGGGAAAACCTGCTTGCCCTGACCCGGGCGGCGGAGCTGGGCATCGAGCTGGTGCCCGCCACGGGGCGCTTTTACGGGGCCATCCCGGAGAGCGTCCGGAGCCTCCCCTTCCTCCACTACGCCATTGCCATCAACGGCGCCCAGATCTACGACGTTCGGACCGGCCGGCCCGTTTTTCGGGCGGAGCTGAGCTGGCAGCGGGCCGTGGAGGTGATGGAATATCTGGATACGCTGCCCGTGATCTACGACTGCTACATGGATGACTGGGGCTGGATGAGCCAGGCCCACTATGACCGGGCGGCGGATTACGCCCCTCACCGCCACAGTCTGGAGATGCTGCAAAAGCTGCGGAGCCCGGTGCCCGAGCTGAAGGCCCACCTGGCCCAGGTCCGGCACGGGGTTCAGAAGGTCCAGAGCTTTTTCCTGGACCCGGCGCTGCGGCTGCGGAGCATGGAGGAGTTGGCCAGGCGCTTCCCGGATCTGGCAATCACCAGCTCCATCCCCCGGAACGTGGAGATCAATCTGAAGGAGGCCCAGAAGGGGCTGGCCCTGACCCGTCTGGCGGAGCTGCTGGGCATCGAGCGGGCCGGGACCGCGGCCTTCGGGGACGATCTCAACGATCTGACGATGCTGCGGGCCGCCGGGATCGGCGTGGCCATGGCCAACGCCGCCCCGGAGCTCAAGGCCGCCGCGGACCGGATCACCGCCTCCTGCGACGAAAGCGGCGTGGCCCGGGGCATCGAAGAACTGATTTTTCAAAAGGAGGGCTCCCTATGACAGAACTGCTTCCCCGGCCCACGGTGCTGCTCTACGGCTTCACGGACCCGGGGCGGCTGGCCGCCGTCAAGAGCTGGCTCCACGCCTCGGAGATCCGGGCGCTGGAGGTTTCGCCCCGGGACTGGAACCAGCCCCTGGGAGCGCTTTTGGAGCTGCCCGGCTTTGCCCGCCGCCCGACGGAGCTCCCCGACGGCGGCCCCAGGGAGGAGATGCTGGTGATGTTCGCCTTCCGGGATCGGATGCTGGGGGATCTGCTCCAGTTCTTCCGGGACCGGGGTCTGCCTCCCGTGGCCCTGAAGGCCATGGTGACCCCCACCAATATCCACTGGGACGGAGCCCGGCTCCGCACGGAGCTGTCCCGGGAACGGGACTACATCCTGCAGCACGGGCAGAAAAAGCAATAGACGCAAAGCCAGGCAGCCGCGAATGGCTGCCTGGCTCTTTTTTTCTGATCAGCTCTGCTCCTCGCAGAAGCGGCGGATGTTGGAGGGGTTTTCGATCCGCTGGACTTCCTTGCCGTTCTCCAGCACCAGCAGCGTGGGGGCCTGGCGGACGCCGTACTGCCTGGCCAGCTCGGGGCTCCGGTCTACCACCACGGTCTCATAGGCGATGCCCGCGTCGGCCAGGAACTTCTTGGCCATGACGCACTTGGGACAGGTGGAGGTGGTGAAGAGGATGAGGCCGTTGGGGGAAGCTTCCGCAGCAGGAGCGGCAGCCTCGGCAGCAGGGCCGATGTGGGCATCGGCCCCTACGGTCTCCAGCCTGACGGCGGAGGGGGCGGCGGAGGGGGCCGCGGCGGCGCTCAGGGGCTCATGGAAGCGGTGGAGCATGGAGCCGCCCACGTCGTAGACCTTCCGATCCTTGAACTCCTGGGCCTTGCCGTCGTTCCAGTTCTGCACGGGCCGGTAGTAGCCGGTGATGCGGGAGTAGACCTCGGTCTTCTTGCCGCAGTGGGGGCAGGTATACTGCTCGCCGGCCAGGTAGCCGTGATCCGGGCAGACGGAGTAGGTGGGAGACAGGGTGTAGTAGGGCAGCTTGTAGTTCTCGGCAATCTTCCGCACCAGCTTGGCCGCGGCCTTCCAGTCCGGCAGCTTCTCGCCCAGGAAGGCGTGGAAGACGGTGCCGGAGGTATAGAGGGTCTGCAGCTCGTCCTGGATATCCAGGGCGGAGAACACGTCCTCGGTGTAGCCCACGGGCAGGTGGGAGGAGTTGGTGTAGTAGGGAGTGCCGTTCATGTTGGCGGTGATGATGTTGGGGAAGTCCTTCTTGTCGTGCTTGGCGAAGCGGTAGGTGGTGGACTCCGCGGGGGTGGCCTCCAGGTTGTAGAGGTCGCCGTATTTCTCCTGGTAGTCGGACAGGCGCTCGCGCATGTGGTTCAGCACTTGCTTGGAGAACTCCTGGGTCTCGGGGTGGGTCATGTCCTTGCGGAGCCACTTGGCGTTGAGGCCCATCTCGTTCATGCCGATGAGGCCGATGGTGGAGAAGTGGTTGGCGAAGGTGCCCAGGTAGCGCTTGGTGTAGGGATACAGGCCGCCCTCCAGCAGCTTGGTGATGACGTCGCGCTTGATCTTCAGGGAGCGGGCCGCGATGTCCATGAGCCGGTCCAGGCGCTTGTAGAAGTCCGCCTCGTCGGCGGCCTGGTAGGCGATGCGGGGCAGGTTAATGGTCACGACGCCCACGGAGCCCGTGGACTCGCCGGAGCCGAAGAAGCCGCCGGACTTTTTCCGCAGCTCGCGCAGGTCCAGACGCAGACGGCAGCACATGGAGCGGATGTCGGAGG
>CAMNHH010000093.1 GCA_946539175.1 uncultured Clostridia bacterium | reverse complement strand
CGCTTCCCGGACCAATTGAAAACGATGTACGAGGGGAAAGAAGGGTTCATCTATCGGCCTGTTTCTTCTGTAAACCTGAAAAACACCAAAGGCCACACATGGGAAAGCAGCGTTGACGTGCCTGTTGTCCTGGCGGAGCATATCCCGAACGTCTATGCGGAGATTCTCCGAGAAGAGGCCGCCGGAAACGTAATTGTTCACCGATACGCCGAGATCGACCCTGCCGAGCAGAAGCTGCACGCAAACTATATCAGAGATCATCTGGACGATCCGCTTAGCAAAGAATATCGAGCGTTCCTGATCCGGCACTTTTCATTCCTGTGGGACTGATCATTCAGAACGTCGTAACAGCGGCAGGTTTTTCCCGCCGCCCGGTCAAGGCGTTCAAAAGAAAACGCGAACAATCCATCCAATGAAGATATGAGGCGGATATGGAGAGCAAGGAAATATGGGATCTGTATAATGAAAAACGCGAACTGACCGGGCAGGATCAGGTCCGCGGTGAAGAGATACCGCAGGGAAACTATCATCTGGTTGTTCACGTCTGGATCAGAAACAGGTGTGGGAAATACCTGATTTCACAACGCAGCGCGGATCGTCCGACACATCCGCTCAAATGGGAGTGTGTCGGAGGTTCTGTTCTCAAGGGAGAGGACAGCTTGACGGGCGCTCTCCGGGAAACAAAAGAAGAAGTCGGCTTGTCTCTGGAACCGAAAGACGGAAAGATCGTACGTTCCACAATCGGCAGAATCGTGAACGGCGTCAGGTTTTCGGATATTGTGGACGTGTGGCTGTTTCCGTATGACGGCCCGGTATCCTTGGAAACGGCCACGACAAAAGAAGTGGCGCAGATCGCCTGGCTTGACAGGCAACAGATAAAAGAATTATTCGATCAGGGTGACTTTGTTGACACACTGGGATATTTCTTCGAAGAAAAACAGCTCGGAGGAGAATGAATGATGCACATCCATGAATTGAACCTGAAAGACTTACAGCCCTCGCAGTTTTATATTTCCGAAAAGAAGTTACGGGATATTGAAGCCTGGCTGAACCCGGCAGAGCTTTCCTGCTTTGAGCCGATCCCGGTCAAGCTGCTGGACGGCAGGCCGGTTATGACGGATGGACACACCCGAGCGGTGGCCGCACTGCGGGCAGGTCTCGAAGCGGTTCCATTGGTCTGGGATGAGGACGAGCTGTCTTGGGATATGTACCGTGCCTGCGTAGCGGCCTGCCGGGAGCAGGGGATCGAGTCGCCCTGTGATCTGATGACAAGAATCATTTCAGAGGAAGAATACCGGGAAAAATGGGACAAATGGTGCGACCGTATGCAGGCGGAGGTTGAACGAAACAGGATCATCGTCAAGCCGTATACCGAACAGGAGATCCCGGATGTTCTGGCATTTGAACGGGCGCTTCGGGCCGAAGAAGACTTCTGGGGCTGGGAGATCGATGCGGCGTATATTAAAAGCATTACAGCCAGTTTCCGCGACAAGCGGTTTTCTAACGCGATTTCCTTTTTGGCATATCAAAACGATCGTGTGATCGGCCGAATTGACGCTGTTTTGATCCCCTCGCATTTTGACGGTTCCATAAAAGCCTATCTGGATTGGATCTGCGTGCTGAAAAGCTGCCGTCACCAAGGCGCGGCACAAAAGCTGCTTTCTGCACTGAGGGAAAACCTGAAGGATCGACACGTTGACACGCTGATTGCTCTGACTGCCAGCAACGATGAAGCGCAAAGATTCTATCAAGCTGTCCCGGATTCCGAAATGCGAGATATTGGAATCTGGATCGACATCAAATAAGGTAAAAAAGAGCTGCCTGACTTCAAAATCAGACAGCTCTTTTTCCGTTATTCGATGGAGATATGAGGGGTTTCCGGCGTTTTTGCAATCATTCCCACTCAATTGTGGCCGAGGGCTTGGGGGTTACGTCCCAGAGGACGCGGTTGACGTGGGGAACCTCGGCGGTGATGCGGGCCACCAGCTTCTGCACGAAGGCGAAGTTCAGCTCCGCGGGCTGGGCGGTGACAGCGTCCACGGTATTGACGGCACGGATGACCACGGGCCAGTCATAGCTCCGCTTGCCATCCCGGATGCCGGTGGTCTTGAAATCGGGCACCACGGTGAAGTACTGCCAGACCTTCTCGTCCAGGCCGTGCTTGTAGAACTCCTCCCGCAGGATGGCGTCGGACTCCCGGACGGCCTCCAGGCGATCCCGGGTGATGGCGCCCACGCAGCGCACGCCCAGGCCGGGGCCCGGGAAGGGCTGACGGTAGACCATATTGTCGGGCAGGCCCAGAGCCTTGCCCACCACGCGGACCTCGTCCTTATACAGCAGCTTGACGGGCTCCACCAGCTGGAAATTCAGGTCCTCGGGCAGACCGCCCACATTGTGATGGGCCTTGACGCCCACCTTGGACTCCAGAATGTCGGGGTAGATGGTACCCTGGGCCAGGAAGGAGATGTCCTCCAGCTTCCGGGCCTCCTCCTCGAAGACGCGGATGAACTCGGCGCCGATGATGTGGCGCTTTTCCTCGGGATCGGTGACACCGGCCAGCTTGTCCAGGAAGCGGTCCACCGCGTCCACATAGACCAGATTGGCCTTCATCTGATTCCGGAACACCTCGATGACCTGCTCGGGCTCGCCCTTCCGCAGCAGGCCGTGGTTGACGTGGACGCAGGTGAGCTGCTTGCCCACCGCCTGGATCAGCAGTGCGGCCACAACGGAGGAGTCAACACCGCCGGAGAGGGCCAGCAGCACCTTCTTGTCTCCGATCTGAGTCCGGAGGGCTTCGATCTGCTCATTGATAAAGGCCTGGGCCAGAGCGGGAGTGGTGATGCGCTCCATGGATTCGGGTCTGACGTTGGTATTGTAATCGTAATTCATAGAATTATTTACTCCTCATCTCTAAAAATAATATGATCGGGTTCGGCTTCTTCGATGACGGCCAGGGCATGATAGTTGACGCCCATTTCACGCAGCCGGTCACCGCCGCCCTGGAAGCCCTTTTCCACGGCGATGCCCACGCCCACCAGCTGGGCCTGGGCCTCCTCCACCAGATTGCAGAGGCCCCGTACCGCCTCGCCCCGGGCCATGAAGTCATCGATGACCAGGACCCGGGTGCCGGGGGTCAGCCATTGCTTGGAAAGGATCAGGGTGACTTTCTTCTTGTAGGTGTAGGACATGATCTCGCTCTTGTAGAGGCCGCCCTCGATGTTGTCGGATTTGGCCTTCTTGGCGAAAATCATGGGCTTGCCCCATTTGAAGGCGCAGATGGAAGCCAGGGCGATGCCGCTGGCCTCAGCGGTGAGGATCAGGTCCACCTGGGACAGGTCGAAAATCCGGGCAAACTCATCGGCAATCTCGCCCATGAAGGCACAGTCCACCCGATGGTTCAGAAATCCGTCCACCTTGACGATGCTGCCGGGCAGGATCTTCCCCTCGTTCTTGATACGGTCTTTTAATGCCTGCATGGAAACCTCCTATTGGTAGCACTCTTCCTTGAGGACGCCGATGTAGGGCAGGTTGCGGTAGTAGTCCGCGTAATCCAGCCCGTAGCCGATGACGAACTCGTCGGGGATCTTGAAGCCGTAGTAATCCACCTGGAAACGCTCCGGCTTGTCCACGATCTTGTCCAGCAGAGAAACGGTGGTGACAGAGGCGGGGTTGCGGGTCTTGAAGAGCTTCACCAGATACTCCAGGGTCAGGCCGGAGTCGATGATATCCTCCACCACGATGACGTGGCGGCCCTCCATGTTGATGTCGGTGTCCTTGACCAGGTGGACGGTGCCGGTAGACTTGGTTCCCTTGAAGTAGCTGGAGGCGGAGATGAAGTCCATGTCCATCAGGCAGTCCATTTCCTTGCACAGGTCGGTGAAGAAGAAAGCGGCGCCTCGCAGCACACAGAGCATCAGGGGCTTCTTGTCCCTGAATTCCTCCGTCAGCTCCCGGCCCAGCTCCCGGACACGGGCGGCGATCTCCTCGCGGCTGTGCATCACGTACTTGACGTCTTCTTTGGCGTTTCGGATCAGCATGTGGTTCTCCTTTCCATGGCTGAGACGGGGCGGATCGCTTACTCGTTGGTGTAGTTGTCGAAGTAGCCTTGGATGTAGATGATGGGAGTGCCCTTGTCGCCGGAGCCGGAGGTCAGATCGCAGAGGGAGCCGATCAGATCCGTCAGCTGCCGGGGCGTGGTGCCCTGGGCAGCCATGTCGCCCACCAGGGACTCGCCGGTCTTGGCGCGGATCCGGTCCTCGATGGCCTTTCGCAGTTCCTCGCCGGACAGATCACCGAAATCGTTGTCCGCCAGGTACTTCAGCTTCAGCTCATTGGGGGTGCCCGCCAGGCCCTGGGTGTAGCCGGGGCTCACCACGGGGTCCGCCAGCTCCCAGATCTTGCCCACCGGGTCCTTGAAGGCGCCGTCGCCATAGACCATGGCCTCGATCCGCTTGCCGGAGGCCTCAGACAGCAGCCTGGAGATCCGCTCCGCCACGGGACCGCAGTCTCTGGGGAAGAGCTTGACGGTCTCCTCAGTGGCCTTGTTGGAGCCCAGAAGGCCGTAGCGCTCGTTGTAGCCGCTGCCGTCCACGGGGGCGGTCATGAGATCGTCCAGACCCAGGACGCACTTGCAGCCGGCGGCCTTCAGCAGGCGCTTGGAGCGGGCGCGGGTATGGATGTCGGCGGTGATGACGGCGTCGCAGAGGGGCACCAGGGTCTGGACCCGGTTGCCCAGCAGGATCTCCGCCTCCGCGCCGCAGCTCTCGATGAGGTCGGTGTAGAAGTCGATGTAGTCCACGCCGGTGAAGGGATGCAGGATGTGGCCGAATTTCTCCCGGAACTGAGCCACGGTCAGGGTGTCGGAGTAGGGGTTGATCCCCGCCTCGTCCAGCAGGTCGATGTCCACCAGATGATTACCCACCTCGTCGGAGGGGTAGGAGAGCAGGACCACAACCTTCTTGCAGGCCAGGGAGATGCCCTTCAGCAGCAGGGAGAAGCGGTTGCGGCTCAGGATGGGGAAGGCTACGCCCACGGTGCCGCCGCCGGTCTTGGCCTTCACGTCGGCCGCGATCTGCCGGATGCCGGCGTAGTTGCCCTGGGCTCTGGCCACCACGGATTCCGTGACGGCCACCACGTCCCGATCTCTGGGGGTGATGTTGGCTTCTTCCCAGGCGGCCTGGACGGAAGCGGCAGCGATGGCGGCGATGTCGTCGCCCTGACGGATGATGGGCGCACGAACGCCCCGCACGACAGTTCCGATGGTTCTCATGGATCGTTTTCTCCTTTTTAGTAAAATACGGCTTAGAAAAACGAAAAACGTCGCTGGGTTTTACGCTTTATTATACATAAGTGAGTTTCAAAAATCAACAAATAGAGACAATGTTTGAAAATTTCGGAATATTGACGAAAGAGAAAAAATACGGCGCGGGAATTTTATGAAAATTTTCCGCGTCGTATTCATATTATAAATCACGGATCCAGGGACAGGCCCCTGGGATAGAAAAAGCGCAGCTTTTTGTCGGACAGCCGGATCTCCACGTCCTTGCCCCAGCGGGCCTCGCCGTCCAGATTGACCACCTCTTCCCTGTCGCAGTGGATCACCAGCCGGTCCGTGGAGAAGTGGCGGAAGAGCTCCGGGAACTCGCTGTAGCGGCCCGCCTTGTACTTGCCGATGAGACCCGCCACCTGGAGCCGGGACACCTTCTTCACCAGCAGCACCTCCAGCCTGCCGTCGTCGGGTCGGGCCTCGGGGACGGGCTTGTAGCCGCCGCCGTAGTAGCGGCCATTGCAGACACAGATCAGGGTAAAGCGATCGTCGATGGTCTGGCCCTCGATCTCCACCACGTAGTGCCGGTGGATGCCCTTGATCAGATTCACCAGCGTAGAGACGTTATAGGCCCCGTGGCCCGTCAGCAGGGGCAGACGCTTGAACTCCTGAATAGAGGTGCCGATCCGGGCGTCAATGCCCATGGAGCAGATGTCGATGCTGTGGTCCTCCCCCACCCGGATCAGATCCAGGGTCTTCTCCTCCGCGTCCAGAAGGCGCGCCAGGTCCGTGAAGGCGCCGGGCTCGTTGAAATTCTTAATGAAGTCGTTGCCGGAGCCGCAGGGGACGTGGGTCACCGCCAGATTCGCCGCACCGGCCGCCCCGTTGACCACTTCGTTCAGGGTGCCGTCGCCGCCGCAGGCGTAGACCCGGAGCTCCTCTCCGGAGGCCGCGGCCTCCCTCGTGATGGCGGTGCAGTCGCCGGGCCTTTTGGAACTCCGGATGGCATAGTCCAGCCCCCGCTCCCCCCAGACGGCCCGGACCCGCTCGGAAAGCTCCGTCGTATGGTCATACTTCCCCGCCGCCGGATTGATGATAAAAAGGTGCTTCACAGTGATTCACCCCTGTTCCTTGAACCGTGATCCCTGCCCCCCGTATATTGGAACAGGTTGCACTGGATCATTCCGTTGTAGAGCTTCCGTTTCCTGTCGGCCCGCCTGCCAAAGTAGTGCTCAAACTCCGGCTCCGAGGAGATAATGAACTTCTGCCAGCCGTCGGCGTAGCGCAGGTGCCTCCCCAGGGCCTGGTAGAGCCGCTGGGCGCTGCGCTGCTCCAGCATACGCTCGCCGTAGGGCGGGTTGCAGACGATGACGCCCTTTTCCGCGGGCAGGTCCCGCTTGGTGGCGTCCGCCTCCTCGAAGCGGATCAGCTTCCCCACCCCGGCCTTTTTGGCGTTGGAGATGGCGATGTTCAGGCTCTCCGGGTCCTTGTCGGAGCCCAGGATCCGATACTCACCCCGGAACTCTCCGTCCTTTGCCGCCTGCCGGGCCAGCTCCCAGGCGCTCTGCGGCACGAAGCCCCAGCTCTGGGCGGAAAAGCTCCGGTTCAAGCCGGGGGCCCGGTTCAGCGCCATCAGGGCCGCCTCAATGACGATGGTGCCGCTGCCGCAGAAGGGATCCCAGAAGAAGTCCCGACCCCGATAGCGGGCCAGGGTCACCAGGGCGGCGGCCAGGGTCTCCCGCAGGGGGGCGTCGTTGCCCACGGCCCGGTAACCCCGCTTGTGGAGCCCCGCGCCGCTGGTGTCCAGGAAGATCTCGCACCGGTCCTTCATGAGAGAGAACTGGAGCTGGTAGAGCGCCCCGGTTTCCGGCAGACGCTTGAGGCCGTAATGCTGCCCCAGCCGGTCCGCAGCGGCCTTGTTGACGATGGCCTGGCAGTCCGGCACGGAGTGGAGCTGGGAGTTGAGGCAATGGCCCTTCACGGGGAATTTGCCGTCCTTGGGAATGTAATCCTCCAGGGGCAGGGCCTTGACTCCCTGGTACAGCTCCTCGAAGCTGCGGGCCTGGAAGGCCCCCAGCCGCAGCAGCACCCGCTCCCCCATCCGCATCCGCAGATTGGCGGAGGCCAGGGCCTCGGGACCGCCCTCAAAGAGCACGCGGCCGTTCTCCACCCGGACGTTCTCCAGGCTCAGCCGCCGCAGCTCGTCCCCCACCAGGCCCTCCAGGCCGAAGAGGCAGGGAACGGAAAAGGTAAAGCAATCAGACATATCTTTCTCCATTGGATCAAAAGCGTTAAGTTTATTATATCCGCAAAGTCCTCCGTTGGCAAGGAAAAATTCCACTGAAAAATGGAAAAAATCCCTGCGGCCCGCAAAGCAGGGTGCGCATACCGTCCGCCGGAGGCCGGACCCGGCTCGGGCGCGTCACGTCGGCGCGGCGGGACCGGATTTTCTGGAACAGAATAAGAGAAACTACCCCAAAAAGCAAAACCAAAGCATAAAAACGGTGGGCCGTGCCGCAGAAAAATATTTTTTCCGGAGTACTTGACAAGGGCCGGGCTTATGGTATAATGGGACCACAAGGGAATATGCTCTTGAGGGAGTAGCGCCGCGGCAGGCCGCGGAGGCAGCAGCGTCATCACGCGGGGCCATCCCCGCCGGGCTGCCTGAAAGCGTGAGACTCATGTGAAGGACCGGATCCTCCGCATGAGTTTTTTGTTTCCCGCCCCGGCTCTTCCCGGAAGGTCTTTTCCCCAAATCCCCCATTGACAAGCACATAAAATCGCAGTAAAATATTTTTGAAAGGAGGGTACGATATGGTAATTCTCTGGATCTGTCTCGCCGCGGGATTTCTGCTGGTGGAATTCAGTACCGTAGCCCTGGTCAGTCTCTGGTTCGTGGTGGGCGCTCTGGCCGCTCTGGCCGCCGCTCTGCTGGGGGCCGCGGTCTGGCTGCAGGTGCTGATCTTCGCCCTGATCTCCCTGCTGATGCTTCTGGCACTCCGGCCCTTCCTGCGGAGGTTTGTGGAGCCCCACAAGACTCCCACCAACGTGGACGCCCTGATGGGCAAGGAGGCCGTGGTCACGGAGGTCATTGACAACCTGGCCGGCACCGGTACCGTGCGGCTGGAGGGCAAGCTCTGGAGCGCCCGGGCCGCCAACGATACCCGCATTCCTGCGGGGATGGTGGTGAAGGTACAGTCCGTGGAGGGCGTCAAGCTCATGGTGACCCCCGCCTTTGTTCGCAGCGTGTAAGCCAATCCATCCAAATCACAACAGGAGGAAACAAACATGGATTACGTCAAGTACATTATCATCGCGGCCATCGTTCTGGTGGTCCTTGCCATCCTGGGCAAGCACATCCACGTGGTCAAGCAGTCCCATGCCTACGTCATTGAGCGTCTGGGCGCCTTCAAGACCGTGTGGGGCGTGGGCTTCCACGTCCTGACCCCCTTCATTGACCGCATCGCCAAGCGGGTCACCCTGAAGGAGCAGGTTCTGGACTATCCCCCCCAGCCCGTCATCACCAAGGACAACGTTACCATGCAGATCGACACCGTGGTGTATTTCCAGATCACCGACCCCAAGCTCTATGCCTACGGCGTGGAGCAGCCCATGATCGCCATGGAGACCCTCACCGCCACCACCCTGCGTAACATCATCGGTGACCTGGAGCTGGATCAGACCCTCCCCTCCCGCGACGTCATCAACACCAAGATGCGCGCCATCCTGGACGAGGCCACCGACCCCTGGGGCAT